>JBKHEJ010000085.1:0-10914 GCA_046540855.1 Nitriliruptoraceae bacterium
GCCGCACCGGCACGGGCGGGGTCGGCATGCGACCCGCCGGGCCGTGCACGCCGACGGCGTGGCTGCGACCGGACGCGAGCGCAGCCACAGCGGCGGCGCTGGAGGTCGATGCCGCGACGACCCGCAGGCCGACGGTCGACTCGAGCAGCCGGGAGGCGAGCCCGAGGATCGGGTCGCAGCCGGCGACCACGGCGGCCGGGCGCTCCACGTCGAACAGCTGCGCAGCCCCGCCGCGGACCTGGGCGTCGGCGGCGGCCCAGCCCTCCCCCGACCTCGCAGCGGGGACGCAGACGAGCTGATCACCGACCCTGGCGACGCGCACGAGCGACCCCTCGGCGGGGGACTCCAGCACCCCGACCACGTCGCGGGTGTCCGGGGCGAGCAGCTCCTCCACCGAGGTCCCGAGAGCCGCCGCGAGGCGGACCGCCGCGTCGACGCGGGGCAGGTGACGATCGGCCTCGACGGCACCGACCAGCTGGCGACTGACACCGGCGAGCTCGGCCAGCTGGACCTGGGTCAACCCGCGGCCGAGACGCAGGCTGCGGACCCGCTCGCCCAGCACCTCGGCTCCTCCGTCCACCCACGCGCGCGCCCGCGATCCAGGGAGCCCGCCCCGCGACCGGCCCGCCAGGAACCTAGCCGAGTGTCGCAGATACTGGCAACACCGGGGAGGCGGGTCGCGGTGCCTCCTAGGTGGTCAGGAGCAGGGCGTTCGGGTCAGCGAGCGCGGTAGCGAGGTCGGCGACGAAGCGGGCGGCGTCCGCCCCATCGACGACCCGGTGGTCGTAGGCCAGGGAGATCGGCAGTCGTAGCTGGACCTCGGTCCGGTGCGCGTCAAGGTCACCGGTCACGACCTGTTCGAGGCGGGCGCGGCCCATCCCGAGGATCGCGACCTGGGGGGGTTGGATCAGCGGGGTGAAGCCGGTGCCTCCGAGCGGTCCGATGTTGGTGATGGTGAAGGTGCCGCCGCCCAACTCCTCGCGGTCGAGGTCACGGGCCCGCGTGCGGGCGACCAGGTCGCTGAACCGGACCGCGAGGTCGAGCAGGGGCGTGTGGTCGACATCGCGCACCACCGGGACGAGCAGACCGTCCTCGCTGTCCACCGCGATCGCGAGGTGGTAGTGGCGCTTGAGCACGACCTCCTCGGCATCGAGGTCGAGGCTCGCGTTCAGACGTGGGTGGCGTGCGAGCACGCCCGCCACGGCCTTCATCACCAGCACCAGCAAGGTCAGCTCGCCACCGGCCTCCTCGACGCGCGGGGCCTGCTCCCGCCGCCACCGCTCCAGAGCGGTCACGTCCAGGACATCGTGGTGGGTGACGTGCGGGATCTGCTGCCACGACGCCGCGACCCGACGCGCGGTGGTCCGCCGCACCCCGCGCAGCCGGACACGCTCGACCGGACCCCACCGCTCGTGCTCGTCGTCTTCGGGTGCCGGTTCGGATCGGTCCTCAGCGGCGGCCTCGATGTCGGAGCGGGTCACCCGCCCATCCTCACCGGTCGCCTCCACCTGCGCCAGGTCCACCTGCAGCTCACGCGCACGCCGGCGGGTGGCGGGCGAGGCCGGGACCGGTCCGCCCCGGTCCTCGTCCCCGCCGCGGTCCTCGCCGTCGTCCGCACCGTCGATGTGATCGGTCGCGGTCGACGAGGACGGCCCCGCGTCACCGCTCGTCGGCTCCTGCTCCGGGAGCTCACCGACCGCGGCAGCCCGCCCACCGTCGCCGTTGCCATCCGACGGCTCCTGCTCCCGAGAGGTCTCGCTCTCCGGCGCACCACCGTCGGTCTCATCCTCGCCGCTCGTCTCCTCGGTGTCCCCGGCGGCGGCATCCTCCGCACCCGAGACGCTCAACAGGACGTCACCGACCTCGACGACGTCGCCCGCGGAGACCGCCACCTCCTCGACCTCGCCGGTGTAGGGCGACGGCAGGTCGGTGGTGGCCTTGTCCGTCTCGACCACCAGGAGCGTGTCTCCCTCGTCGACGTGGTCCCCCACGGACACCGCCACCTCGACGATCTCGGCCTCGAAGATGCCCTCTCCGGGGTCGGTGAAGGTGACCTCGCGTGCCATGGCTACTCCTCACGCAGCGCGGCGCGTGCCGCGCGCTCGATCCGGTCCGCGTCCGGGAGGTAGGCCTGCTCGCGAGCGAAGTAGGGGACCGTCACGTCGTAGCCGGTCACACGACGGATCGGCGCCTGCAGCCACCAGAAGGACCGCTCCAGGAGGCGGAAGGCGACCTCGCCCGCAGGCCCGAAACTGCGGTGCGCCTCGTGGACGATCACCGCCCGACCGGTCCGGCGGACCGACTCGGTGAAGGTGCGATCGTCGAGGGGCGAGAGGGTCAGAAGGTCGACGACCTCGGCCTCGATGCCGTCCTCGGCCAGTTGCTCCGCGGCCTGCACGGTCCGAGGCAGCATCGCGCCGTAGGCGATGAGGGTCACGTCGCCCCCCTCACGGACGATGCGCGAGACGCCGATGGGAACGGTCTCCTCCTCGTCCGGCACCTCCTCCTTGAGCGACCGGTAGATGGCCTTCGGTTCGAAGAAGACCACGGGGTCCGGATCCCGGATCGCGCTGACGAGCAGGCCCCGGGCCACCCGGGGCCCGGAGGGCACGACCATCTTCAGTCCGGGCACGTGGGCGTAGAAGACCTCCTTGCTCTCCGAGTGGTGCTCCAGCGCCTTCACCCCGGCGCCGTAGGGCATGCGCGCGACCATCGGCACCTCGAACCGCCCCCGCGAGCGCCACCGCAGCCGGGCGGCGTGGCTCTCGAGCTGATGCATCGCGAAGGAGGCGAAACCGGAGAACTGCAGCTCGCAGACGGGGCGGCAGCCACCCACCGCGAGCCCGATCGACGTCCCCACGATGGCGGACTCCGCCAGCGGCGCATCGAAGACGCGCGTCGGGCCGAACCCGTCCTTGAGGCCCGCCGTGACGCGGAACACCCCGCCCGTCTGCGCGACGTCCTCGCCGAGCACCAGCACCGAGTCGTCTGCGGCCATCTCCTGGTGCAGGGCGAGGTTCAGCGCCTCGATCATCGTGCGTTCAGCCATCGCTGCTGCCCTCCCCGCGCGCCGCCAGGAACCCCTCGCGCTGCTCCTCGAGGTAGGCGGGCCGTTCGGCGTAGACATGGTCGAACATCACCGCCGGGTCACCGAGCTCGTCCATGAGTTCCGAGGCTCGCGCCCACGCCTGCTCGATCGCATCGGCGACCTCCTCCTCCACCGCGTCCACCTGCTCGGTGCTGAGGAGTCCCTCGTCGACGAGATAGCGACGCAGGCGCTCGATCGGGTCCTTCTCCCACCAGCGCTCCTCCTCGCCCTCATCGCGGTAGGTGGACGGATCATCCGCCGTGGTGTGCACGGACAGGCGGTAGGTCACCGCCTCGATCAGCGTCGGCCCACCACCCGAGCGCGCACGCTCGACCGCCTCGTGGGTCGCGGCGTACACCGCGAAGAGGTCGTTGCCGTCGACCTGGAGACCGGGGATGCCGTAGGCCACCGCCTTCTGCACGAACGTCGTCGCTCCGGTCTGCTGGCCGGTGGGTGTGGAGATCGCGTACTGGTTGTTCTGACACAGGAACACGACCGGGGCGCCGTGGACCGATGCGACGTTCACGGCCTCGTGGAAGTCACCCTCCGAGGTCGCTCCGTCCCCGAACGAGACCAGCACGACCTGTCCGGTCCCGCGCAGCTTCGCGGCGTAGGCCAGGCCCGTCGCGTGCGGCACCTGGGAGGACACCGGGACGGAGATCGGCAGGTCGGTGCTGTCCTCGGCGGGTTCGGCCCCTTCGTTGTAGCCGGCGTCGTAGAGCAGGAGCGCTTCCATCGTCGTCCCCCGCCACAGCGCCATCGGGGCCTCGCGGTAGGAGGGCACGAACCAGTCGGTCGCCTCCAGCGCGCTGATGGCTCCGAGTTGCGCTGCCTCCTGGCCGATCGTGGGCGCGAAGGTCCCGATCCGGCCCTGGCGCTGCAACCGCAGCCGCCGCTCGTCGAAGCGCCGGCCGAGCACCATCGCGCGGTGCAGATCGACGAGCAGCTGGCCGTCGAGCTCAGGTAGCAGGTCCTCGTCGATCCGGCCGTCGGCGTCCATGATCTCGAGCCGCTCCAGCCGGGCCTCGAGCGCTACCTCTGTCCTCGGCATGGCATCCCCTCTGCCGGTCGCACCATGACCGTGTTCGACCGTACGGAACGGGACGGGACCGCTCTCGGCCGAACGGCCGTGACTGCTCGGTGCGGGGCGCTCGGATGGCGGCCGGGGTGCCGGGTGCGGTCAGCTGACACCACGCTCGGCCTCGAGGAGCCGGAGCCAGACCTCGCTCGTGGTCGGGAAGGCGGGCACCGCGTGCCACAGCGTCTCCAGCGGGACCGCGCCGACGATCGCCACGGTGGCGGCGTGGAGCAGCTCACCGACCCCTGGCCCGACGAAGCTCGCGCCGACGACCACCCGGCGTCGCTGGTCGATGACGAGCGTGGCCGCGCCGTACCCGTGCCCGTGCAGCGCACCACCGGCCACGGCGTTCGGGTCCGAGCGGACCGTGCGGACGTCCATGCCCGCCTCCCGGGCCGCGGCCTCGGTCACGCCGACGGCGGCGACCTGCGGGTCGGTGAACACCACCTGCCCGACCGCGGTGTGGTCCGCCCAGGCCGTCACGTCACGGCCGGCGAGGACGTCGCCGACGATCCTCGCCTGGTACTTGCCCTGGTGGGTCAGCAGGGCGCGACCGTTGACGTCACCGGCGGCGTACAGCCACCCTCCGGCGACCCCGTCGACCGCGAGGCGGTCGTCGACCGCGAGCGAGCCGCCCGGCTCGAGGCCGACGGTCTCCAGGCCCAAGCGGTCGGTGTTCGGCGTCCGTCCAGCCGCGACGAGCAGCTCGTCGGCGACCAGCTCCTCGCCGGCCGCGGTGGTGACGGTGACCGGACCGTCCTCGCCGTCGCGGGTGAGCGAGTCCACGGTCGTGCCGGTCCGCACGCTGATGCCCTCCGCCTCGAAGGCCTCCCCGAGCAGCGTGCCGACCTCGGGCTCGTAGGGCATCAGGAGCCGGTCCGCCATCTCGAGCACCGTCACCGTGGCCCCGAGCCGCGCGAAGCCCTGCGCGAGCTCGCAACCGACCGGCCCCCCACCGAGCACGAGCAGCCGGTCGGGGATCCGCTCGGCCTGGGTGGCTTCCCGGTTGGTCCACACCCGGGTCCGGTCGAGGCCATCGATCGGCGGGAGCGCGGGCCGTGAACCCGTCGCGATGACCACGCCACGGGTCGCGGTGAGCTCACGGACCCGGCCCTGCTCGTCGCGGACCTCGACCCGCCGTTCACCGGCCAGGCGCGCCGTGCCGCGTCTGAGGTCCACCCCGAGCTCCTCGAGCCAGGATGCCTGCGCGCCGTCGTCCAGCTCATGGGTCCACTCGTCCCGGCGGCGCAGCACCTCCCCAGCGTCCAGCTCACCGGACACCGCGGCGGCGGCACCGGGCACGCGACGCGCGGCCGCGACCACCTCCGTCGGGTGCAGGAGCGACTTGCTGGGGATGCAGGCGAAGTACGAGCACTCACCGCCGACGAGCCGCTCCTCCACCACAGCGACGGTGAGGCCGTGGTGGCGGGCGTACCAGGCGACGTTGGTGCCCGTCGACCCGGCACCGAGGACGATCACGTCGTAGAGGTCGGTGCTCATGCCTGGCTCCTGGTCCGGCAGCAGGTGGTCGAACGGGCTCTCGGCGCAGGGTCCCCGGGTGCGGCCGCGAGGCCCTCAGCCCTCACCGAGCAGGGCACGCAGACGGCTCGCGTCGCGGGGCGCGTGGCCGTCCTTGTCGTTGTTGAAGGCGACGTAGACGTCGCGCTCCTTGCGCGGCGGGGGTTCGCGGTCGGTGATGCGCTCGGCGTCCGCCGGCTCCTCGGCGGCACGCCAGCGCGCGATGCGCTCCGCCCAGGACCGCAACTGCTCCTCGCTGTAGCCGCTCGCGTACAGCGCGCCTGGACCGTGGAGCCGGGCGTAGACGAACCCGGCCGTGACCTCCTCGGTGGTCGGCCAGGCCGTGGCATCGGAGATGGCGAGGGCGACCCCGTGGCGGCGGGCGATCGCCACCATCTCGGGACTCAGCCAGCTCGGGTGGCGGACCTCCAGCACGTGCCGCATCCGGTGGTTGCCACCCGGGCCGTAGGCGACGTCGCTCACCCGGTCGTCGTGGCCACGGGCGAGCTCGGCCGCGTGGTCGGTGTCGTGCGGCAGCGCGGCGAGGAAGCGCTCGATGCGGTCGGCGTCGAAGTGCCGCTGCTCCGGCAGCTGCCACAGGACCGGCCCGAGCGCGCTCCCGAGCTCCAGGATCCCGGAGGCGAGGAGGTTGGCCAGGGGGGTGCGGACATCGGCGAGCTTCTTGTCGTGGGTGATGAAGCGGCTCCCCTTCACCGCCAGCACGGTCCCGGAGGGGACGGCGTCCCGCCAGGCGGCGAAGCGCTCGGGCGAGGCGAGCCGGTAGAAGGTCGCGTTGATCTCGATCAGGTCGAAGTGCTCGCCGGCGTACCCCAACTCGTCGCGCTTGGGAAGATCGTCCGGGTAGAAGCTGCCACGCCAGCTGTCGTAGTCCCAGCCCGACACACCGATCCTGACCCGTCCCACGTCCCGCCTTCCGCCCTCGGCCGCCCGGGCCCGGCGCTCAGGCTCCCGGCGCCTCGTGGCTCACTCGAGCCACGCCCAGGCCTCGGTCTCGTCGTCCGGCGCGAACGTCCGCACCTCGACCGGCGCGGCCTCGGCGGCCTTGCCCAGCAGCCCGGTGAGCGTGCCGTCGGTCACGACCGCGATGCGCTCGACGTCGTCGCGGTTCTCCCGCACGAAGCGGAGCCGCTCGTCGAGGGCGGTGAAGAAGCTGGACAGCTCAAGGTCCGTGAGCCGGAACAGCACGCGGATGGTGCCGTGCTTGGCGATCTCGTCGCGCAGCTCGCTCGCCAGCTGCGTGTACTCCTCGGCGGAGACCTCACCCCCGAGGGAGTAGCCGATGAGATGATCGTGGCTCTGCTCGAGACGACGCATCATGGGGGTTCCTTGCCTCGGCGACGGTCGGCGACGGCTGCCCCCGACCTCCGCTCTCACCCTAAGGACGCGCGAGGTCGGCGCAACGGCCACCGCGGACGAACGGCCACCCCCGGCCACCCCCGGCCACCCTCACGGGCGTTCCCCGTGCTCCTGCGAGCACGCCCCCACCGCAGCTGCGTGGGCCGGCAGGAAGCGGACGGACGGACGGGTCCGACGGTGGCGAGGACCGCGGCAGGCCCGCAGCATGATGCTGTGGGAGGAGCCGGCATGAGCCTGGTCGAGACGTCCGATCCGTGGGTGTTCGGCTACGAGGGCTTCGAGCCGGAGGAGGAGCCCCTGCGTGAGGCCCTGTGCACCCTGGGCAACGGCTACCTCGCCACCCGTGGCGCCGTACCCGGGTCCCGAGCCGACGGCGTGCACTACCCGGGCACCTACGTCGCCGGGTGCTACAACCGGCTCGCCAGCGAGGTCTCCGGCCGCACGGTCGTCAACGAGTCGCTCGTCAACCTGCCCGACTGGGTGTTCCTGCAGATCGCCATCGACGACGGCGAGTGGCTCGACCTCACCGCCGGTGACCTGCTCGACCACGAGCTACGGCTCGACCTGCGTCGGGGGCTGCTGATCCGCCGGCTGCGACGGCGCGACGCCGACCGGACGCTGCGGGTCGTGGAGCGCCGGCTCGTGCACATGCGCGACGAGCACCTCGCGGCCCTGGAGCTGACGGTGGTGGCCGAGGACTTCTCGGGACGGCTGCGCGTCCGCTCCGGTCTGGATGGTCGCGTCGCGAACGACGGGGTGGCGCGCTACGCCGAGCTCGCCTCCCAGCACCTCACCGGCACCGAGGTGTCCGCCGACGGCGAGCTGCTCCGGCTGCGGACCACGACCTCGACCTCGAAGCTCGCGATCGCCGAGGCGGCGCGCACCCGCCTGCAGCAGGAGGGCGAGCCGATCGACGCCCAGCGGCGGACGGTGCGCGGGCGGGAGTGGATCGCCCACGAGCTGGAGGTGGACCTCGAGGAGGGTGCCCCGATCACCGTCGACAAGGTGGTCGCCGTCCACACCGCGCGCGAGGTCGCCACCTTCGAGCCCGAGCACGACGCGACGCTGGAGGTGCGCGGCGCGGGCTCCTTCACCGAGCTGCTCGGCCCACACATCGCTGCCTGGCACGGCCTGTGGGACCGGTTCGGGATCGACGGTGAGCTCGGGGGCGGGATGGACCGCATCGTGCGGCTGCACCTGTTCCACCTGCTCCAGACCGTCTCGCCCAACACCGCCTCCTACGACGTGGGCGTGCCGCCTCGGGGCCTGCACGGCGAGGCCTACCGCGGGCTGATCATGTGGGACGAGCTGTTCGTCCTGCGCGTCCTGCACCTGCGGTTGCCGGCGCTCACCCGTGCCCTGCTCGGCTACCGCTACCACCGGCTCCCCGCCGCGCGGAGGGCCGCGCGTGCGGCCGGATACGCCGGCGCGATGTACCCGTGGCAGAGCGCCAGCAACGGCGAGGAGGCCGCGCAGGAGTGGCACCTCAACCCGCAGTCCGGTCGCTGGGTCCCGGACCCGACCGACCTGCAGCGGCACATCGGGCTCGCGGTCGCCTACAACGTCTGGACCTACCAGGACACCACCGACGACCGGGCCTACCTCGCCGAGCAGGGCGCCGAGATCCTCCTCGAGGTGGCGCGCTTCTTCTCCAGCCTGGCGACCTACGACGCCGGCATCGGGCGCTACGCCATCCGGGGGGTGGTCGGTCCCGACGAGTTCCACACGAGCTACCCGGACGCCGACGAACCCGGCCTGGACAACAACGCCTACACCAACGTCATGGCGGCCTGGCTGTTCCACCGCGTGCTGGAGCTGCCCGAGCTGCTCACCGAGCTGCGCTGGTCGGAGCTGACCAGCCAGCTGGAGGTCGGGGCGGAGGAGCTCGAGCGGTTCGAGGAGCTCAGCCGGCTCCTCGTCGTCCCCTTCCACGACGGCGTGATCAGCCAGTACGAGGGGTACGAGGACCTCGAGGAGCTCGACTGGGACCGGCTCCGCGAGGAGCACGGCGACATCCACCGCCTCGACCGCATCCTCGAGGCCGAGGGGGACACCCCGGACCGCTACAAGGCCTCGAAGCAGGCCGACGTGCTCATGCTGTTCTACCTGTTCTCCGCGGAGGAGCTGCGGGCGCTGTTCGAGCGCCTCGGCTACCGCCTCGATCCCGAGACCATCACCCGCACCATCGACTACTACCTCGACCGCACCTCCCACGGCTCGACGCTGAGCTCGGTCGTGCACGCCTGGGTCCTCGCACGGGCGCACCGGGAGCAGGCGCTGACCTTCCTGGACCGCGCCTTCGCCAGCGACGTCCACGACCTCCAGGGCGGGACCACCCCCGAGGGCATCCACCTCGGCGCGCTGGCCGGCAGCGTCGACCTGCTGCTGCGCTGCTTCACGGGCCTGGAGGTCCGCGACGGCAGCCTCCACGTCAACCCCGTCTGGCCCCCGGAGCTCGGGACGCTGGAGTTCGACCTCGTCTTCCGCAGCTGCCAGCTCTCCGTCAGGGTCGACAGCGAACGCATCAGCATGGCGAACCGGGCAGGCGAGGGGCGGCCGTCGGTCCGGGTCTGCGCGCCGGAGGAGACCGTCGAGCTGGGGCCTGGCCAGACGGTGGAGCTCGCGACCCTCGGGCCACCGGACCGTCCCGCCGACGGGTGAACCTCACGCCCCTGGGTTGACCGCACCACCGCCGCGACCGACACGAGGAGCACGGAGGACCACGATGACCGCGCAGCTCGACCTCTCCGGTGTCACCGCCGCGGTGTTCGACCTCGACGGGGTGATCACCGACACCGCATCGGTGCACCTCAGCGCCTGGACGAGGCTGTTCGACCGCTTCCTCGAGGAGCGAGCCAGCCAGGCGGCCGAGGACGAGGACCTCTCCCCCTTCACCCCGGAGGACTACCGCCGCGATGTGGACGGCAGGCCGCGCCAGGACGGCATCCGCTCCTTCCTGGCGAGCCGGGGCATCGAGGTGGACGAGGACACCATCGCCGCGCTGGGTGAGCGCAAGAACACCGACTTCCTGGAACGGCTCGACGAGGACGGCGTCGCGGTGTTCGACAGCACGGTGCGGCTGGTGCACCGGCTCCACCTGCACGGCGTCCGTACGGCGGTGTTCTCCGCGAGCCGCAACGCGGGGCCGGTCCTGGAGCGCGCCGGGCTGCACGAGCTGTTCGAGGCCCGCGTCGACGGCCTCACCGCCGCCGACCTCGGACTGCCCGGCAAGCCGGACCCTGCCGTGCCGCTCGCGGCGGCGCAGCGGGTCGGCGCGGACGCCGCGCACACGATCCTCGTCGAGGACGCGCGGGCCGGCGTCGAGGCGGGTCGGCGCGGCGGGTTCGCCCACGTGGTCGGCATCGCCCGCGACGGCGACCTCGACGACCTGCGCCGCCACGGGGCCGATGTCGTGGTCAGCGACCTGCGCGAGCTCGAGCTCACGCCCTGCGAGCGAGCGCTCTCGCAGGTGCCCGACGCCGAAGCATGCCTCGGGGCGGTCACTGGGCTGCTCACCGGGACCCAGCCGGCGGTGTTCCTCGACGTCGACGGGACGCTGGCGCCGATCGTCGATGACCCGGACGACGCCGCCCTCGCGCCGGGCATGCGCGAGGTGCTCGTCGCGCTCGTGGCTACCTGCCCCACCGCGATCGTCAGCGGCCGCGACCTCGGCGACGTCCGCGCCCGCGTGGACATCGCGGGCCTGTGGGTCGCCGGCAGCCACGGTTTCGAGCTCCTCGACCCCGACGGCAACCGGCACGAGGAACCGCGCGCGGGTGACGCGCTCCCCGCGCTCGACGCCGCGGAGCGCGAGCTGCGTGCGCAGCTCGTCGAGGTGCCGGGCGTCGAGGTG
>JBKHEJ010000086.1:0-10866 GCA_046540855.1 Nitriliruptoraceae bacterium
CGCGAGGCGAGCCTCCCAGGCGGGTTCGGCGGCGAGGCGTTGCGCGGTCTCGGCGATGTAGCGGGCGCGGTAGCCGAGCTTGCAGGCGCGCAGGTCGGCCTCGGACACGGAGGCGAGGCGGGGCCAGCCTGGGAGGGTGTTCTCGGTCGGGGTGAGGGGTTCGCCAAAGCGCTCTGCGAGGGTCGCCAGCATCACCTTGATCTGCACGATCTGCTTCGAGGAGCTGCAGAGAAAGGCGAGGAGCGTCTCGCCGAGCGGCTGGGCGAGAATGCGCAGGCCGGGAAAGGCCGCTCGTGCGGTGGCGAGGACGGAATCGCTCCGCCAGGGAAGGGCATCCGCCAGTTCCTCCCAGGCGTCGTCATGACCCAGGTAGGCGAGGAGGTCCGTGGCCGTGGTCTCCGGGGTGAGGGGACGCCAGAGGCAGCCGTCGTCTTGCCCGCGAATTTCCACGACATGGCGACCCCAGACGCCGCGCCAGTGGTTGTCCGCTCCGTTCCGCGCCCAGCGGAAGGCCTGGCCGCCGTCGAGGAGCTCGGCAAGGACATGGGGGGCGAGGGCGAGGGCCAGGAGGCGGGCCGAGTGCTCATCCGCCGGTGCCTCCCGCGGGGCCGGCGCCCACGCCGGTGCGGTCGCCGCCGCCGCCGAGAATCAGCGACAGCAGGAACGCCTCGCCGAGGACCGCCACGGCGCAGACCAGCAGGAAGATCGCCATCCGGATGCCCTCCTGCCGGTCCTCGGCGAGCTCGCCGCGCCAGAAGGAGAGTCAGTTGGGCTGGATGGCGAGCCGCACGCTCTCCTTGAAGCCGTCCCACCCTCCGAAGGTTCTGCGGCCGGCGAGCAGAGCGACGGGCACGTTCAGGATGAGCAGGACGATCCGGGCCCACGGCGGCAGGTCGAACATGGCGTGATCCTCATTCCGGTCCATGGGGTGCCGGCGGGGCCGGCGTGTCGGCGGCTCGGCACGTGATGCGTCCCGATCCGGCAGTGCGGGGACGTCTGGCGGTGCCCGCGGCCGGTGCCGCCGAAGTGGCGTGCGTCGGGGCGGACGAGGCAGGTCGGGCCGGATGGCGCCCGGCGGTGCCGGCCGGGCTCGCGGTCGAGGGCATCAGCGGAACGTGTCGCGGGTCGAGTAGGCCGGCTCGTACCCGAAGCGCTCGCTGAGCGCCCGGGTGTCCATGACGCGACCGAACTGGAGCATCCTCAGCTGGTCGGGGGCGACATCGGCGCGGCCGGAGCGCCGCAGCAGCGCCGCGACGACCGACACCGCTGGCTGCGGCACCGGCACCGGGACCCGCCCGGCGATGCGGATCGCCTGGGAGAGGTAGAGCGCACCGGCCCCCGCGACGTTGAAGGTGCCGGTCACCTCGCCTGCGGTCGCCGCGGCGAGCACCGCCACCGCGTCCTCCTCGTGCACGAACTGCAGGCGCGGATCGAACCCGGCGACGGTCGGCAGGACCGGGAGCGAGAAGAAGGCGGGGAAGGCACCATCCACGCGCGGACCGACGAGGTTGGCGAGCCGCAGCACCGTCACCTCGACGTCGGTGCGCCGGCGCCCGAGCATGCGGACGTAGGCCTCCGCCTCGGCCGCATCCTTGCCGAACCCCTTGCGCGGCGGCACCCGAGGTGCGGCATCCTCGGTGAACAGGGCCGGATCGGCGTGCCCGGAGCCGTAGATCGCGCCGGTGGACTTCAGCACCACCCGGCGCAGCGACGGCGCGGCCTGGCACGCCGCCATCAGCTGCATGGTGCCGATGACGTTGTGCTCCTTCATCGACGCCGCCCCGCCAGCGGCCCGGGGCTGGGAGGTGATCGACAGGTGCACGAGGGTGTCGATCGCCGCCGCGTCGAGGATGCGCGCGACGAGCGGGTTGCGCAGATCCGCCCGGACGAACTCGGTGCGCTTCAGGTCGTGCTGGGGCTCACGGACGTCCACGCCGATGAGCTCGAGGACGCGGTCGTCCGCCTCCAGGGCACGGGCGACGAGGCCGGCCAGCTGCCCGGCGATGCCGGTGACGAGCACCCGTCGACCCTCGACCACCCTGAAGACCTTCCTGCCGCACCCGCACGGCAGCCCGGGATCCGACCAGTGAAGCGGGTCGGCCGCCGGCCTGCGAGCCGTGCGCGCCCGGTGGCCACCCCGTCGTGTCAGCCGCTGAGCGACGAGCCGTCCGGCCCCGCAGCCGCGTCCGGATCGACGCTGGATGGATCGACCACCTGCTGAGCCAGGTACCGCTCGAGCTCGGCGACGGGGACCCGGTAGTTGCGGCCGACGCGCACCGCCGGGAGCTCACCGCTGCGGATCAGGCGGTAGATGGTCATGGTGGACACGCGCAGTTGGTCCGCGACCTCAGCGGCGGTCAGGAGTTCGGTCGGCACGGTCGTCTCCCCGTGTGGCCAGAGGCCTACGGTACTCGCGCTGCCGCCCCGACCACCAGCGGGCAGGAGCAACGTGGCACGGCGAACGTCACCCGGATCACCCACAGCAACACCAGGCTCACCGACCCCACCCGGTTCCCCGACTCGAGCGCTCAGCGCACGCCGTGGCGTGGCAGCAGCACCTCCCGCAGGGTGGCGACGGCCAGGTTGGCCCCCTCGAGAGCCTGGGCGTGCATCGCGTCGGAGACCCGCACGGGGTCCTCGTGGAAGGCCTCGGGCGGGACGTCGCCGGTGCGCTCCACCGCCAGCTCCCGCCAGCCCATCGGGGTCTCCACCGGCAGCCGGCGGCCGGTCATCTCCGCGAAGGCCAGCGTCCAGGCGCGCGGCACGACCCGGACCAGCTGGTACCCGCCCCCACCGAACGCCACCCAGCGGCCCCCGGCCGTCTCGTGCGCGAGCTGGTGGATCCGGGCGTAGATGGCCGCCATGTCGTCCACGGTCAGGGCGAGGTGGGCGAGCGGGTCGCTGGCGTGGGTGTCACAGCCGAGCTGGGTGACCAGGACGTCGGCGTCGAAGGCCCGCACGAGGGGCTCCACGACGGCGTCGAAGGCGTCGAGCCACACGCGCCCGGTGGTCCCGGGCAGCAGCGGGAGGTTCGCGGCGGAGCCGAGCGCCCCGGCACCGCCGATGTCGTCGGCCGCTCCGGTCCCCGGGAAGAGGAACCGCCCCGACTCGTGGAGGGAGATCGTCAGCACGCGGGGGTCGTCACGGAACATCAGCTCGACGCCGTCGCCGTGGTGGACGTCGACGTCGAGGTAGGTGACCCGTTCCGCGCCGTGCTCGAGCAGCCAGTCGATCGCGAGCGCCGGGTCGTTGTAGATGCAGAACCCTGCGGCACGGTCGGGCATCGCGTGGTGCAGCCCGCCCGCTGGGTTGAAGGCGTGGATCGCCTCACCCTCCCACACCTGGCGTGCCGCCTCGATCGAGGAGGCGCAGATCAACAGGGAGGCCGGGTGCATCCCGAGGAAGGCGGGTGTGTCGCCCGGGCCGAGCCCGTAGCGCTCCTCGGCCCGCGCGGTGGGGTCACGCGAGAGGCGCTTGACGGTGTCGACGAAGTCGTCGCGGTGGCGCCGGAGGAGCTCGTCCTCGTGCAGCTCGCGCGGCAGGACCTCGTCGACCCCGGACCCGAGCAGCCCGACCCGACGGATCAGGTCGACGGTGAGCTCGACGCGGACCGGCGCGAGCGGGTGCCCCGGGCCGAGGTCGTAGCCGGCCGCGCGCTCGTCCCACACCAGCGCGACCCGGCCGTGAGCCGTCGCCCCCTCGCCCGCCACCCGGGCCTCCTTTGGTCGCACCGGCCCGGGGACGTCGCCGGGCCCGCCCCAGCGAGCCTAACGCCTCCTGCAGCCGCCCTGGCCCCCTTCCAGCTCGCCCGGGTGCGGGGCGTGAGCCGTGGCGTTCCCGCTCACTCGTGCCGCAGGGCGGTGACCGGATCGAGCTGGCCGGCGCGGCGGGCCGGCAGCACCCCGAACACGAGCCCCACGCCGACCGACACCCCGAGCGCGAGCGCGATGGACCACCAGGTCACGTCGGCCGGGACCGGGGAGACGGCCGCAGCGATCTCGGCGCCGGCGATCCCGAGTACCAGCCCCGTGAGCCCGCCGAGACCGGTCAGGGCCACCGCCTCGAACAGGAACTGGCGGGTGATGTCCCGGGTGCGGGCACCGAGCGCCTTGCGCAGCCCGATCTCGCGGGTGCGCTCGCTGACCGACACGAGCATGATGTTCGACACCCCGACGCCGCCGACCAGCAGGGAGATCCCGGCGATCGCCGCGAGGAACCAGGTCAGGATGGACAGGATGTCCCCCACGACCCCGATGATCTCGTCCTGGGTCACGACGGAGAAGCTGTCGGTGTCCAGCCGCTCAGCGAGCGCCGCCTCGGTGGCGGCCTTGTCCCCCTCGATCGCGGCCGTGGAGCTGGACCGAACGAAGATGGCATCCACCCGGTCGGTGCCGAACAGCCGCTGGGCGGCGGGGATGGGGATGAGGACCTGCTGGTCCACGTCCGGCCCGAAGGCCGTGGTGCCGACCCGCTCGAGGACGCCGGAGACGCGGTAGCGGATCGCGCCCAGCGAGACGGTCCGGCCGATCGGATCCTGCCCGGGGAAGAGCGTGTCGGCCGTGCTCGCCCCGAGCACCGCCACACGCCGGCCCGTGGTCACGTCCGAGGGGCTGAAGGACTGCCCGCGGGCGATGGTGCGATCCTGGACGCTGAGGTAGTGCTCGCTGACGCCGAACACCGTGGTCGTCAGCCGCTCCCCCTCGGCCTGCACCGACTCCCCGCTGACGAGGTAGCCGGCCGCGCGACCCTCACCGCCCGGCAGCGCCCGGTCGATGCGCTCGATGTCCTCGACGCGGAACTCCCCGCCCCGGGGCGGGCCGGCACCGAACTCGCCGTCCCCGGGCAGCACGAACAGCAGGTTCGATCCGAGGCCCTCGATGGCGCCGGTGATCTCCGCACGAGCGCCCTGGCCGAAGGCGACGAGCAGCACCACCGACGCGACGCCGATGAGGACCCCGAGGGTGGTCAGCGCCGAGCGCAAGCGGTTGGCCCGCAGCGCCTGCATGGCGATCCGAAGCGACTCGCGCAGGCTCACGCGACGACCTCCCGCACGATGCGGCCATCACGCAGCTCGATGCGCCGCGCCGCCCGCTCGGCGATCTCCCGCTCGTGGGTGATCACCACCAGGGCTGTCCCCCGGTCGCGGTGGAGCGACTCGAGCAGACCCATGATCTCCTCGCCGGTCCGGGTGTCGAGGTTGCCGGTCGGCTCGTCGGCGAGGACGAGCGCGGGCTCGGTGACGAGCGCACGGGCGATGGCGACGCGCTGCTGCTGGCCACCGGACAGCTCCCCCGGCCGGTGGTCGATCCGGTCCGCGAGCCCGACGAGCTCGAGGGCCTCCTGCGCCCGCTGGCGCCGCTCGCGCATCGTGCTGTCGCGGTAGGTGAGCGGCATGACGACGTTGTCCAGCGCGGTCAGCCGTGACAGCAGCTGGAAGGACTGGAACACGAACCCGATGGAGCGGTTGCGCAGGACCGCGAGCTCGCTGTCGCTCAGCTCCTGCACGTCCCGGCCGTGGTAGCGGACGTGGCCGCTGGTGGGCCGGTCGAGCGCACCGAGCAGGTTCAGCAGGGTCGACTTGCCCGAGCCCGAGGACCCGACGATGGCCACGTGCTCACCCTGGTCGACCTGGAAGGTCACGCCCTGCAGGGCGTGCACCTCGATGTCGCGCCCGAGCCGGTAGACGCGGCTGACGTCCTCGGCCTCGAGCAGCAGCGGCTGGGACTCGCTCACGCGCGCTCCGGGCGCGCTACCGCAGCTGCCTGGTCGGTGCGGACCTCCTGGCCGTCCTCGAGCAGCTCGACCCCGCTGGTGATGACCTCGTCGCCGACCTCCAGCGGGCCGGAGATCGCGGCCGTCCCGTCACCGATCGCCAGGACCTCCACCTCGATGCGGACGGCACGGCCGTCGCGCAGGACGTGGATGACCTCGTCGCTGCCGCGGCGCAGCAGCGCGCTGGAGGGGACGACCAGCTCGCCCTCGGTCCGGCGGACCTCGACCTCGACCGAGGCGGTCAGCCCCACACGCAACCCCAGGTCGTCGGGCACGTCGGTCAGCCGCACCGACACCGGGTAGGACGCTCCGCCGCCACCCGAGTCGGACGGCTCCAGGCCGACGCGCTCGACCACCCCGGTGAGCTCTGCGGCCGGGAACGCGTCCAGCAGCACCACCACCGGCTGCCCGACCTCGACGAGCACGATGTCGAGCTCGTCGACGAGGGCCTCGGCGGTGAACCGATCCAGATCGAACAGGGTCAGCAGCGGCTGCCCGGCCGTGACCTGGCTGCCGACCTGCGGTGGCCCGGCGCTGCTCATCGTTCCCTCGGCTCCCGGCAGCCCGCCGGCCAACCCACCGAGGTCCTCGAGGTCGGAGAGCCCGGCGCCCCCGAGCTGGTCGGCCAGCGCGGAGAGGTCCTCGCCCCCCGACAGCGCGGACGACCCCCCGCCACCGCCACGCGCCAGCTCGACGACCCCCTCGATCGGAGCGGTGATGGCGAGCGCGTCGAGGCGGTCCTGGACCGCCTGGACCGCGGCCTCGGCCTGCTCGCGCTGGGCCTCCTCCGCCGCCTCCTGGGCCTCGGCCGCCTCGGCCTGGGCCTGCTCGGCGGCCGCGCTCGCCTCCTCGAGCGCGCTGGCCTGGGCCTGAGCGCTCGCTGCGGCCTGCTGCTCCACCTCGGCGAGCTGGGCGGAGGCGTCGTGGTACTGCGCCTGGGCCTCCTGGAGCCCTCGCTGGGCCTCGGCGAGCGAGTCCTCCAGGGCAGCGGTGTCCACCGGGACGAGCACCTCGGCGGGGTCGGGCAGCTCCAGCACCGACGGGTCGATACCGAGCTCGGGCGGCAGCTGCCCACCGAGCTGCTCAGCGACCTGCTGGAGCGCCTCCGCGGTGGCCTGGCCGTTCTCCTCGGCCGCGGTGGTCAGGGCCTCAAGGGCCGCCTCGAGCCCGGCGACCTGGTCCTCGAGCGAGGCGAGCACGGGGGGGATGACGGCGTCGAGCTGCGCGCGGAGGGCGCCGATGAGCGGTGCGAGGTCCAGCCCCGCGGTCAGCCCACCGGTGCCGCCGGCGGCCGGGGCACCCGACAGGCTGCCGGTCAGGCCGCTCACGAGGGTGGGGTCCAGGCCGCCGGTGAGCCCGGCGGCGCTGCCCAGCACCGAGGTGGCCTCCAGCGCCGCCTCGGCCTGCTCGAGCTGGCCCTCCAGGCTCGGCGAGCGGAGCACCATGAGGGGGTCGCCAGCCTCGACCCGGTCGCCGTCCGCGACGGTCAGCTCCACCACCTCCCCAGCCGACGGCGCCGACACGGTGACCCGGTCGGCAGGCTCGAGCTCCGCCGCCGCCGCCACGCGCTGGACGACGCTGTCGCGGCCGACCTCGGCGGTGTCCACCCGCATCGGCTCGTCCCCGGTGCACGCGGCCAGGGTCACGGCCAGCACGAGCGCCACCACGGTCCCTCGTCGTCGCACGCTGCACTCCTCGCTGTCCCCGGTCAGCGACCCGCCGGTCGCGGGTCGTTGCACGAGGAAGGTTCGTGCCACCAGGGTGCCGCGTGTCGGTCGAACCGTGGACCAAGGGCCGGGTACTCAGCCGCCGGCCAGCTCCTCGCTGCGCAGCTTCGCGGCCTCGATCGCGTCGAGGAACGCGGCGCGGACCCGGGCGGACTCGAGCGTGCGGATCGCCGCGATCGTGGTCCCGCCGGGTGAGGTCACCATCTCGCGCAGCTCCACCGGGTGCTTGCCGGCATCGCGCAGCATCTTGGCGCTGCCCACCATCGTCTGGATGATGAGCTTCGTCGAGATGTCCCGGGGCAGTCCGAGCAGGATCCCGGCGTCGATCATGGCCTCGGCGAGCAGGAAGAAGTAGGCCGGACCGGAGCCGGACAGCGCGGTGACCGCATCGAGGTGCTCCTCGTCCATGCGGATCACCTGGCCGACGTGGGCGAGGATCGACTCCGCGAGATCGAGGTCGCGGTCGTTGGCGTGGGTGCCGCCGCTGAGCACCGACATGGCCTCGTCGACCTGGACGGGCGTGTTCGTCATCACCCGCACCACCGGGACCTGTCCCGGGATGACGTCCTGGATGGTCGCGGTGGTGATCCCGGCCGCGACGGAGATCACGGTCTGGTCGGGCCGGAAGGCCTCCCCGACCGCGCTGATGACCCGCACGAGCACCTGGGGCTTGAGCGCGATGAGGACGACGTCGGCGGCCTCGACCGCGGCGCGGTTGTCGGTGGTCCCGGTCACCCCGTGGACCCGCGCGACCTCCTCGGCACGCTCCTGCGAGGCGTCGGTGCAGATCACCTGCGAGGGCGCGACCCAGGCGGAGTGGAGCAGCCCACGCAGCAGCGCCTCCCCGATGCGGCCCGTGCCGATGATCGCGAGCGTGCCCTGCATGCTGGCTCCTGGTCCGCTGGCACCTCGTCGAGCCTACTGGCCGTCGTCGGGCGCCAGGGTGTCGCCGGTTGGCGGGGCCGGGTCACCCACGGGGTTGGGCGGCAGGCCCGCCGCCGCACGCCAGCGCTGCTCCGCCGCCAGGTAGCTCGCGAAGCCCGTGCGCAGCACCTGGTTGAAGGTCCCGTCGGCGGTCTCGAGCAGGCGGCCGAGCAGCTCGTCCACCGTGGCCTCGTCCACCGCGGCCAGCGGCACGGTGCCGGTCAGGATGACGTCCCCGGCGTCGTCGAGCGCGAAGTGGACCGGCCCGGAACGCTGGTTGCGCTGCAGCAGCAGCCGGTACACCTGCGCCTGGCCCTCGTCGAGCACCCCGGTCAGCAGCGAGGTGACCGTCAGCCGCCGGTCACCGAGCTCGAGCAGGACGGGGATCGTGCGCTTCCACTCCCCCTCGAGGATCGTGGTCCACCGATCCTCGCCGACCTCGTCGACGTCGAGCCCGGCATGCGCCAGCGCGGCCAGCAGCGCCACCCGTGCCTGCGTGAGGTCCGTGGCCGCCATCACCTCTCCTGTCGGGCCGCCGTGCGTCCCGGCCGGGTCCCGGGAGGTCGAGACGGAACGCCCTAGCGAGCGGGGGAACCAGCGGGCAGCGTAGGCCGCCCGGATCCCGTCGCCGACCCCGTGGAGCGCACCGATGAGCGATGGCACCTACCGCGTCCCCGAGCCGACCAACGAGCCCGTGCGTGGCTACGCCCCGGGCAGCCCCGAGCGCGCGACGCTCGAGGCCGAGCTCGCCGCCCAACGGGGCGAGGTGGTCGAGGCGCCGAACGTGATCGCCGGCGAGGACGTCCGCACCGGCGAGACCTTCGCCCAGCGCGCCCCACACGACCACGGCCTCGTGCTGGCCGAGGTCCACGCCGCCGGGGTCGCCGAGGTGGAACGCGCCATCGAGGCGGCGCAGGCGGCCCGAGCGGAGTGGGCCGCGACGCCCTTCGCCGACCGGGCCGCGATCTTCCTGCGCGCCGCGGACCTGCTCGCCGGCCCGTGGCGGGACCGGATCAACGCCGCCACGATCCTCGGGCAGTCCAAGTCGGTCCAGCAGGCCGAGATCGACGCCGCCTGCGAGCTGATCGACTTCCTGCGCTTCAACGTCGCCTTCGCCGAGCAGCTCCACACCGAGCAGCCGCTGTCGGTCCCGGGCGAGTGGAACCGGCTGGAGCTGCGACCCCTGGACGGGTTCGTGCTCGCCATCACGCCCTTCAACTTCACCGCCATCGCCGGCAACCTGCCGACGGCGCCGGCCATCATGGGCAACACCGTGCTGTGGAAGCCCTCGGAGAAGCAGGCCGTGGCCGCCCACCACACCATGCGGCTGCTTCAGGCCGCAGGGCTCCCGGACGGGGTCATCAACCTCCTCCACGGCGACGGCGCCCGTGTCGCCGAGGTGGCCACCGCCGACGAGCGCTTCGCCGCGCTGCACTTCACCGGTTCGGAGAGCGTGCTCAGCTCGCTCTTCGAGCGCATCGGCCGGCAGGCCGGCAGGTACACGAGCTTCCCCCGCATCGTGGGCGAGTCCGGCGGCAAGGACTTCGTGCTCGCCCACACCAGCGCCGACGTCGACCGGCTCGCGGTCGCGCTCGGCCGCGGCGCCTTCGAGTACCAGGGCCAGAAGTGCTCGGCGGCGTCCCGTGCCTACCTGCCCCGCAGCGTCTGGGAGCGGGTACGTGACCCGCTCGCCGACATCGCCACCTCGATGACGATGGGCGACGTCGGCACGGACCTGTCCACCTACCTCGGCGCGGTCATCTCCGAGGGCGCGTTCCGGACCCACGCGGCTGCGATCGAGCGGGCGCGCCGGGAGGGCGCCGAGGTGGTGGTCGGCGGCACCCCCGACGACACCGACGGGTGGTTCGTCCCCCCGACGGTGCTCGTCACCGACGACCCCCGCTCACACACCATGACCACCGAGCTGTTCGGGCCGATCCTGACGGTGTTCGTGTTCGACGACGGCGGTTTCGACGCGATCCTGCCGGAGGTGGACCAGGCCACCCGCTACGCCCTGACCGGCGCGGTCTTCGCCGAGGACCGGGCCGTGCTCGCCCGAGCCACCGAGGCCCTGCGCGGCACCGCCGGCAACCTCTACCTCAACGACAAGCCGACCGGGTCGGTGGTCGGCCGGCAACCCTTCGGCGGCTCGCGCCGGTCGGGGACCAACGACAAGGCCGGCTCGCCGTTCAACCTGCTGCGGTGGGCCTCGCCACGGGCGATCAAGGAGACCTGGGCGGCGCCGACCGAGTGGCGCTACCCGCACCAGGGCTGAGCGGGCCCCGGGCGCACCGGGTCGCGGCCGAGGCCGCACCCGGGCGTCCGGCCTGGCTCGGGCTCTCAGGCGCTGCGCACCACGGGGCTGGCGTCCCGGCGCGGTGCGTCGGCGACCTCGGCCCGCTCCGCGACCACCTCGGCGTAGACCCGCAGCAGCCGGTCGACG
>JBKHEJ010000087.1:0-10864 GCA_046540855.1 Nitriliruptoraceae bacterium
CGCCAGCGTCATCCCCGCGCTGCCGGCGACCGCCCTCGAGGTGCGGTCGCCTGGCCCGGAGAGGCTCCTGGGACCGGTCACGGCCCAGGATCTCGACATCCGGCTGCCCGGGGGCGCCGTCACGCGCGGCCACGTCATCCGGTTCCCGGAGGACGCACCGGAGGTCGACCTGCGCTCGCACCTGGCCCAGGGGACCGTGGCGGGCCTGGAGTCGATGTCCTCCATCGCGCGTCGGACCCGTGAGCAGGGGGGGCTGGCCGGCGTCAACGGTGGGTACTTCCTGTGGAACAGCGAGCAGGTCGCCGGGCCGGTCGGTGCACCGAACGGCCTGTCGATCGACCAGGGACGCCTGGAGCAGGGCCAGACCATCACGCGCTCCGGGAACCCGACCGGTCGCGCATCGGTCGGGTGGCAACGGAGCGGACGACTGGTCCTGGACCGGGTGCGGGTGCTCCACACCTACGAGCGTGGCCTCGTCGGTTACGAGGGCGGCGAGATCAGCGACCTCAACCGGCAGCCGTGGCGTACCTCCCAGCTTCTGCTCTACACCGATCGGTTCGGGACCGACGTGCTGGCGCCGGCTGGCGCCCTGCTCATCACCCTCGACGGGCTCGAGCTACGGTCCAGCGGTGCGTCCACAGGGCGGGTCGCCGCGCTGCGACAGGTCCTCGAGGCCACGTCGGTTCGGGTCGAGCCGGGCACGCACCTGCTGCTGGCCACCGGTGATCGCGTCGCGGAGATGGGCAGCGTCGTCCCAGGCGAGACCCTACGGGTCACCACCGAGCTCCAGCCGGAGGCCACGAGCGCCGGCGCCTGGGCCGACCTGTACGGCGGCGTCGCCGGCGGTCAGCTGCTGGTGCGTGACGGCGTCCCCCGACCCTCCTCCGAGTGGACGCGGTTCGCCTCCTTCGATGATGGGCACGCCTACCGCCGCCGGGCGCGGACCGCCATCGCCCGCACCAGCAGCGGGGAGGTCCTGCTGGTGACCGTGGACGAGAACGCCCCGGGCAGCTCGGGGTGGTCCGCCGGTCTGACCGTCCCGGAGCTCGCGGAGCTGCTGCTCGCCCTCGGTGCCCGGGACGCGGTCAACCTCGACGGAGGAGGATCGACGACGGCCATCGTGGATGGCCGGGTCCACAACCGGCCCAGCCAGCCGTCCCGGTCGGTCGCCGACGCGATCGTCCTGCACGTCGCGCCACCGTCACCCGCGCGCGCCCTGACCAGCGCCTGCAGCGACGAGCTCGTCCTCGCCTCCGTCAGCTTCCTCGATGTCGCGGGAACGACGCACGCCGAGGCCATCGGCTGTCTGGCGAGCTGGGGGATCACCTCCGGGGTCACCCCGACGAGCTACGTCCCGGCCGGTGAGGTGACCCGTGACCAGATGGCCTCGTTCCTCGCCCGGTGGATCGACGATCTCTCCTCGCGCGGGTCGGGGGCGGCGCTGCCGAGCGACGCCGAGCTCGGGTTCGCGGACGTCTCCGCCACGAGCACGCACGCAGGCTCCATCGCCAGGCTGGCCGCGGTCGGCATCCTGGAAGGTCGGACCGCCACCAGCTTCCGACCCCGGGACCCGGTGACGCGGGCGCAGACCGCGAGCCTGGTCGCACGCGCCCTCACCCACATCACGGGCCGGTCGCTCCCCTCCGGCCGCGACACCTTCCTCGATGACAACGGCAGCGTGCACGAGGCGAACATCGACCGGCTGAACGAGCTCGGGGTCATCGCCGGCGTGGGCGGCTTCCGCTACCAGCCATCGGACCCGGTCACGCGGGGCGCTATGGCCTCGCTGCTCATGCGGGCGACGGCGGACCTGGTCGAGGACGGGGTGGCCACCCCTCCGGGCGCGGGCTCGGTCCTCGTCGATGCCTCGGACGGGACGGAGCCGGTGTCCGGCGAGTGACCCCGCGCCGTGGGCGTGCGCCGCACCGGGTCGGGGCGGCGCGCTCCACCGGCTGGACCTGATCGCCGGGTGGACCTGATCGCCGGGTGGCCCGCCGGCGTCTGGTGGGTGTCCGGTGGGTATCCGACGGTCCGATGAAGCACGGCCGGTAGCCTGCGAACTCTGGCATGCTCCGGTGGTGGCCGTCCACGCCGGCGCCGGCGTGGGTCCGGTCCCTGCCCGGTGGTGCGTGGCCGGTCGCGTCCGCGACCTCACGCTCACCGGTCACCGACCGAGCGCCAACCCGCCGCCCTCACGTGCCGTCCCGTTCTGCTGCGCCGGAGCCGACCACCCATGTCCCAGTCCGACCCGCCTCGTGCGGACACCGTGCTGCACCGACCCGCGCCGGCGTCCTCCGCCGACGCTCCCGCGGCGGTCCCAGAGGTGGTCGACGAGCCCCTGTTGGCCCGGCTGAACCAGCGTGGCTTCCGGTTGGTGATGCTCGCCGACGTGGTGGCGCTGGTCTCGATCATGGTGGGCACGATGCTGCTGCGCTTCGGGACCGCGTGGCCGACCTACCCGGTCCCGACCTACCTCGTGTCCTTCGCCGCCGCGACCGTCGTGTTCATCGGGAGCCTGTACTTCGGGGGCCTGTACGACCGCGAGCCGAGGCTGGGGGCGCCTTCTGCCCTGCCACGAGCCGCACGGCAGACCGTGGGTGCCGGCGGCCTGGTCGCCCTGCTCACCCTGGCAGCGACCGGCCTCGCCCGCGAGCTGGGCTTCACGACCGCCCGGGCCCTGCCCTTCCCGGTGACGAACCTGGTCGTGCTCATCGCGGTCGGCGCCGTCGCCGTCGCGGTCAACCGCTGGCTCGTCCACCGCCTCCGCACGCGCCGGGAGGGGCCGCCGAGGGTGGTCCTGGCCGGGACCGAGGAGGATCGCGCGGTCGCCCGCATCCACCTCGCCGCCGATCGTGCCCGGGCGGAGATCGTGCGCGAGGTCGCGGAGCCAGGGGCGATCGTCGATGCGGTCGCGGCGGAGCGAGCCACCGACGTCATGGTGGTGACGGGGACCTGGGTCGACTCGCTCTACCCCACCCAGGTCGAGCAGCTCGACCGCGGGGGGATCCCGGTGCTCCTGCGCGTCAGCGCCCGTGAGACCCTGTTCGGTCTCGAACGGGTGCGGGAGGTGGGTGGGCTCCCGGTCGTGCTGCTGCGTGCGCAGACCGTCCCCCGATCGCGGCGGCGCTTCAAGCGGGCGGTCGACGTGACGCTCCTGGTGCTGCTCGCGCCGCTCGCGGTCGTCATCGTCGGTCTGACCGCGGCCTACCAGCTGGTGGTGGTGGGGCGCCCCCTGCTGTACCGCCAGGAACGTGTCGGCGTCGACGGTGCGGTCTTCGAGATGGTCAAGTTCCGCACCATGGTCGTGGACGCGGAAGCGGACGGCCAGGGCGCGCGCCTGGCCACCCCCGACGATCCCCGCATCGTGCGGGGGTGCGGATGGATCCGCGCCTCACGCCTGGATGAGCTACCACAGCTGTGGAACGTGTTGCGTGGCGAGATGTCCCTGGTCGGCCCGCGTCCCGAGCGGCCCGAGCTGACCGCAGCGTTCGCGGAGCGGATCCCCGGGTACCTGCGTCGGCTCGAGCTGCCCCCAGGCATGACCGGGCTCGCCCAGATCCACGGGCGCTACCACACCGACCCGGAGTACAAGCTCGGCTACGACCTGCAGTACCTGGTCAACTGGTCCCCGGCGCTCGATCTGGAGATCCTCGCGCGCACGATCTGGGTGGTCCTCTCCCGCCGAGGCTGACCCGCGGCGGCACGAGGCGGCGCGGCCGAAGCCCACGGACCTGGCTACTACGCTGCGGTGGGATCAGCCGCGCCCCTCGGCGACCAGGAGCGAGACGTGCAGGAGACCACGATCGGCGGGTTCCGCCGAGCCCGCGTGGGCTACACCCTCGACGATGTGGCGGTGGTGCCGTCCCGGCGGACCCGTGACCTCGATCTGGTGGACCTGACGTGGCGCATGGACGCCTACGAACTCCAGATCCCGGTGCTCGGGGCACCGCTCGATGCGGTGACCTCGCCCCGCACCGCAGCGCTCCTCCGCGGCCACGGCGGGCTCGGTGTCCTCAACCTCGAGGGACTGTGGACCCGCTACGAGGACCCCGACGAGGTCCTGGAGGAGATCGCCAGCCTCACCCCCGGGCCCGAGGCGACCCAGCGGCTGCAGCTGATCTACGACGAGCCGGTCCGTGAGGAACTGATCGGCCGCCGCGTGGAGGAGCTGCGCGCGACCGGGATCGCCGCCGGGTCCCTCACCCCGCAGAAGGTCGAGCGGTACCACCGTGCGGCGCTGGAAGCCGGGCTCGACCTGCTCGTCGTCCACGGGGTCGCCGTGACCGCCCAGCACGTCGGACGCCCCGGGTCCGACCCGCTCGACCTGCGCTCCTTCACCGCCCGCTACGACATCCCGGTGATCGTCGGCGGGGTGTGGTCGGCGAAGGCGGCGCTGCACCTGATGCGCACCGGCGCGGTCGGCGTCGTCGTCGAGGGTGGGTCCGATCCGACGGCGACGACCTACGCGGCGCTCGGGCTCGAGGCGCCGCTGGCCTCCACCATCGCCGAGGTGGCCGCCGCCCGGACCCGCTACCTCGAGGAGTCCGGGCGCTACGTGCAGGTCATCGCCGCAGGTGGGCTGCGGACCGGGGGGCACCTGGTGACCGCCATCGCCTGCGGCGCGGACGCGGTGAGCCTGTCATGGCCCTTGGCGATGGCGCAGGAGGCGCCCGGCCGCGGTGCGTACTGGGGTCTGTCGTCGGCGCACCATGAGCTCCCTCGAGCACGCTACGAGCGGGTGCCGACGCTCGGGACGCTGACGCAGATCCTGGAGGGACCCGCGCACCGCGACGACGCCACGGTCAACCTGCTCGGTGGGTTGCGGCGCGCCATGAGCGTCGTGGGTGCCGAGACCCTCTCGGGTCTGCGTGCGGCCGAGCTCGTGTTGCGGCCGGGGAGGTCCGCTGCTGGCACGGTGGGGGATCCGGTGCACGGTGGCGATGAGCAGGTCGGCGGATGACGCCGCTGCCGGCCGTGGAGGAACCGCGCGACGGCCCCGTCCTCGTGGTCGACTTCGGCGCCCAGTACGCCCAGCTCATCGCGCGACGGATCCGGGAGGCGCGGGTCTACTCCGAGATCGTGCCGCACGACATCACCGCCGCCGAGGTGGTGGCCCGCCGGCCCGCCGCCCTGGTGCTCTCCGGTGGCCCGGCGTCGGTGTACGCCGACGGCGCGCCGTCGCTCGACCCGGCCGTGCTCACCGCCGGGGTGCCCACCTTCGGCATCTGCTACGGGTTCCAGCTCATGGCCAGCACGCTCGGCGGCACGGTGGAACGCACCGGCCTGGCCGAGTACGGCCGCACCCAGCTCGAGCTCCTCGGGGGCGAGTCCACCCTGTTCCACGGGCTGCCCTCCCACCAGCCGGTCTGGATGTCCCACGGCGATGCGGTGACCGCCGCCCCGCCCGGCTTCGCGGTGGTGGCCCGCACCGACGGGGCGCCGGTCGCGGCCTTCGAGGCCCCCGAGCAGGCCCTGGCCGGGGTGCAGTTCCACCCCGAGGTGCTGCACAGCGAGCACGGCCAGGCGGTCCTGGAGCACTTCCTCTACGAGATCGCCGGCTGCCGCCCGACCTGGACGATGGCCAACGTGCTCGACGAGCAGGTCGCGGCCATCCGCGACCAGGTCGGCGACGCGCGGGTGATCTGCGGGCTGTCCGGCGGGGTGGACTCGGCCGTGGCCGCCGCGCTCGTCCAGCGTGCCGTGGGGGAGCAGCTGACCTGCGTGTTCGTCGACCACGGCCTGCTGCGCGCCGGTGAGGCCGAGCAGGTCGAGCGGGACTTCGTCGCGGCCACCGGCGTGGAGCTCGTCGTCGTGGACGCCCAGCAGCGCTTCCTCGACGCGCTCGCGGGCGTGGGCGACCCGGAGGACAAGCGCCGCCGCATCGGGCGGGAGTTCATCCGGGTGTTCGAGCAGGCCGCCCGCGACGTCGTGGCCCGCGCCGGTGCCGCCGGCGAGGAGGTCCGCTACCTCGTCCAGGGCACGCTCTACCCGGACGTGGTCGAGTCGGGCGGGGGCAGCGGCACCGCGAACATCAAGAGCCACCACAACGTCGGCGGCCTGCCCGACGACCTCGCCTTCGAGCTCGTCGAGCCGCTGCGGACCCTGTTCAAGGACGAGGTCCGCCGCCTCGGCCAGCAGCTCGGGCTGCCGGAGGCGATCGTCCAGCGCCAGCCCTTCCCGGGCCCGGGGCTCGCGATCCGCATCGTGGGCGAGGTCACCCACGACCGGCTGGAGATCCTGCGGGCCGCCGACGCGATCGCCCGGGCGGAGCTGACCGCGGCCGGCCTCGACCGCGACATCTGGCAGTGCCCGGTGGTGCTGCTCGCCGACGTCCGGTCCGTGGGGGTCCAGGGCGACGGGAGGACCTACGGCCACCCGGTGGTGCTGCGGCCCGTCTCCAGCGAGGACGCCATGACCGCGGACTGGACCCGGGTGCCCTACGAGGTGCTGGCGCGCATCTCCACGCGCATCACCAACGAGGTGCCGGCCATCAACCGGGTCACCCTCGACGTCACCTCCAAGCCGCCGGGCACGATCGAGTGGGAGTGAGCCGGCCGCCGTCCCGGCCGGTTCCGAGCGAGTAGGCTCCCCGCGAGGCCGGCCGACCTGCGGAGGTGTCCCCGTGCTCTGGTTCTTCCTGATCCTGCTCCTGCTGCTCGTCGCCGTCGTCGGCTGGGTCATCGCCAGCTACAACCGGCTCGTGCGTGCCCGGGTGCGCATCGACGAGGCCTGGGCGCAGATCGACACCCAGCTCCAGCGCCGCCACGACCTCATCCCGAACCTGGTCAACACCGTCAAGGGCTACGCCGCCCACGAGCGCGAGACCTTCGAGGAGGTCACCGCCGCCCGTGCCAAGGCCATCAGCGTCCAGGCCCCCGGCGAGCTCGCCGAGGCCGAGAACGGCCTGACCCAGGCGCTCGGCAAGCTGCTCGCCATCACCGAGAACTACCCGGACCTCAAGGCCGACGCGAACTTCCGGCAGCTGCAGGAGGAGCTCGCCCACACCGAGAACATGGTCGCCGGCTCCCGGGGGCACTACAACGCCTCGGTGCGCGACTACGACACCGCGCGCCAGGTGTTCCCGACCTCCGTCATCGCCGGGGCGTTCAACTTCGAGGACCGCGAGTACTTCGAGGTCGACACCGTCGAGGTCCGCCAGGCCCCCAACGTCTCCTTCGAGTGACCCGTCTCGGTGACCTGAGGTGAGCGCGGCCAGCAGCACCTACGACCAGCTGCAGCAGGAGAACCGGCGCGCGACGCGTCTGCTGCTCATCGGCTCGGTCGTGCTCGTCGCCGTCATGGTCTGGGTCGTCGCGGGGGCGCTGCTCGGCGGCGTGGTGCTCGACCCGGTGCTCGGCGTGACGATCACCGCGGCCGGGACCGCGGCGGGGCTGCTGTTCGTGCTCGGCGCGTACCGTTCGGGCCCGGCGTTGGCGCTGCGGGCCGCCAAGGCCCGCCCGGTCTCCCGTGAGGAGGCGCCGGAGCTGCACAACCTCTTCGACGAGGTGTGCGTCTCCGCAGGCATCATGGGAACCAAGCCCACGCTCCACCTCGTCGACGACCCGGCCCCCAACGCCTTCGCCACGGGCATGAAGCTCGAGGACAGCCACGTCGCGGTCACCACGGGCCTGATCGAGCGCCTGCCCCGCTACGAGCTGCGCGCCGTGCTCGCGCACGAGGTGGCGCACATCCTCAACGACGACATCCGCACCGTCACGCTCGCGGTGGCCACCGCCGGGCTCGTCGCCCTCCTCGCCGACGTGCTCATCCGGTTCCTGTTGCTCGGAGGCGGCCGGGGTGGGCGCCGAGGTGGCAACCAGGGCGGCGGGGCGCAGGTCATCTTCCTCCTGCTCGGGCTGCTGGCCGTCATCCTCGCACCGATCGCCGCGCAGGTGATCCGCTTCGCCGTGTCCCGCCAGCGCGAGTACCTCGCGGACGCGACCGCCGCCGACCTGCTGCGTGACCCGCAGTCCATGGTGAACGCGCTGCGCCGGATCGACGAGGACCACACGAGCCTGCGCGACTTCGAGGTGGCGACCGCGCACCTGTGGTTCGAGGAACCGAACGACACCGCGGAGGATGGCGGACGGGCCGCGAAGATGGCCCGCCGCTTCGCGACCCACCCCTCGATCCGTGAACGGGTCGAGCGGCTCGCGACCCTCAACGCCGGCACGGTCCAGGTCGAGGCGCCGCTCCCACCGCCTCCCCCGCCCTCCTCGCGCGGCTACGGCGGCACCTGGGGCCCAGCGCCCGGCAGCTGAGCCGTCACGGCACCACACACCCCCCGCGGGGCCGAGGAACGACCCCGGTCGTAGGCCGCGTGCCACCTCGACACCCGCGCGGTGATCTGGGTCGGATGAACGCGATGCGTTCACCTTTGCACGACAGGGTGCGGCGGGTTACGGTTCGCTCGCCGGCGGCGTCCTGGGAGGGACGCGCGGGGACCCCCGAGGCCGGCACCCCCGTCGGTCGGGAGCCCGGCCTGACGGCACCACATCGGGAGCGGTGCACCACCTCGGGTGGAGGTGCACCAACGGGAGGCAGCGCGACGCTGCAGGGAGCAGACGCACCTATGCGAACCACCGTGAAGCGGCACACGCCGCGTTGGCGGGCGATCGGCGCCTCGATCCTGGCGCTCTCGCTCCTGCTGGCCGCCTGCGGCGGCGAGGCCGACGAGGCCGACGCCGAGGACACCGCTGATGAGGAGCCTGCGGACGACGGCGGTGACGATGACGCCGATGAGGGTGGCGACGCCGACGAGGGTGGCGACGCCGATGAGGGCGGCGACGGGGAGGCGGCCGGCGAGATCCAGGCGGACGTCGGGGTCGACCTCGAGAACCAGGTCCTGACCATCGGGGCGCTGGACGACGTGTCCGGTCCCGGCTCCACGATCGGTCTGCCCTACGCGGTCGGCAAGCGCGTCGCGGTCGAGCAGGTCAACGCCGGGGAGCTCGACCTGCTGCCCGAGGGGTGGACGGTCGAGCTCGTGGAGCGCGACCACGGCTACAACCCGCAGAACGCGGTGGCGGAGTTCAACGCGATCAAGGACGAGGTCCTGTACTTCGCGACCACCTTCGGCACCCCGAACACCCTCCCGCTCGTGAGCCTGGCCACGCCCGAGGAGATCACGCTCTACCCGGCGTCGCTGTCCAGCGAGCTCGCCGTGAACGAGTACACCCCGCCGATCGGGGCGCCCTACAAGGTCGAGGCCGAGCACGCGGTCGCCCACGCCTTCGAGGAGGCCGGCGACGACCTCGCCTTCGGGGTCATCTACCAGCTCGACGACTACGGAGGTGACGGGCTGGCCGGTGCGGAGGACGCCGCGGAGTTCCTCGGTATCGAGCTCGTCGGTGCCGAGGGTGTCGCCCCCGGCGAGACCGACGTGACCGCCCCGGTCCAGGCGCTGCAGAACGCGGGCGCCACCCACATCCTGCTCGCCGTCCTGCCCTCCACCACCGGCCCGGTGCTCGGCACCGCCGCCCAGCTCGGCTACGGCCCGGTCTTCTACGGGCTCACCGCCTCCTGGATCGACGCCTTCTTCGACCCCGAGGTGCTGCCGCCGGCGGTCTACCAGAACTTCCGCTGGGCGACCGGGCTGCCGCTGTGGGGCGAGGACCTGCCGGGCATGGAGGCGTTCCTCGAGGCCTACGAGGCCTACGGCGCCGAGCAGTACCCGCCGGACTTCTACATCCTGGCCAGCTACACCCAGGCGCTGCTCAGCTTCGAGGCCTTCGCCCGGGCGTACGAAGCCGGCGACGTGACCCGCTCCGGCTACTACGAGGCCCTGCGCTCGATCGACAACTTCGACGCGTTCGGTCTCTACCCCACCCCGATCGACATGTCGGGCTTCCCCTACGTGACGCTGACCGACACCCGCATCCTCTCACCGGGCGAGGACCTCGAGGACTGGACGATCCTCGCGGACTTCGCCACCCCGGACAGCTGGGCGGGGATCGACGGCTGAGCGCACGCTGTCGCGCCCGGGTCGTCGCCAAGCGACCCGGGCCGGCAGCGTGCCGGGTCCGGCATCGGGCCCACAGCGGTGCCGGGTCCCGGCCAGGTGGGACCGGCGCCTGACAGGTGCGACGGACGCGACCAGGGGCGAGCGGTGCTCGAGATCAACAACCTCGAGGTGGTCTACAACAAGGTCATCCTCGTGCTGCGGGGCATCAGCCTCACCGTCGACGACGGGCAGATCGTCGCGCTGCTCGGCTCCAACGGGGCCGGCAAGACCACGCTGCTCCGGGCCATCACCGGCCTGCTCGACCTCCACAACGGGGACGTGACCAAGGGCACGGGCCGCTTCGACGGCCAGCCCCTGTTCGGCCCCGAGCCGGACGCGATCGTGCGCCGCGGCATCAGCCACGTCATGGAGCGGCGTCGCATCTTCGCCGACCTCACGGTCGAGGAGAACCTGCTCACCGGGGCCTTCACCCGGCGTGACGGTGAGGTCAAGGACGACCTCGAGGCCCAGTACGCCCGCTTCCCGGTCCTCGGCCAGCGCCGGGGTCGGACCGCGGGCTACCTCTCGGGCGGGGAGCAGCAGATGCTCGCCGTCGCGCGGGCGCTGATGGCCCGGCCGCGCATGCTGCTGCTCGACGAGCCCACCCTGGGGCTCGCCCCGCGGCTGGTCGAGGAGGTCGCGCAGGTCGTCAAGGACCTCAACCGCGAGGGCATCAGCGTGCTGCTGGTCGAGCAGAACGCCTCGGTCGCCCTGGAGATCGCCGACCACGGCTACGTGCTCGAGACCGGCAAGATCGTCCACGACGGCCCGGCCGCGATCCAGACGACGAAGACCCGGAAACCGTCGTCGCGCGCGCTCCCGGCCGACGCGAAGACGCACAACTACCTCAACGGAATCTTA
>JBKHEJ010000088.1:0-10846 GCA_046540855.1 Nitriliruptoraceae bacterium
ACCCTCGGGACCGTCGCAGCGGGTCTGTGCGTGTACCTGCTGCTCGGCCTCGCCTTCGGGTACGTGCACGTGCTCGTGGCCGGCGCGCTCCCGGACGCCTACTCGACGCCGCTGACGGACCAGGACGCGATGTACCTCAGCTTCGTGACCCTGACCACGGTGGGGTTCGGCGATGTGGTCCCCATCACGGGCCCGGCACGCGCGGTGACGATCATCGAGGGGGTGGTCGGGCAGCTCTACCTCGTCTCCATCGTCGCCCTGCTGGTCGGCAACCTCGGGCGGGAGCGGCGCGGCTGATCGTGGCGCCGCCGGGCGGTGGTCGGAGCCGGGACGAGCCGCCTCGCCCACGCCCGTGTGCGGCCTGCGCGGTGCCCATGGCGGGGAACGTCGGTGTAGTTGCACCGGTGTGGTTCGTCTGCGAACATCGCAGGAACGACCGAAGGGCTCCCTATGGCGACGACCACCGCAGCGACCATCTCCGAGCGTGACGCGGAGATCCTCACCTTCGAGCGCGAGTGGTGGAAGCACGCCGGGAACAAGGAGGAGGCCATCCGGGAGCGGTTCGGGCTCTCGCCCACGCGCTACTACCAGCTGCTCAACCGCATCATCGACGACGAGGTGGCCCTCGCCCACGACCCGATGCTGGTCAAGCGGCTGCGGCGTCTGCGTGCGCAGCGGCAGCGGCAGCGGGCCGCGCGACGGCTCGGTGCCGGAGCCAGGTGAGCCGTGACCACCACGAGCCCGGAGATCGGCACCGAGCCGGGCCTCGGCGTGCTCCTGCTCCGCGCGCTCGGTGTCGCCGCGCTCGTCATCGGGGTCTCCGCGTCGCTGTTCTGGACCGTCGGGCGCGGTGGTGAGGACCCGCTCCTCGTCGCGGAGGAGCCTGGGGAGGACGCGTCCGAGGAGGAGGCCACGGGCTCGGGCGATGACGGGGCCGAGGGCGAGGGGGGTGCCGACGCCGGGCCGGAGGAGCCCGCTTCAGGCGGCGAGGACCCTGGGACCGAGCCGGAGGAACCGGCTGAGCCGGAGGAGCCCGCTTCAGGCGGCGAGGACCCTGGGACCGAGCCGGAGGAACCGGCTGAGCCGGAGGAGCCCGCCGAGGGCGGCGAGGACCCTGAGCCGGAGGGGTCGGACCGCATCGATCCGAGCACGATCAGCGTGCAGGTGCTGGACGGCTACCAGGCCGACGGCGGGGCAGCCGCTGAAGCCGCTGCCGAGGAGCTCGCGGCGCTCGGCTACCGCATCGTCGCCCGCAACCCGGCGATCGCCTACGAGGTCACCACGGTGCTGTGGACCGCCGGGAGCCAGGAGGCGGGCGAGCAGGTGGCGCGGGACCTCGGGGCACCCGAGGTGCGCGAGCAGCCCGGCAACCTCGCCGAGAGCGTCATGGTCCACGTCGTGGTCGGCGCGGACCGCGGCTGAGCCTGCCGGCGTGGACGCGTCAGCTGTCGTGCAGCAGCTGGAGCTTCTCGAGGATCACCCGGCGGCGGCGCTCCTCCTCCTCGGGGTCGGTCGCGAGGACGTCCTGGAGGACCTGGGAGAGCGCGAGCGGTGAGAACGGCTTGGTGATGTAGTCGGCTGCGCCCTGCGACCAACCCTTGATCTGGTCCTGGTCCTGGACCTTCGCGGTCAGCATGATGACCGGGATGTGCTTGAGGTCGTCGTCGCTCTTGATCGCGGTGAGGACCTGCCAGCCGTCCATCTTCGGCATCATCACATCGAGCAGGATCACGTCCGGTGCGTCCGCACGGACCCGTTCCAGCGCCTGCTCCCCGTCGGTCGCTTCGACCACCTCGTAGCCCTCGAACTCGAGGTTCACACGGCACAACAGCAGCACGTCGGGCTCGTCGTCGACGACGAGGACCTTCGGACGTTCCGTGGTCATGATGGTCTCCGCCGGTCGGGCCGTCGCGGTCTCTTGGCGTCACCTCCACCGTACCGCAGGCGTGCGTCGGCCACACGGGTCGTCCGACCCTGCGCGCTTAGCTGTGCACGTTCGGTGACTGCGCTGCGGGCGGCGTTTGTCCGCCGTCACCGGTCGGGACGTGCCATCACGGCGGCGAGCCGCGCGAGCGGTGGGCGCTCCTCGACCCTGATGATCTGCGGGTACAGGCGCACCATCCCGCGCCCGTCCCGCCTCGGCTGGTGGACGACGACCTCGGCGGGCGTGGCGGCCAGGATCTCGGGCTCGCCCCGTTCGCCCAGCACCGACCCATCGGAGGGGACGCGGTCGCCCCCGGTGTCCAGGGCGGCACGGCGACCGACGATCACCTCGAGCAGCTCCGTCGCCATCCGGCCGAGCGCCGCGAGGTCCTGGTGCTCGTGGGTGCGCCTGCCGAGGTCGACCTGGGCGATGGCCTCGATCCCGTGCCGGAGCACCACGTCGATGAGCATCCCGACCTCGACCCCGTAGCCACGCACGAAGGGCAGGTCCCGCAGCAGGGACCGGCGCGCGGCCACCTCGCCAGCCAGCGGTTGGGCGAGGCCGGCCAGGGCCGGGAACCAGCGGGTCAGGGCCGGTCGCGCCAGCAGTTCGGTGACGCGCCCGCCACCGACGTCCTGCGTGGCCTGCTCCAGCGCGAGGCGGCGGTCGTACACGGCCTTGGTGAGCTGGATCTGCGGCTCGGCGAGCAGCGGGCCGAGCAGCCCGACGACGAAGTGGGGCTGGACGTCGGTGACGTCCGCGTCGAGGTAGACGACGAGGTCGCCGGTGGTGGCCGCGAGCCCCTTCCACATCGCCTCACCCTTGCCCGGGGCGGTCCCGAGATCCGGCAGCACGTCGGCCTGGGCGACGACCCGTGCACCTGCGGCTCGGGCGACCTCGGCGGTGTCGTCCCTCGAGTCGGAGTCGACGACCAGCAGCTCGTCGACCAGCGGCACCTCCTCCTGCAGGGTGCGGCGGATGACCTCGACGACGTGGCCCACCGTGGCGGCTTCGTCGCGTGCCGGGATGATGACGCTGACCGAGTGGCCCGCCGCACGGCACCGCGCGTGGACCTCGGCGGTCGTGTAGCGCGTGTGAGCGCGGACCGGGGGGCCAGCCGTCACGGAGGGTCGAACCGGTCCCTGGCCGCGCTGCCGCCGTCGTGCCGCCACCGGCCCCTCGATGAAGCGCCGCAGCAGGTCCCGACCGGTCGCGACCGTCGCCGGAGCGGCGGCCTGCCAGGCCGCCAGCAGCGCGCGGGGATCGTGGTCGGCCAGGACCCGGCCGAGCACCGGGTCCCGGATCCACACCTCGAGGGTGGCCGGGTCGACCTCGGGGTGGAACTGCACGGCCACCGCGCTCCCGAGCCGCCACGCCGGGACCCCCGCGCTGCCGGTCAGCAGCGGCGTCGCACCCGCCGGCAGCGGTGCGACCTCGTCCTCGTGGACGAACAGCGCCGGCTGGTGGTCGGGCCAGCCCCCGAGCAGCGGGTCGCTGCGGCCCGCCTCGGTCCGGGTCAGGCCGAGCACGCCCACCTCGGAGCGCGATCGCCGCACGACCCCACCTCCGAGCGCTCCCGCCAGCAGCTGCGCCCCGAGGCACACCCCGAACACGGGCACCTCGGCGGCGACCGCGGCGGCGAGCAGGCGCTGCTCGGCACGCATCCACGGGTAGCGGTGGGGTTCCACCGCCGACATCGTGCCGCCGAGGACGAGCAGCCCGGCGATGTCCTCCAGCGAGCTCGGCAGCCGCTTGAGGGTCGGGACGTGCCGCACACGCCACGGGCCGGCGATCCCGGCGAGCAGCAGCGGCCGCCAGGCCGCGAGCCCCGCAGCCGGGGTGTGCGTGAGGACCAGCAGGTCGCCCACGTCCGCTCCGATCCCGTGCGCGCTGCGGCTCAGCCTGCCAGGAAGGGCAGGGTGATCGCGTACAGCAGCAGCAGCACCACGCCTTCGATGCGCTGCACCCGGCGGCCGGAGACCATGAACACCGTGGCCAGGATCGCGACGGCGACCATCAGCCCGGCCCCCAGCCCGGTGACGGAGGCGTCGACCTGCTGCCCGGCGCCAGCGACCGCGGCGGCGGCCCCGACCGCGCCGGAGTTGAAGATGTTGCTGCCGAGCAGGTTGCCGATCAACAGGTCGGTCTCGCGGCGTCGGGCTGCCTGGACCGCGGTCGCCAGCTCCGGCAGCGAGGTCCCGATCGCCACGATCGTCAGACCGATGAACGCCTCGCTCAGGCCGATGGCGCGGGCGACGTCGGAGGCGGAGACCACCAGGATCTGCGCCGCTGCGAGCGTGCCGAGCAGGCCCAGCAGGGTCCGGAGCCACTCGCGAGCGATCGAGGGCCTCGCGCCGGGCTCGAGCAGTTCCTCGACCGAGGCCTGCAGGTCCGCGTCGCCGAGCTGTCGGGAGGCGGACACCAGGGTGGTGGTCAGCGCGACCACCAGGGCGAGCGCGAGCAGCGCGGCGTCCAGCAGGTCGAGCGTGCCGTCCTGCAGCAGCACGGCGAACAGCACGACGATCCCGAGCGCGAGCGGGGCCTCGCGCTTGAGGACCGGCCAGGTCACGCTGATCGGCACGATCATCGCCGCGACGCCGAGCACGAGGCTGAGGTTCGCGACGTTGGAGCCGACGATGTTGCCGACCGCGAGGTCGAGCGAGCCCTGCAGGCCGGCGAGGATCGAGACGACCAGCTCCGGAGCGCTCGTGCCGAACCCGATCACCACCGCGCCGATGACCACGGTCGAGACCCTCAGGTGCGCGGCGATGCGGGTCGCCCCGAGCACGAACTGGTCGGCCGCCACGGTCAGGACCGCGAGGCCGAGCACGATGCCGAGGACGGAGAGCAGCATGGCGCGCACGCTACCGGCCCTCGAAGCGCTACCGTCGCGCCCCGTTCCGGGCACCGCTGAACGCAGAGCCGCGGAGACCAGCATGTGGCGATCGTCGCAGCGCAGCCGTGTGTGGCTGGCTGCCATCCTGCTGGTCGTCGGCTGCACCCAGGCCGAGGAGGAGCCGGCGTCGCCGTCCGGTACCTCCGGTGGGCAGGAGGAGAGCGTGAGCCAGGACCTCGGGGAACGCCCCGACACGACCGCGCTCATCCCCCCCGACACGCCACCGCCGGCGGAGCTGGTGGTGGAGGACGTCACGACCGGTGAGGGCCCCGAGGCGTCGGACGGGGATCGGCTGCTCGTCGACTACGTCGGTGTCCGCTGGTCCGACGGGGGTGAGTTCGACGCGTCCTGGGAGCGCGGCCAGCCCTTCGAGGTCGTGCTCGGCGCTGGACGGGTGATCCCCGGGTGGGAGCAGGGCCTGCAGGGGATGCAGGTCGGGGGGCGGCGCATCCTCACGATCCCACCGGAGCTGGCCTACGGTGACCGGGGGGCGGGGGACGGGGTCGGAGCCGGCGAGACCCTCGTGTTCATCATCGATCTCGTCTCCATCGAGGAGGACCATGACCAGGCCTGAGCTTCCCGAGCCCCTCGAGGTGCTGCGCCCACTCATCGGCGTCTTCTCCGGCGAGGGGGAGGGTGACTTCCCCACCGTCGCGCCCTTCCGCTACCACGAGGAGGTCTCGTTCCTGCCCCGTGGGCCGCTGCTCACCTACGCGCAGCACACGGCCGATCCGGGCTCGGGCAACCCGATGCACGCGGAGACGGGGTTCCTGCGTCGCGCCGGTGAGGACGGCCTCGAGCTCCTGCTCGCCCACACCTTCGGGCTGACCGAGCTGCAGGAGGGTCGGCTCGAGGTCGCGCCCGAGCCCGGTGTGGCGCTGCGGCTGACGCTCCAGAGCACGAACATCGGGGTCGCCGGTACCGCCAAGCGGGTCGACGCCGTGCGGCGGGAGCTCACCGTCAGCGGGGACCAGCTGCGTTCGGAGCTGTGGATGTCCTACGCCGGCGTCAGCGACACCCAGCACCTGTGGTCGGTGCTCGAACGCAACGGCTGACAGCCCGCCCCCCTTGCTACCCCTGGGGGGTACCGGTATCGTCGGGGACCGCACCCCCACGAGCCGAGGGAGGCCAGTGTGCCGACCGAGACCGACCGCCCCGTCGACGCGCCCGACGCCCCGGCGGGCACGATCCGGCTCGTCCTGCCGGTCGAGGGCATGACCTGTGCCGCCTGCTCGAACCGCGTCTCGCGTGCCCTGAGCAAGCTCGACGGCGTCGAGCAGGCGAACGTGAACTTCGCCACCCACCGTGCCGCGGTGACCTTCGACCGTTCCAGGGTCTCGCCTGAGCAGCTGTCCGCGGCGATCGAGAAGGTCGGCTACGCCGTCCCCGAGGTACCGGACGACGACGCGGCCTACGAGCGCCGGCGGGTGCGGCTGCGCCGGGACCTCGCGATCGCGGCGCTGTTCACCGTGCCCGCGGTGCTCATCTCCATGGTCCCGGCCTGGATGTTCGACGGGTGGCAGTGGGTGGTGTGGGCGTTGACCACCCCGGTGGTGCTCTACAGCGGCCGGGAGTTCCACCGCAACGCCTTCACCAACCTGCGGCACGGCCAGGTCACGATGGACACCCTGGTCTCCCTCGGCACCTCGGTCGCCTACCTCTGGTCCGTCGTCGCGCTGCTCTTCCTCGGGGCCGGCACCTTCCACGAGGGCATGCGCCTCAACGTCGCCGGCCTCCCCGAGGTCTACTTCGAGACCGCCGCGGCGATCATCACCGCCATCCTCCTCGGTCGCGTCTTCGAGCACCGCGCGAAGGGTCGCTCCTCGAGGGCCATCAAGCGGCTGCTCGAGCTCGGGGCCCGGACCGCCCGGCTGGAGGACGGCACCGAGGTCGCGGTGGAGGATCTCGAGGTCGGCATGCGCGCCGTCGTCCGTCCCGGGGAGCGGGTCCCGAGCGACGGGGTGGTCGTGGCTGGCAGCTCCGCGGTCGACACCTCGATGATCACCGGTGAGCCGGTGCCGGTCGAGGTCGGCGTCGGCGACGAGGTGGTCGGTGGCACGGTGAACGAGTCGGGTCGGCTCGTGGTGGAGCTCACCGCCGTCGGCCAGCAGACCCTGCTCGCGCAGATCGTCGACCTCGTCGCCCAGGCCCAGGGCGGCAAGGCCCCGATCGAGGCGCTGGTCGACCGCGTCTCCGCGGTGTTCGTCCCGATCGTGCTCGTGCTCGCGGCCGGCACCTTCGGGTTCTGGCTGTGGTCCGGGCTCGCGGTCTCCGACGCCATCACCCGGGCGGTGGCCGTGCTCGTCATCGCCTGCCCCTGCGCGCTCGGTCTCGCCACCCCGACCGCGATCATGGTCGGCACGGGGCGCGGCGCGTCCCTCGGGGTGCTCATCAAGGGCGCCGAGGTGCTCGAGTCCACCCGCAGCGTCGACACCGTGCTGCTCGACAAGACCGGCACGGTCACCGAGGGCCGCATGACGCTCACCGAGGTGGTGGACGCCGACGGTACGAGCGCCTCCGACGCCGACCTGCTGGCCGCGGTGGCTGCGGTCGAGGACGCGAGCGAGCACCCGATCGCCCGGGCCATCGCGGCCGGGATCCAGGAGCGTCTGGCCGACCATGCGCTGCCCGCGGTGGGCGACTTCCGGGCCTTGCCCGGACTCGGCGTGACCGGCGAGGTCGCCGGCGTCGCCGTGCTGGTCGGCCGCGCGGGGCTGTTCGCCGACCGCGACTGGGAGGTCCCCGCGGCGCTCACGGACCGCCAGGCCGCGGTGGAGGCCCAGGGGCGTACCGCCGTGCTCGCCGGCCGCGACGGGCGCGCCGAGGTGGTGCTCGCCGTGGCCGACCGGGTCAAGGCGACCTCAGCCGAGGCGGTCGCCGCCCTGCAGGACCTCGGGCTGACCACCGTCCTGCTGACCGGTGACAACCGCACCACGGCCGAGGCGGTCGCGGCCGAGGTCGGCATCGACCGGGTCATCGCCGAGGTGCTGCCGCAGGACAAGGAGCGCATCGTCCGCGAGCTGCAGGACGAGGGACACCTCGTCGCCATGGTCGGCGACGGCGTGAACGACGCACCCGCGCTCGCCCGTGCCGACCTCGGGATCGCCATGGGGACCGGCACCGACGTCGCGATCGAGGCGGGCGAGGTCACCCTGGTCTCGGGCGACCTGCGTGCCGCGGCCGACGCGGTCGCGCTCAGCCGGCGGACCCTGGGCACGATCCGGTCCAACCTGGTCTGGGCCTTCGGGTACAACACCGCCGCGATCCCGCTCGCGGCCGCCGGGCTGCTGAACCCGATGGTCGCGGCGCTCGCGATGGGGTTCTCCTCGGTGTTCGTGGTCACCAACTCGCTGAGGTTGCGGCGGTTCCGGGGGCTGCGGGCGCCCGCGTCGACGCCCCGCGAGCGGGCGGAGGCCTGGGGCCTGCGGCTCGCCTTCGCCGGTCTCATCGCGCTCGTGGTGCTCGCAGGGATCGAGTTCCAGCGCTCGCTGCTGCCGGGCCGCACCGTCGAGGTCCGCCTCGACGAGGGCCTGTCGATCACCGAGGTGGTGGCCGAGCCCGGCGAGAAGCTGACCTTCGAGCTGCGCTCCGACCGGCCCGCCGAGTTCCTGCTCGTGCCGAGCGACCGGGTGTCCCAGGTCACCGGGGAGGGTGGGGCTGGGTCCGGCATGGGGCATGACGCCGGGACGCACGAGGGTCGCCGCGTCGGTACCGTCGTCCCGCCCGACACCGTCGTCCGGCTGACCTGGACGCTGCCCGACAGCGCAGCCACGGTGGCCGACCTCGTGGCCGTGGAGACCACCACCGGCGCGACCGCGGGTTTCACGGTCGGTGGGGCCTAACCTGGCGCCGTGGGGCATGCCCGCGACCGCACCGGCGTTGACGACGGCGCGCCCCAGCGACCACGACCCACCCCGACCTGCGAGGAACCCTCGGTGACCGAGCGACTGATCGTGATCGGCGGTGACGCGGCCGGCATGTCCGCCGCCTCCCAGGCCCGCCGCCTGCGTGGACCCGACGAGCTCGAGATCCTCGTCTTCGAGCGGGGCAACTCCACCTCCTACGCGGCCTGCGGCATCCCCTACTGGATCGCGGGGCTGATCGACGAGCGTGACGAGCTCGTCGCTCGAGCACCCGAGGTGTTCCGGACGAAGCAGGCCATCGACGTGCGGATGCGGCACGAGGTGGTCGGCATCGACACCGACACGCGCACGGTGACCGTCGTCGACCTCGAGGCGGACGAACGCCGCGAGCACCGCTACGACCAGCTGCTCATCGCCACCGGTGCGCGCCCCGTGCGCCCGCCCCTGCCGGGGATCGACGCGCCGGGCGTGTTCGGTGTCCAGACCCTCGACCACGGCCAGGCCGTCCTGGACGCGCTGGCTGACCGCCGGCCGCAGCGCGCCGTGGTCATCGGCGCCGGCTACATCGGCATCGAGATGGCCGAGGCGATGCTGCTGCGCGGGCTCGAGGTCCACGTCGTCGAGCTCGCCGAGAAGCCGATGTCCACCCTGGACGCGGACATGGGCGCGAAGGTCGCCGAGGCCATGGAGCAGATGGGGATCCACCTCCACCTCGGCACCGCCGTCCAGGCGGTCGAGACCGGCGCGGACGGCTGGGTCACCCGCGTCGTGACCTCGGCGGGGGTCCTCGACGCCGACCTCGCCGTGCTCGGGACGGGGACCCGGCCGAACTCCGACCTGGCACGTGAGGCCGGGATCCCGATCGGGCCGTCCGGCGGGATCGTCACCGACCGGCGCATGCGCACCCCGATCGACGGGGTCTGGGCGGCTGGTGACTGCGCGGAGACCTTCCACCGGGTGACCCAGGGGCCGGTGTCGATCGCGCTGGGCACCATCGCGAACAAGCAGGGGCGCATCGCCGGGCTCAACCTCGGGGGCAGCTACGGCTCCTTCCCCGGCGTGCTGGGGACGGCGGTCACCAAGGTCTGTGAGGCGGAGATCGCCCGCACGGGGCTCGGCGAGGAAGCGGCCAGGGCGGCAGGCTTCGAGCCGGTCGCCGCCACCATCACCGGCACGACCCGGGCGCACTACTACCCGGACGCGCAGCCGATCACGGTGAAGGTCATCGCCGAGCACGGCACCGGCAAGCTGCTCGGCGCGCAGATCGTCGGTCGTGAGGGCGCCGCCAAGCGCATCGACGTGTTCGCGACCGCGCTGTGGAACGCGATGAGCGTGGACGAGATCCTCAACATGGACCTCGCCTACGCGCCGCCCTTCTCCCCGGTGTGGGACCCGGTGCTCATCGCCGCTCGCAAGGCGGACGGCGAGGTCCGGCGGTCGGCGTCATGATCCAGGTCGTGCCCACCGTCCTGCTGGCCCTGCTCGTCGTCGCGGTCATGCCGATCTGGCCCTACAGCCGGGGCTGGGGGTGGCCCATGGCCGGGATCCTCGGGATGGGGCTGGCGACGATGGTGCTGTTCTCGCTCACCATCGAGCCCTCCTGAACGCGGGGCCCGCGCGCCCCCGCTGCGCTCAGCCGGCGGACCTCGCGCGGGCCTTGGCGGCCTGCTTCGACCCGCGCACGCGCTGCAGGCTGTCCGCGTCGACCACGTCCGCGATCGAGCGGTACCCGGGCTGTGCGTACTCGCCCGCCGCGGCCTCCCAACCCTCGGGCGTGACGCCGCACCGCTTGCCGAGCAGCGCGATGAAGATGCGCGCCTTCTGGTCCCCGTAGCCGGGCAGCGCGGTGAGGCGACGCTTCAGCGTCCGGCCGTCGGCCGCCCCCTCCCACACGGCCGCGGCATCGCCGCCGTGGTGGTCGACGAGGTAGGTGGCGAGCGCGTGGGTGCGGGTGGCCATGGAACCCGGGTAGCGGTGGATGGCCGGCTTGACCCGGAACAGCTCCTCGAGCTCGCCCGGCTCGCGCGCGGCGACCGCAGCGGGCGTGAGCTCCTCACCGAGACGCTCCTGCAGGCGCCAGGGGCCGAGGAAGGCCACCTCCATGGCGATCTGCTGGTCGAGCAGCATCCCGACCAGCAGGGCGAAGGGGTTGTGGCCGAGCAG
>JBKHEJ010000089.1:0-10841 GCA_046540855.1 Nitriliruptoraceae bacterium
GCCGGCGGGGCATGGACGGCGCCCGCCGGTCCGCACGGAACGTCCCTGGGGAGAGGTTCCGTGCATGCCCGCGTCCCGGTGCGACCGCAGGACCGCCGTCGAACCAGCCGCCACAGCGCCGGCGCGCACGCGCTCCTCCGTCGCCGCGCAGCCCCCGGCGCGACCGCTGCGCGACCGCTGTCTCAGTCGCCGCGGAACCGCTGCTCCCGCCACGGATCGCCGAGGTCGTGGTAGCCGCGCTCCTCCCAGTACCCCCGCACGTCGCGGTCGAGCAGCCGGAGCTCGGTGACCCACTTCACCGACTTCCAGCCGTACAGGTGCGGGACCACGAGCCGCAGCGGTCCGCCGTGCTCGCGCGCGAGCGGCTCCCCGTCGTGCGCCCAGGCCAGCAGGACGTCGTCCGCCTGCAGGTCCTCGAGGGCCAGGTTCGTGCTGTAGGCGGGGTAGCCGGAGACGACCGCGTGGGTCGCCTCGGCGCGGACCCCGGCGCGCGCCAGGACGTCGACGACCCGCACCCCGGTCCAGGTGTTGTCGAGCCGGCTCCAGGTGGTGACGCAGTGGAAGTCCCGGGTCCGCTCCACCGCCCCCAGCGCCACGAGATCGTCGAAACCCAGCACGAGCCGCTGTGACACCAGCCCCGTGACCACGAGCCGCACGTCCGAGCGGGACCAGTCGGGCGCCCGCCCCACGTGCAGCACGGGGAAGCCGGCGGTGAGGTGCTGCCCGGGCGGCACGCGCGCCGCGTCCTCGACCCGGGTCGGTGCCACCGCGACCCCGGGGCTCGGACCGAGCAGCGTCGCCACCTCGAGCGCGTCGAGGTCAGCGACCCGCCGGGCGATCGCACCGGCGAGCTCCAGGCGCTGATCGTCGTCCGGGACCGCCTCGAGGTGGTCGCGGGCTGCGGCCAGCAGGTCGGCGAGCTGGGCACGCACGGCCTCGGGCGATCGGCGCGAGGCGGCGGCCTTGGCGACGTCGTCGGCGCGGCGCAGCAGGCGCGCGATGGTCGCTGACGCGTCGGACACCGTGGACCTCCGGTGGTCGGGTGGCTCGAACGACCGACAGCCTGGCACATCCACGCCCCGCCAGCACCCGCGGCCACCCGCCGGCACCCGCCGGCACCGCCAGCACCCCCGGCCACCCGCCACCATCGGCCGCGGACCGATGCCACGGCACCCGCCACCACCCGCCGGCCGGGGCCGATGCCGCGACACCCGGCGGTCGGTGGCAGACTCGGCCCCGGTCCCCGAACCAGGAGCAGCCATGGCACCGATCCTGACCGTCGACGGCGCCACCCCGCAGGTCGATCCCACCGCCTTCGTCGCCGACACCGCGATCGTCGCCGGCCACGTCACCCTCGCCGCCGGCGCGTCGGTGTGGTTCGGGTGCGTGCTCCGCTCCGAGCGCAGCACCATCACGGTCGGGCGGGACTCCAACCTCCAGGACCTCACCGTGGTGCACACCGACGAGGGCATCCCCGTCACGGTCGGCGACCGGGTCACGGTGGGCCACCGGGCCGTGCTGCACGGCTGCACGATCGAGGACGATGCGCTCATCGGCATGGGGGCGGTCCTGCTGAACGGCTCGCACGTCGGTGCCGGCGCGGTGGTCGCCGCCGGCGCGGTGGTCCGCGAGGGCCAGCGGGTGCCGGCGGGCACCCTCGCGGTCGGCGTGCCCGCCCGCATCCGCGACGACGTCGAACTCCCGCCCATCCCTCGCCGCAACGTCGCCGGCTACCTCGCGCTCGCCGGGATCTACCGGGAGGCCCGCCCCGCCCCGACCACGACCGCGCCCACCACACCGACACCCGACCCGACCCCTCAGGATCAGCTGTGACCGATCTCGACGCCCCGATCTGGACGACCGACACCCACCGCATCCTCGCCGACCTGGTCGCCTTCCCGACGGTGAGCCGGACCTCGAACCTCGAGCTGTTGGCCTACGTCGAGGAGCTGCTCGACGCGCACGGCATCACCTCCCAGCGTGGTCCGGATCCGACCGGCACGCGCGCCAACCTCGTCGCCCGCATCGGCCCGGAGGTCCCCGGAGGCGTCGTGCTCACCGGCCACACCGACGTCGTCCCGGTCGAGGGGCAGCCCTGGCGCGCCGACCCGTTCCTCCTGCGCGATGAGGGCGAGCGGCTCGTGGGACGCGGGACCACCGACATGAAGGGGTTCCTGGCGAGCGTGCTGGCGCACGTGCCGGCCATGGCCGCGGCCGACCTCGCGCGACCGATCCTGCTCGTGCTCACCTACGACGAGGAGATCGGCACGGTCGGGGCCCCGGCGGCGGTCGACCTCCTGCTCGCCACGCAGCCGCGCCCGGACGCGGTCATCGTGGGCGAGCCGACAGGCATGGCCCCGGTGGTGGCGCACAAGGGCGTCCGCGCCTTCACCACCGTGGTCGAGGGGCGGGACGGCCACTCCTCCCAGCCGCAGCACGCCGCCAACGCCCTGGCCGCCGCGGCCCGGATCGCCACCTTCATCGACGACCTCGCGACCCGGGTCGCGACCGGAGCGCAGGACACCAGCTTCGAGCCGCCCCACACGACCTTCAACCTCGCCACCCTGCACGCGGGCCAGGCCATCAACATCGTCCCGCGCCGCGCCGAGCTGACCTGGGAGTACCGGCCCGTCCCCGCCGACGACAGCGACCGCTTGGCCGCCGAGGTGGAGCGCTTCGCCACCGAGGAGGTGCTCCCGCGCCTGAAGGCCACGCTCGGCGAGGGCAGCATCACGACGCGCGCCGATGCCGTGGCGCGCGGCCTGCGACCGGAGCCCGACGGTGCCGCGGAGGCGCTCGTGCGCCGGCTGACCGGCTCGACCGCGCCGGGCGCCACCGTGCCCTACGGCACCGACGGTGGCCACTTCCAGGCGGCGGGGCTGTCGACGGTGGTGTGCGGACCTGGCTCGATCGAGCAGGCGCACCAGTGCGAGGAGTGGATCGCGACCTCCGAGCTCGCGGCGTGCGACGCGATGCTGGACGCGCTCATCGCCGAGCTTTCGGGACGCTGACCGCGGCCCGGCTCGGTCTCACCCGGCGAGCCGCTCCAGCACCGCGGCGTGCTGCGACAGGTCCTCGGCGGAGAAGAGCACGAACCGGACCACACGGAGCGTGGACGGCTCGCCCAGCGCCTCGCGCACCGTGGTGAGCGCTACCTCGGCGGCCTCGTCCATGGGGTAGCCGAACACGCCGGTGGACAGCGCCGGCGTCCCCAGGCTCGCGAGCCCCTCCGCGGCCGCGAGCCGGCATGCTGCCCGGTAGCAGCTCGCGAGCAGGTCGGCGGCCGGCTCGTCGCGGCCGTAGACGGGCCCGAGGGCGTGCAGGACGCGCCGGTTCGGCAGACCGTAGGCGTCGGTGGCGACCACCTCGCCCGGTGCGATCGGCGCGAGCGGTCGGCACGCCCGGTCGAGCTCGGGGCCTGCCGCCCGGTGGATCGCGCCGGCCACGCCCCCGCCCGGTCGCAGCTCGGCGTTCGCCGCGTTCACGACCGCGTCGAGGTCCGGCTGCCGGGTGATGTCGCCCTGGCGCAGCTCGATCCTCGCCTCACCCACCTCGAGGTCGGTCCGCATCCGTTCCTCCTCAGCTCACGCTCGCGATCGTCCGGCTCACCCCCGCCAGACCGGCATGTCCGCCATGGTGTCGGCGATCGGTCGGATCTGGTCGTACCAGACCTCCTCGGCCGGACGCCGCGCCGAGGGGTGCAAGAGCTCCCGGAACCGGGCGAGGGGGGTGAAGGTCACCTTCCCGCCGACCAGACCGCACATCGCGCTCTCGGTGGACCCCTCGTCGAAAGCGCCGAGGAGGTGGTCCACGCACCGGACCGCCAGCCGCGTGGCCTGGATGCGGTCGAAGGGGCTCGGGTCCCCGCCCTGCTGGATGTGCCCGAGGATGGCCTGGCGCACGTCGAACAGCCCGCCGCCCTCCTTCTCGAACAGCGCCCACAGGAACGGGGTGGTGTACACCTCGTCGGCACGCTCGCCGCGGATGATGACCCCGAGCCGCTGCCCCTGACGGAAGCGGTCGTTGAGGCAGGCGACGTCGTGCTTGAGGCGGTCGAGGGTGATGCCCTCCTCGGGCGTGTAGACGAACTCCGCGCCCGTGGCCAGCCCGCCGACCAGCGGGAGGTACCCGGACTCCTTGCCCATGACCTCGACCACGAAGACGCGCGTGGAGGCCACGGCGGACTGCTTGATCTTGTCGAGGGCCACCACGATCGCGTTGAGCGCCGTGTCAGCCCCGATCGTCAGCTCCGTGGCGGGCAGGTCGTTGGAGATGGTGACGGGCAGGCACACGATCGGGATGTCGAGGTCGGGGTGCTCGTGCCGGGCCTCCCAGAGCGTCTCCGACGCCACGTACCCGTCGAAGCTGCCGAACATCAGGAGCCCGTCGATGCGGTGCTCGGCCAGCTGTGCCGCGATCGCGGGGAGATCCTGAGGCGGCGGCACGTAGCGCTTCGTCCCGAGCTCGGCACCCCCCCGGGTCGTCCAGCCGTTGACCGACATCCAGCCCAGCGGCTCGATGCGGCCGTCGCGCAGGCCGGCGAAGCCACCGTGGACGCCGAGCACCTCGTGCCCTCGGTCGAGGATCGTGCGGACCGCCGCCCGCACGGCGGTGTTCATGCCGGGCGCGAGCCCGCCACCGTGGACGATCGCGACGCGCCGCACCGCGCCCTGCTCCCCGTCGTAGGCGTGGGGTCGGGCCCGGACCAGGGTCCGCATCGTCTCGTAGGCCTCCACGAACCCCGAGCCGCGCAGCTGCATCGCCTCGTCGAAGCGCTTCTCCTTCAGCAGCCCCGCCACCGCCTGGGTCCTCTCCACCGCCTGCATCAGTGGCGAGGTGACGATGCGGTTCTCGCGGATCCCGACGAGCAGGCCACCGTCGGCCGCGTTGCCGGCCGCGAGCTCCCGCACCGCCTGGTGGCCGCAGCGGGTCCCCAGCACCCGATCGAAGGCGCTCGGGGCGCCCCCGCGCTGCACGTGCCCGAGCGTGGTGATGCGGGTGTCCTCGCCCAGACCCTCGGCGAGGATGTCCCGCACCCGCTCGGCGGTGATGCTCACGCCGTAGCGGTCGCGCGCCCCCTCGGCGACGATCACGATGTTCTGCCGCCGTCCGATGCGACGGCCGTCCTCCACCGTGCGTCGCAGCGCCTCCTCCCAGCTGGCCGTCTGCGGGGGCCGCTCGGGGATGAACACCCACTGCGCACCGCTGGCGAGCCCGGCCATGAGCGCCAGGTACCCGCAGTTGCGACCCATCACCTCCACGACGAAGGAGCGTTGGTGGCTCGAGGCGGTGGACAGCAGCGCGTCCAGCGCCTCGGTGATGCGGTGCAGGGCCGTGTCGGTCCCGACGGTCATGTCGGTGCCGAACATGTCGTTGTCGATCGAGCCCACGATGCCGGCCAGTTGCAGCGCCGGGTGCGCCTCGGCCCGCTCGGCCTCCACCTCCCCCGCCTCGACCAGCTCGGCGAGCAGGCCGGCCCACTCCGACTGGAGCAGGTTCGCGCCGGTCAGGGAGCCGTCCCCGCCGATCACCACGAGCGCATCGATGTCGCGCTCGATGAGGTTGCGCGCGGCCGTGCGGCGCCCCTCGCGGGTGCGGAACTCCTGGCTGCGCGCGGTGCCGATGACGGTGCCGCCCCGGTGCAGGATCCCGCCGACGTGGGAGCTGTTGGCCTCCACGATCGCCGCGCCCCCATCGACCATGCCGGCGTAGCCCTCGTGGATCAGGTAGGGCTGGATGCCGAGGTGGAGGGCGGTGCGGACCACGGCGCGCACGGCGGCGTTCATCCCGGCGGCGTCACCGCCGCTGGTCAGGACCCCGAGGCTCTGCGGGCGGCGCACGTCGCTCTCCGGCGGCTCGACCCCGTCGGCCGGCGCCGCGTCGGCTGAGTTCTCGTCGGGTCCGGTCTCGTCGGTCTCGTCGGGAGCGGTGGCGTCGGTCTCGTCGGTCACCAGAGCATCTCCGGGGTCGTGGTCACGGTCGAGGTCACGGTCGAGGTCACGTCGAGGTCGCACGGGCTGCTGGGCCCTGGTGGATCGAGCCGGGGGGAGCGAGGGGGGACGGCCGTGCGGACGGGCGAGGGGGGCAGCGCCGAACCGGCCTCAGGCGAGCGGCTCGAGCCGCTGACGGTGGGCCGTGTGGTCGGGGACACGCCGAACGTAGGTGGGATCGGTCAGCAGCGGGGACGTCACGAGCAGATCGGCGGTCGCCCGGTTGCTCGCGACCGGCACGTTCCACAGGGTCGCGACCCGCAGCAGCGCCCGCACGTCCGGCTCGTGGGGCTGGGCGGCGAGCGGATCCCACAGGAAGATCAGCACGTCGATGGCACCCTCGGCGATCATCGCCCCGAGCTGCATGTCCCCACCCAGGGGACCGCTCTCCAGGCGCAGGATCTCCAGCCCGGCGCGGTCGGCCAGCAGCTGACCCGTCGTCCCCGTCGCCACGAGCCGGTGGGTGGCGAGCGTCCCACGGTTGTGCCGCGCCCACTCGAGCAGGACCTGCTTGGTCGCGTCGTGGGCGACCAGCGCGATGGTGCGCTTCAGGGTGGTCATGCCCACCCCAGCGCGTGCAGCCGGTCGTCGTCGATGCCGAGGTGATGGGCGAACTCATGGACCACGGTCACGTAGACCTCCTCCACCAGGTGCGCGTCGTCGCTCGCCAGGGCGCACAGCGGCAGCCGGAAGATGCGGATCACGTCCGGGGTCGCGCCGCTGTACTCCTCCCGCTCGGTCAGCGGGATGCCCTCGTAGATGCCGAGCAGATCGGGGTCATCCTCGTGCTCGTCCTCGACGAGCACCACGACGTTGTCGAAACGGTCGACCAGCGCGGCGGGCAGGGCGTCGAGCGCCCGGCCGACCAGCTCCTCGAAGCGTGACATCGCGATCAGCTCCATGCGGCGAGGCTACTGCGTGGCCAGGACCCACCGCTCGAAGCCCGGGACGCTGAAGGCGAGCCGCCCGCGCGCCGGCGCCCAGCAGATGCCGAGGTCGAGCAGCGCCCGACGCGCCGGGGAGGCGGCCTGGTGCGTCATGTCGACCACCTCGAGCAGGTCACCCATGGCTGCCTCACCGCCCTGCTCGGCGAGCGCCTGGACGAGCAGGCGCGCCCGACCGGAGGGCACACGCCGCCAGCGCGTGGCGTAGAAGTCGTCGACCCGCACGCGCACCCTGGCGCCGGCGGCTCGGGCGACCGGCAGCGTCACCCGCACCGCATCGTCGGCGAGGTCCCACAGGGCCTCGCCCCACAGTTGGACGAACCAGGGGTAGCCACCGGAGCCGTCGTGGACGGCATCGACGACCGCATCGTCCACCGCGGTGCCGTGCACCCGGTCGAAGGGCCGGCGCACCGCCTCGGCCGTCCCCTCGCGGTCGAGCACCCCGAGGTCGACCCGGCCGAGCCGTTCGGTGTAGGTCTGGCCCTCGTCGAAGAGGTTCTCGGCGGCGGTCGGGAGCCCCGACAGCAGCACGCCGAGCGGCCGGTCGTCCTGCGCCGCGCGGTGGGCGGCGCGCAGCAGGGGGCCGAGCAGGACGTCACCCGCCTCGTGGACCTCGTCCACGGTCAGCAGGGTCCCTCGGCCGGTGCGGCCCGCCAGCTCGGCCAGGTCGCCGACGAGCGACTCGAAGGCGTGCGCGTCAGCGCGACCGGCCAGGCGGGGTCCGTCCGGCCCGGCCCGCACGACGGCGAGGCCGCCGGACCCGGCCTGCTCGGCACCTGCGAGCAGCTCGGCCACCCCACGCAGCACCACGGCCGTCGCGCGCGCGAGCTCGGTGTCGTCCCGGTCGGCCTCGAGGTGGATGGTGACGAGCCCGAGCTCGCGGGCACGCTGCCGGACGTAGGCGAGCAGCGCGGTCTTGCCCACCCCCCGGACGCCGCGGTAGAGCACGAACTCCGGCGCGACCGCGGCGCGCAACTGCTCCACGACGATGCGGGCGCGCAGGAGCGCGTCCTCACGACCCCCGAAGTCGGGCGGGATCCGGCCCATACCCGGACGGAAGGGGTTCGCGGCCGGGGGGAGCGCGCCACCCCCGGCGATCGGCTCCTCGAAGGGGTTGGGCACCGGCCCTCGGGCTTCCGTGGAAGGACTCGTCGACCCGACCGAGCCTAGCCGCGACCGCGCCGCGCGCCCCGGCAGGTCGCGACCCGCGATCGTCCACACCTCGTCCACAGCGCGCTCGCTCACCACGCTCGTGCGCCCAGCAGCGCAGTATCTGGGGACAGCCTGGGGACGAACGGTGGACATCCTGTGTCCTTGCGGTGAACTGCGGATCACCTCTGGACAACACCTCGGTGACCGGCGTAGCGTGCCTCTCGCTGGTCGGGAACGGACTGCGAGATCCCCGGCCAGACACCTCGACACCCCGTACAGGAGCGTCGAGGTGAAGGTGACGGGCCCCGGCCCGCCGCGGGTGAGCGTCTCCATGGGACGCGAGGTCGCGGTCGACCCCGCGAGGGGGAGGTCACCGGGCGGGAGGTCGTGAGACCGACCGTTGGGCCACCGAGGTGCTGTACCGCCACGGTGGTGGTGGACCCCGACGCAGCGGGGCCTACCGGCGGGACGGTCGTCCGCGAGGACGGTCGGGCCGCGGCACCGGCGACACGGTCATCTCCGGATGACGGTCGAGCTCGAGCCGCGGAGGACGGGTCGATCCCCCGAGGATCGGCACACCCGCGACGGTGAGGGACGGACGAGCTCCGCGAGGAGCGTGGACATCCCGAACCGAGGTGGCACCGGGTGCCGTGCTCGGACACGGCGCGACGACCACCACCGGCCGGAGCCCGCCCTCGGGCAGGTTCCGCCGCCCGGTCCGCCGGGCGGTGCTCGGTCGGGGACCCGAACGGCCTGTGAGGGCCTGGCGGGACCCCCCGGTCCGACCAGCCGCTGTCCCACCACCGAGAGGCAACGTGGGACACGACGCGACGCCCCGGCACCTCCCGGAAGGGACGCCGGGGCGTCCTCGTGTGCGAAGGGGTCCCCGCCCGTCAGGCGAGAAGGACGCGCAGCAGCGCCGCGAGGCCGCCGACGAAGGCCCAGACCAGCACGAAGGTCCGCACCCGTGCGACGGACAGCCGGCGCACGACGCCGCGCGAGGCCGCGAGCCCGAGCAGCACGAACGCACCGAGCACCGCCCCGACGACCGCCTGGGTCGCATCGAAGGACCCGGTGAGCCACAGGCCGGGCAGGGCGAGCACGATGCCGACCGCCCACACCACACCGAGCGTCGGCCGCACGACGTGGGGCTCCCTGCCGCGGTACAGCAGCGCGATCGGTGGCCCGCCGAGCGCCGCAGCGGTGCCGGTCACCCCGGAGACCACACCGGCGATCAGCTCACGCCGCGGGGTCACCATGAGGTGCGTTCCGGCGGCTGCCGCCCCCACCGCACCGAGCAGCACCACCGCGATCAGCGCGGTCACCCAGCGCACGTCGGCGACCGCGACGATGGCGGTGCCGAGCGCGATGCCCGGGACCCGGCCGAGCATGAGCCGCAGTGCCGCCGCACGGTCCAGGTGCGCCCAACCCGTGACCGCCATGACGATCGACAGGGGCAGCGCGGCCACGAGCATCGCCCCGGGGAGCAGCTCGGGCGCGACCACGGCCAGCGCCGGCACGGTCACGAACGCGGCCCCGAACCCGGCCGTGGACTGCGCCGCCCCGCCCAGCACCGCGGCGACCGCCACGGCGACCAGCCCCACCAGCCCGACCGCTGGGAGCGCGACGCCGAGGACCTCGAGCATGGAGTCCACCTTCCGAACCCGAGGAGCCTACGGGCCGTGCGCGGGGCGGGCGCACCGCGGCGTCCCATCCCGCGCCGTGGCGGACGCGAGCCGGCTAGCGTCCGGGGTCGACGCACCCATGGAGGTACCTACGTGAGGATCGGCATCCTGACCGGCGGCGGCGACGTCCCCGGCCTCAACCCCTGCATCAAGGCGGTCGTCGACCGTGTCATCTACGACGGCCACGAGGTGGTCGGCTTCCGCCGCGGCTGGGCCGGGCTGCTCGAGTACGACCTCGACGACCCGGAGGGCTCCGCCGCCAAGCACGTCATCCCCCTCGACATGGACGTGGTCCGGACCATCGACCGCACCGGTGGGACCTTCCTGCACACCTCGCGGACCAACCCGCAGAAGGTGCGCGACAAGGACGTGCCGCCCCACCTGCGCGACCAGGCCCTCGGCGACGGACCGCACGACTTCACCCAGCACACCCTCGAGGTGCTCGACCACCTCAACATCGACGCGATGATCCCGATCGGTGGTGACGACACCCTCTCCTACGCGCTGCGCTTGCACGAGGAGGGCTTCCCCGTCATCGCGATCCCGAAGACCATGGACAACGACGTCCACGGGACCGACTACTGCATCGGGTTCTCGACCGCGGTGACCCGCTCGGTCGAGTTCATCCACCAGCTGCGGACCTCCACCGGCTCACACGAGCGCATCGCCGTGGTCGAGCTGTTCGGCCGCTACTCCGGCGAGACCTCGCTGATCGCCGCGTACCTGGCCTCGGTGGACCGGGCGATCATCTCCGAGGTGCCCTTCGACCCGGAGCGGCTCGCGGCCCTGCTGATGGAGGACAAGCGGCGCAGCCCCTCCAACTACGCGATGGTCACCGTGTCCGAGGGGGCAACCTACACCGGCGGGGACATCCTCCTGTCCGGCGAGGAGGACGCCTACGGGCACCGCAAGCTCGGGGGCATCGGCGAGGTCACCGGGGCGATGATCAAGGAGCTGACCGGCGAGGACATCATCTCGCAGCAGCTCGGCTACCTGATGCGCTCCGGCCGGCCGGACTCCCTCGACCTCATGGTCGCGACGAACTACGCGGTCATGGCCGCCGACCTCGC
>JBKHEJ010000090.1:0-10692 GCA_046540855.1 Nitriliruptoraceae bacterium
CTGCAGCACCAGCTCCACGATGACCTCGACATGGTCGCCCTGCTCGGCGAGCTCGCCTGAGCACCTCCGCGCGCTCCTTCGTCGGCTGAGCGCCGGCGAGGGGACGCTCGAGGCTCCGCTCGACACCCGTCAGCCGCGCGTGGACGTGCCCGCGTGGGTCAGCGGGTCTCGCTCGGTTGTCCGAGCGCGTCCTCGGTCGCGTCGAGGAGCTCCTGCGGCAGCCGGACCGCATCGACCAGACGGCCGCCCGCGGCCCGGACCTCGGAGGCGAACCCGACCGCCCAGACGTGCTCCACGACGAACAGCACCGCGGTCGAGCCGGGTTCCACCGCCGCGACCGCCGCGTCGACGGCGGCGGCGTTCGGCATCCCGACCGCGGTGTGCGCCAGGATGTCCGCGGTCACGTCCCCGACGTCGTCGAAGGCGGCGATCTGTTCCACCTCCGCCTCGCCCTCGTTCGGCCGGGTGACCGTCATCGCGCTGATGAGCCGGATGTCACCGACCTCGCGCATCGCGTCCGCGGCCATGTCCACCCCCTCGGGGCGGCCGACACCCGGGAACGACAGGACGATCACCTCGATCGGGCCGCGGTCCACGCGTCATCCTCCCCTGGGACGCTGCCACCGAGCCTAGCTAGCCAGCGGTGACCAGGAGCGCGGTCGCCACGAGCGCGCCGGCGACCCCTCCGACCTGCAGGCCGGTGAGCCGCTCCTTCAGCCACCAGCGTGCGGCCAGCAGCGCTACCACGGGGTAGAGCGAGGTCAGCAGCGACACGAGGCTCAGCAGGCCGATCCGGGTGGCCTCCAGGAACAGGACGTTGCCGGCGACGTCCCCGATCCCGCTGAGGGCGACGAGCCGGCCCGCGCCGACCGGGACCAGCGCACGGCCACGAGCGATGACGACCACCGTCAGGAGCGTGATCGCCGCGAGCCGCGAGCCGAGCACCGGCCACAGCCCGGAGTCCGCCGGGCTCGCGTCCAGCGCGACGAAGAACAGCCCGAAGGCCGCACCGGCGACCACCGCCGCGGTCGCGGTCCGGGCGCCTGCACGGCGGTCGCTGCCCGGTGGCCCCGAGGCCACGGCGACCACCGCCGCCAGGCCGAGCAGGATGCCGAGCACCTGCCGGTCAGCGAGCTCGTCGCCGGCGAGCACGACCCCCCACCCGACCGGGACCGCGGCACCGACCAGCGCGGCGACCGGGGAGACCACCCCGATCTGCCCCGTGGCCATCGCCTTCAGGTAGAGCGTGAGGCCGACGGTGCCGAACACGCCCGCGAGCGCGCCGGAGGCCAGGGCTCGCAGGCTGGCCTGACCGGGCAGGAGCATCAGCGCAGGGGCCAGGGCCACGAGCCCGACGGCCTGGATGCCGAGGGTCACCGTCAGGGCGGACAGCCGACGCGCGGCCACCGCCCCGGTGATGTCGGAGATCCCGAACCCGAAGGCGGCGAGCAGGGCCAGCACGCTTCCCACCCCGCAGCCTCCTCGACCGTGCTCCCGGGGACGGGAGCGGCGCGGTAGGACAGTACGCTGCCGGGCTCTGGGGCCGGTAGCTCAGCTGGTCAGAGCAGCGGACTCATAATCCGTCAGGCGCGGGTTCGAGCCCCGCCCGGCCCACCGGCGCAGGAGGAGACCGTGGAGGTCCTCATCCTCGTCCTCGCCTTCGTCGTCATGGTGGTGGGGCTGGTCGGTGTGCTCGTCCCGGTCCTGCCCGGGCTCGTGCTCGTGTGGCTCGCTGCGACCGGGTCGGTGCTGTGGCAGGGGACGGACGCGATCGGGTGGGCCGTGGCCGCCTGGTTCACCCTGCTGTTCGGCGTCGGAACGCTGGCCACGGTGGTGCTGCCGGCGCAGCGTGGACGCGAGCGCGGCGTCAGCTCGGCGTCGCTGTCGGCGGTGGTCCTCGGGGCGATCGTCGGGATGCTCGTCCTGCCGGTGCTCGGCCTGCCCGTCGGCGCGCTCGCCGGCCTCTACCTCGGCGAGTGGCACCGGCTCGGCGACCGGGTCCAGGCCGGGGCGTCCGCACGCGCGGTGCTGGCGGCCTACGGCGTCGGGGTCCTGATCGAGCTGGTCCTCGGCACGATCCTGGTGGCCTCCTGGCTGCTCGCCGTCGTCACGCGGGCGGTGTAGCGGGCGGATCGCCTACGGCGCGCCCGCGCTGACCTCGGGCAGGGTCCGGCCCACCACCACGCCCACGAGGCCCGTGGCAGCCAGCACGAGCAGGGCGGCCTCGGGCCCGAGCAGGGCCACCCCCGAGGTCACCGCGCCGGCCAGCAGCAGCAACGCCCCCATCACGGTGTTGGACACGGCGACGTAGGTCGTGCGCTGATCGCCCTCCGCGAGGTCCACGACGTAGGTCTTGCGGCCGATGCGCGACCCGTGGTGCACGAGCGCCAGCAGCAGGTAGGTCGCGGGGTACACCAGGGTCGTCTCCCGCACCGTGTCGACGGTCAGGAGGGCGAGGAAGGCGAGCACGAGAAGCGACGACGTCCCGGCGGCGAGCATCATCACCCGGCGTGAGGATCGGTCGGCCGCACGGCCCCACAACCGGCCCCCGACCAGCGCGGCGACACCGCTGGAGATCACGAACGCGCCGAGCCCCTGCAGGCCGGCGCCGCCCTGCTCGGTCGCCAGCGCGACCACGAACGGGGGGCTCAGCGCGGACACGAGCAGCAGCGTGCGCGCCACCACGAAGCGTCGGAAGGGCGCGTCGTCGCGCAGGATCCGCAGCACGCCCGCGAGGGCACCGACCCCGACCTCCGCCTCGGGGTCATGCTCGCCCGGTGGTTCGTACACGCCAGCGAACACCGCCGCGGCGAGCACCCAGGCCAGCGCCGCGCCCGCGAGCAGCCACGCGAAGGTGCCCGGTGCGACCTCGTCGCCGCCGAGCGCCCGCAGCCCGAGGCCGACGGTGATCGAGACCATCCCGGCGCCGATGGTGGCGAAGCCGTTGAGCTGGCCCCGGGTGCCCTTGGGCAGGGTCCGCCCCTGGACGTCCTTGGAGGTGAGGGACGACAGGGAGCGCGCGAGGCTGAAGGCCGCGAGCGCCACCAGCAACGCCACCCCGGCGACGGTCCCCTCCAGCGTCGCCGCGATCGCCGCCATCGCGAGCACCGAGGTGGCTTGCAGCGCCGCACCGAGCACCCAGATCCACCGGCGCACCGGGTGACGCTGGACCCAGGGGGACAGCAGCGCCTGGGGCAGCATCGAGCCGGACTCGCGGATCGGGACGAGCAGGGCCGTCATGGCCGCGGGGGCGCCGAGCGCGGCGAGCAGCCAGCTCAGGACGGTCTTGGCGTCCACGACCAGGTCCCCGGCCTTCTGCAGGGTGAGCGCGGTGACCTGGCGCAGCGCGTTGGCCGGGACGTGGCGGGCGAGGTCCTCGTCGAGCTCCTCGGGTCCGTCGGGTGACTCCAGCAGGGCGGTGTAGACGCGGTCGAGCAGCCCGGTGGGCGGGCTCACCACTCGCCCCGGGCACGCAGCGCCGGCATGACCCTTGCCGCATCCAGCGCCGTGAGGTGGGGCAGGGGGTCGAGGTCCTCGGCGAGCACGAAGCTGGTCAGCTCGCTGCGCACCACCGCACGCAACTCGTCCCGGTCCCAGGGCTTCGTGAGGTAGCGGTCCAGCCCGGCCTCGTTCACCGCCCGGATCGTGTCCTCGAGGTCCGCCTGACCGGTGACCAGCACCTTGCGGCAGCCGCCGTGCTCCGGGTCGTCATGCAGCTCGACGAGCAGGTCCACGCCGGTCGTGCCGGGCAACCGGTGGTCGGCCAGCACGAGCGCGAGCAGATCGCCGTCAGCGACGACCTCGGCGAGCGCGGCACGGGCGTCGTCGGCGTCCTCGGCCGGCTCGATGCGTACCGGCGGGTCGATGTCGGCCAGATCGCGGAGGAGCGCCGCGCGGACCTCGGGCTCGTCCTCGAGCACCAGGACGGCCAAGCGCATCAGGACCACCTCCTGCCCGCACCCGGGCGGTCGCTCTCGTACCAGGCGGCAGGGAGCCGCACGGTGACCACCGTACGCCCCGGCTCGGACGTGACGCGGATCGTGCCCCCATGCTCGCGCACGATCCGCTCGCTGATGGCCAGCCCCAACCCGAGGCCGTACCGCACCCGCCCCTGCTTCGTCGTGAACCGGGGTTCGAACAGCTTGTCGAGCAGTTCGGGAGCGATCCCGGGACCGTCGTCCTCGATCCGCACGACGACCTGGTCCTCCTCGGCGCGGGTGGAGAGCGTGAGCTGTCCCTGCCCCTCCAGCGCCTCCACCGCGTTGAGCACGAGGTTGGTCCACACCTGCCCGAGCGGCCCCGGGTGGCCCTGGACCGGTGGGAGCGCACCCTGGTCGTCGCGCACCACCTCGAGCCCGTCGAGGCGGTGGGAGACCAGGTGCAGTGCGTCGTCCAGCGTGCGGCGCACATCCACCTCGACCGGCGCGTCGGTCGGTCGCGCGTAGCTGCGCAGGCTGTCCACCAGTTCGGTCACCCGGGCGGTGCCGAGCCCCAGGTTCCGGATCGCGGCGCCGAGCTCGGCTGCCGTCGCGAGCCGGGCACGCTGCTCAGCGCTACGACCCCGGACCAGCGCGGCGACCTGGTCGGCGTCGCTCACGCCCGCATCGACCAGGCGGCGGGCGAGGGTCGCGTCCCCGACCACGCGCACCAGCGCCCGGCGGAGCTCCCGCTGCTCAGCGGTCGCCAGCGGCACGCTGCCGACACCGGCGCGGAACGCGGTCGTCAGTGCTGCCCCGTCCGGGTGGTCGACGAGGAGCCGGGTGAGGTCCTCGGCGATGAAGCTCGCCGCGCGCGTCACCGCCGCCGCGGGGTTGTTCAGCTCGTGGGCGATACCGGCGGCGAGCTCACCCAGCGTGGCCATGCGCGCCGACTCGACGAGCTCGAGCCGTGCCCCCTCGAGCTGGTGCAGCGCGGTCGCGAGGGACGCGCGCTCGCGGTCGAGCTCGCGGTTCAGCTTGATCTTCTCGACCTGGAGCTGCTCGGCGCGGAGCAGCCGCCGCGCCAGCGCGCGGGCGGTCGCTGCGGCCATGGTCGCGCCGACCGCTGGTTCCACGCGCAGCGCGTGGTCGAGCTGCTCGATGCTGAGGTGGACGACCACGACGTCGGTCGTGGCCCGGGCGGTGAAGAACGCCTGCCGCTGCTGGGTCAGCGACAGCAGCCCCACGACCGGGCCCGTCGAGGCGTGGTGCAGCCGGAGCTCCCCGGCCTCGCTCGACCGGTCGAGCGCCACCGAACCCGACAGCACGACCATGACCCCGTCCACCCCGACACCCTGGTGGGTCAGCCGCGTGCCGGCCGGCAGCTCGAGCCGTGGCCGGTGGCCGAGTGCCCGGTCGAGCGCGGCGACGAGCCGTTCGGTGAGCGTGCGCTCGTCCCGCTCGAGGTCCCGCAGCAGCGAGCTCGTGGGGAGCTCCAGGGCCCGGTCGCCCTGGTCGAGCTGCGCCAGCCGCGGGTCGTGCGGGTCGCGTGTGCGCAGCCGGCGTGCGAGCTGGGAACGGGTGTGCTCGGCGACCCGGCCGGGCGGCCACGGCACCGGGATGACGGCCGCGAGGCGGTCGGCGTCGATCGCCGCGGCGACGTCGTCGAGCACGTCACGCTCGGTCACCACGATCGTGCAGGCCCCCGCTCCGCGCGGGTGCGCGTGGAGGGAGGCGATGCGCTCGTCGGCGGAGCGTTCGTCATCGAGCACCAGCACCAGCCCGAGCGTCACCGCCGGGTCGAGGTCGCTCAGGGTGGTCTCGGGCTGGTCGGTGGCCACCACCTCGACGAGCGTCCCGAAGCTGTCCTCGAGCTCCTCGCGGAGCTGGTCACGCCGCGGGCCGGCCCGGCCGGCGACCAGCGCGCAGATGCTGGCGCTCACAGCAGCCCCAGCCGGTTCCAGACGGGCGGCATGACCGCGATCAACAGCACCGCGCCCGCGGCACCGATGGTCAGCCCGGCGGTGATCATCGCGCGCTGTGGGACCTCACCGGTGGCGTAGGCGATGGCGTTCGGCGGGGTGCTGATCGGCAGCGGCATGCCCAGCGAGCACGCCAGGGCGACCAGGACGGCGACGAAGACCGGGTCCAGCTCGAGCCCGAAGGCCAGGCTGAGCGCCAGGGGGATGAGGAGGTTGGCCGCTGCGGAGTGGGAGATCACCGACGAGAGCGCCAGGCCCACCAGCACGAGCAGCGCGACCAGCACCAGGCCGGGGAGCCGGTCCCAGGCGACCAGTCCCAGCAGCCAGCGGTCGAGGCCGGAGGCGCCCACGCCCAGACCGAGCGCGATGCCGCCGGCGACCAGCCACAGGACGTGCCACTGCAGGCCCTGGAGGTCCTTCGGCCCGAGCACCCCGGTGGCGAGCAGAGCCACGACGGGGAGGAACCCGACGGTGGAGGACGACAGCCCGTGGAACGGCTCGGTGAGCCACAGCAGCACCGTCAGCCCGGCGACCGCCGTGAACAGCACCGCGGCCGGTGAGCGGTCGAAGCGGGCGTCGAGGTCGATGGCGATCTCGGTCCCGGCGGGGATGAAGCGCCGGGTCAGCAACCACCAGGCACCGAGCAGGACCACCAGCACGAGCGGGGTGGCCAGCAGCATCCAGTCGAGGAAGGAGACGTCGATGTCCTGGGCCGCGAGCTGGCCGAGCGCGATCGCGTTGGGGGGTGTGCCGACCGGTGTGCCCATGCCGCCGATGTTGGCCGCGAAGGGGATCGACAGGGCGAGCCCCGTCCGCACCTTGCCGGGGGGCAGCACGGCCAGGATCGGGAGCACGATCGCGAACATCGTCGCCGTGGTGGCGGTGTTGGAGACGAACATCGACAGAGCGGCGGTGATCAGCATCAGGCCGAGCACGGTGCGCCGGGCGCCACCGGCCACGAAGGGACGCAGGAGCACCGCGGCGAGGTTGCGATCCAGGCCGAACCGGGCCGCGCCGTCGGCGATCAGGAAACCCCCGAGGAACAGGATGATGACCGGGTCCGCGAGCGTGGCGAACACCTCGCGGGCGGCGAGCGGCGGGTCCTCGAGGGCCACGACCGCCTGGTCGGTCAGCAGGAGCACCTGCAGGAGGATGACCAGGGCCGCCGTCGCCACGAGCGGGATCGCCTCGGTGACCCACAGCACGATCGCGAGCAGGAAGATGGCCAGCATGCGCTGCGCGGCCGGTTCCAGGCCGGGCAGGTCGAGGACCAGGACGGTGAGGAAGGCGGGGCCGCCGATGAGGAGGCCTCCCGCCTGGACCCGGGAGGGGCGCTCGAGCCTGGCAGCGGAGGCCACCTAGGCGCCGACGGTCGTCGACGGACCGGGTCGGTACGGCGGTGGCGGCACGGCAGGGCCTGACGGCTCGTGAACGTGTGGACGGACCAGGAGTCTACGACGGACGTCGCTCAGCGATCCTGGACCCTGGACGTCGTTCGCGCCCCGTCCGCTGGCTACCGTAGCGCCGTGAGCGAGCGACCCATCCTCGAGCGTTCGACCAACACCGAGCGCGCCCTGACCCTTCCCCGTCCCCGGCTGCGGGGCCGGTCCCACCTGCTCGCGGCGCTGGTGACCGTGCCGGGCTCCCTGCTGTGGATCGTCCAGGCCCCCCAGGGCTCACGCCTGGGCATCGCGGCCTTCGGGCTCGGCATGGCCGCGATGTTCACCTGCAGCGCGCTGCTGCACCTCAAGCGCTGGGACGCCCGGACCTACGAACGCCTGTTCCGCCTCGACCACAGCGGCATCTACCTCGCCATCGGCGGAACGGGGATCGCCCTGGCGCTGCTCGGGCTCGAGGACTGGCCCCGGGTGGTGCTGGTCGTGGGCATGGGACTCGGCAGCCTGCTCGGGATCGTGGTGGAGTGGCTGCCCTTCGCGCCGCCCCGCGGCTTCAACCACGCGGTCTACCTCGCGCTCGGATGGTTACCGGTCATCCTGCTGCCGTGGCTGTGGATGGCGGCCGGGACCGTGACCATCGTGCTGCTGCTGGCCGGCGGCATCCTCTACACCGTCGGCGCGGTGGTGGTGGGGATCCGCCGACCGGATCCGTGGCCGACGGTGTTCGGCTACCACGAGATCTTCCACCTGTTCGTGATCGCGGCGGTCGTGGTCCACGCGATCATGCTCGCCCGTCTGCTCCCCGCGTGACCGTGGTGGGCCGCCGGTCCGGCCGGATCACGGCCGGTAGGGGTTCGGTCGTCGCGCGCTGGGCGCCCCTGCGCTGCCGGTCCTGTCGTTCGGCTGCCAGCAGCACACGCGCGCCGACGGTGGTCAGCACGCCCCACAGGAGGACGGTGGCGAGCAGGTCCCAGGGGGGCGTTGGACCGCGAGCGGCCAGCACGGTCAGGGTGTCGGTTCCCAGGGCGAGCAGCGGGTCCACGGCGGCTCCTTCGGGGCGCGCGCAAGGTCGTGCCTGAACCGGACCACCGTACGAGCGGGGTGCGACAGCCGGACCAGACCGCCACGGCGCACCCACCTCCACCGGTCTCAGGGCGCGACCAGACAGCGGCCGGTCGCGCCGGTGACCCGTGGGGCGGCGAGGATGGCGTCGAGCTCCTGGCGGTCCAGCGCGTAGGCGCTGGAGGCCTGGTCCGGGCTGACCGCGAACACGACCCCGACGACCTCACCGGCGGTGGTCACCAGCGGCGAACCCGAGTCCCCACGGCGCAGCTCGGCGGAGAGGAACAGCACCTCCCGCTCGGTCTCGGCTACCTCGTAGATGTCCCGACCCACCGCGGTGCGTCGCTGCTGGACACGCGCCGGGGCGACCCGCGGCTGGGCCTGCCCGCCCGGGTACCCGATCACGGCAACCTCGTCGCCAGGCGCTGCCGTGCCCAGCGGCAGCGGGGTCTGCCCGAGCTCCTCCACCGACACCAGCGCGAGGTCCCGGGCGGGGTCGAACGCCACCACACGGCCAGGCCGGACCACCCCATCGGGCCGCCGCACCTCGACGCGGTCGGAACCCGCGACCACGTGCGCGTTGGTGACGATCAGGCCGGGGGCGAGTGCCACACCTGATCCGTCGAAGCGGGCGCCGCAGCCGCGGGCGCTCACCCGCACGGTGGACGCGGTGGCGCGTTCGATGACCTCCGGCGCGAGCGCGAGCTGCGCGGGCGGCGGTCCGGCGGGCTGGACCGGCTCGAGCTCGGCGATGATGCGGGGGAAGGGCCCGGCAGCGATCACCTCGCGCAGGGTCGCGGTGATGTCGGGAGGCGCCGGCGACAGCGCCGCCAGCAGACGGCTGGATGCCGCGTCGCTGACCTGCCGGCCGAAGGGATCAGGCAGCGCCGCCGCCGCAGGGAGCGAGAGCCAGGCGAGGGTGGCGACCAGCACCATCCCCGCGACCGAGCCTGCGACGCGATCCAGGGGCGCGAGCGACGAGGCAGCGAGGCGCTCGCCGAGCGAGCGGCCGACGGTCGTGAACACGAAGGTGACCGCGCCAAGGGTCACGACCAGCGCGACGAGCGCGACGGCCAGCCGCGCCGCAGCCCCGGGTACCTGCGCGAGCTCGAGGGCGAGCGGCACGGTCCAGTAGCTCGCTCCGAGCCCCCCGAGCAGCCCGAGCCAGACCGAGAGACGTGCGACGAGCCCGGCGCTCCAGCCCGAGACGGCCGCAGCGACGAGCAGCAGCCCGAGCACGAGATCGATCAGGGTCACCGGTCACCGCACAGGACGACCCGGGTCGCCGCGGTCGGGACCGGGTGGGGGGAGGTCGGTCAGTTCGAGAAGGCGCGGCGACGCTCCTCACGCTGGAGGTAGTCGCTGAGGCGGCTGTGGAGCTTCGCGGCGGACAGCTCCGCCTGGGGGTGGTGTCCCTCGCGACGTGCGATCCACAGGCTGCGAAGCTCGCCCTCCCAGGTGGCGGTCTCGTCGAGGTCGAACGTCCACCCGGGGAACTCGGACTCGAGCCACGCGACGGCGCGCTCGGTGGTCGTACGCTCAGCGAGGGCGGTGTCGGTGCCGTGCTGACGGTCGGACATGATCGCCTCCAGGGTGCGGTCGGACGGGAGCGGCGCGACCAGTGCCTGGTCAGGATACGGAGCGGGTGGGACGGCGGCCGCGCCGGGGATGGTCGCCCGACGGTGTTCGGTGCCGCCTGCTTCAAGGATGCACCTCCCGTCGGCCCGGCGCCGGGTATCTGCAGCACTCCGGCGCAAGCCGCGCGCTGCTGGGTGCGGCACGGGCCGCCACGTGCGGCACCCGACCGGTGTGACCAGCGGCGCCGAAGCCCTACGCTGGTACGTCGCCGACAGGGAGCCACCGTGACCTCAGGACCCGAGCTGAGCTTCGTGCCGGGCGTGCTGGCGCCGGCCGCAGGCTGGTTCGCGTTGTGGGGCCCGGGAACGGACACGGCTCCCGGCTCGGTGCGGCCTCCCGTCGCGAGCAGCGGGCTGCCGGTCGGCGTCGAGAGCCGCTGCCCGCTCCGGATCGCGGGCGACGAGGTCGTCGAGCGCGAGGTCCGGCGGCTGCCGATGCTCGCGACCGTTCGGGCCCTGGCGGCCCTGCCCGCCGGGAGCGAGCAGCCGGCGTGGGCACGGCCCAGCACCTCGGTGCGCTTCTGGAGCGTGGTCGCCAAGCTCGGGCTCGACCTCGTCGCCGGCGGCCGTGCGTTGCCGTCGGCCGAGGTCACCGACGTGCCCGGCGAGCTGCGGGCGTTGTGGCGCGTGGCCGCGAGCGGGGACGACCGGCCGCGCCGCCTCGCCCAGCTGCTGCCGGCCGAAGCGGCCGCGGTCC
>JBKHEJ010000091.1:0-10662 GCA_046540855.1 Nitriliruptoraceae bacterium
GGCGCTCGGCGTCGTGAGCGTTGAGCACGGCCGTGGCCGGCCGGGCGGTGGCGAGCAGATCGGTCGCGCCGGCCAGCATCGTGCCGCGGTCGAGCAGCAGCGGTCGCGCGAGCAGCTGGAAGTGGCCCTCCGGCGGCGCTGGCACCACCGCGGGGGTGGCGGTCGGCCAGGGGTGGGGCTCGGCGCGGCGGGGGAGCCGCGCCATCTCGGTGCGGGCCTGCTCGAGGTCGTCGACGCCGAGGTCGTGGCCGAGCAGCGCGGCGAGCTGCCGGATGATCTCCCAGTCCTCCTGGGCGAGGTCCGGCGCGTCCACGGCCCGGGCGAAGCGCTGCGTGCGCCCCTCCCAGTTCGTCGCGGAGCCGGCGCGCTCCTGGCGGCCGGCGGCCGGCAGCACCACGTCGGCGAAGCGCGTGACGGTCTCGGTCGCGGCGAGGTCCTGGCAGACGACCGTGCCGACCCGCTCGAGGGCGGCCTGGGCGAGCTCGGTGGAGGCCGCGTCGCGCGCGAGGTCCACACCGATCAGGTGCAGGACGTCGATGCGGCCGGCGGCGGCGTCGGTGAGGATGGCGTGCAGGTCGCGACCCGGCTCGCTGGGGAGCTCGGCCCCCCACACGGCCTCGACCTCGGCCCGGTCGGCCGCGTCGTCCAGCCGGCGTCCGCCGGGCAGGAGCCCGGGGGCGAGCCCGGCCTGCATGGCCCCGCGTGCCCCGGCCCGACGCGGCACGTAGGCGACCTTGCCCCCCATGGCCTCGGCCAGGGCCGCGCCGGCGGTGAGGGAGCCGGCACCGGCCCGCTCCCCGACCAGCACCACCGGGGCTCCAGCGGCACGCAGCGCCTCGGTCACCTCGTTGTGGGAGGTGGCCAGGGCCGCTAGCGCCGCCGCCTCACCGCCCGGGCGGGTCGGCACGCGCCGCCAGGCGAGGTCGGCGAGGGTGCCGAGGTGGGGTCCCACCACCACGATGCGGGCGGTGTGCTGGCGCCAGGCCTTGCGCAGGCGCAGGTGGAGGATCGGGACCTCCTCCTCGGGGTCGAGCCCGGCCACGACGATCACCGGTGCGGCCTCGACGTCGGCGTAGGTGGCGGTGTCGTGGCCGAGCACGGCCGCGAGCTCGGCCACCTCGTCCGCGGGCGCGAAGCGGGTGCGGTGCTCGACGTCATCGGTCGCGAGCACGGTGCGGGCGTACTTGGAGACGAGGTAGGCGTCCTCGTCGGCGAGGCGGGAGCCGGTGACCACGGCGACGCGGCCGGGGCCCTCGGCCTCGGCGGCCTGCAGCGCGCGGGTGACCCGCACCAGGGCCTCGGCCCAGGTGGCCTCGGCGAGCGCTCCGTCCTCGCCCCGGACCATGGGCGCGGTCACCCGCTGCGGGGCGGTCAGGTGGGTGAAGCCGAAGCGTCCCTTGTCGCAGTTCCAGGCCTCGTTGACGGCCATGTTCGTCCGCGCCAGGGATCGCTGGATCTCGCCGCGCCGGGACTGGACCGTCAGCGAGCACCCCGCGGAGCAGTGGTCGCACACGCTCGGGGTGGTCACCACGTCGAAGGGCCGGGCCTTGAAGCGGTAGCTGGTCGAGGTCAGCGCCCCGACGGGGCAGATCTGGATGACGTTGCCCGAGAAGTAGCTCTCGTAGGGCTCGTCCTCGTAGATGGCGACCTGCTCGAGGGCACCCCGCTCGAACAGCTCGATGAAGGGGTCGCCGGAGATCTGCTCGGAGAAGCGGGTGCAGCGGGCGCACAGCACGCACCGCTCGCGGTCGAGCAGGATCTGCGGGCTGACCGCCACGGGCTTGTCGTAGCGGCGCTTCTGGTCCACGAACCGGGAGGTGTTCGCCCCGTGCTTGAGCGCCTGGTCCTGCAGCGGGCACTCCCCACCCTTGTCGCACATCGGGCAGTCGAGGGGGTGGTTGACGAGCAGGAACTCCAGCGTGCCCTCCTGCCCCTTGCGGGCCATCTCGGAGGTGAGGTGGGTCTTGATGGCCTTGTCGGGCATCACCGTGGTGGTGCAGGCCATCATGGGCTTCGGCATGCCCTCCACCTCGACGACGCACTGACGGCAGGCGCCGACGGGGTCGAGCAGCGGGTGGTCGCAGAAGCGCGGGATGATGATCCCGAGCTGCTCCGCGGCGCGGATCAGCAGCGTGCCCTTCGGCACGCTGATCTCCTGCCCGTCGATCGTGAAGGTGACGAGGTCCTGGTCCACGGGGGTCTCCGCCATCGTCAGGCCTGCCCGGCGGGTTCGGACAGGAAGTCCGGCACCTGGGCGTTGCCGTGGTCGCGCGCACGCACGGCGAGCATCGGGATGTCGTCGCGGGGTGGGGTGACCCCGAGCGGGCAGCGGCCCTCGCGCACGTGGGCCTCGAACTCCGCCCGGAAGTGCTTCAGCCCCGCGACGATCGGCGAGGTCAGCGCGTCCCCGAGGGCGCAGAAGCTGCGGCCGGCGATGTTGCTGCACACATCGAGGAGCAGGTCGAGGTCGGCCATCGAGCCGTTGCCGGTCTCGATGCGCTGGAGCACCTGGGAGAGCCAGTAGCCACCCTCCCGGCAGGGGGTGCACTTGCCGCAGGACTCGTGCTCGTAGAACCGGGTCCAGCCCCAGACGGCGTCCACCACGCAGCGCTGGTCGGAGTAGATCATCACCGCGCCGGTCCCGAGCATCGAGCCGGCCTCGATCACGTCCTCGTAGGTGTAGGGCGTGTCGATGGCGCTGGCCGGCAGCAGCGGCGTGGAGGAGCCGCCGGGGCAGAAGAACTTCAGCTCGTGGCCGGCGCGCATCCCGCCGGCGAGCTCGATGAGCTCGCGCATGGGGACCCCCATCGGCACCTCGAAGTTGCCGGGGTTCGCGACGTCGCCGGACACGCCGATGAGCTTCGGGCCGGTGGACTTCTCCGTGCCCCACTGCTTCCACCAGTCGACGCCGTGGCGCAGGATGAAGGGCACCGCGGCGATCGACTCGACGTTGTTCACGGTCGTGGGACAGCTGTACAGCCCCTTGGCGGCCGGGAAGGGCGGCCTGAGCCGTGGCTGGCCGCGCTTGCCCTCCAGCGAGTCGAGCAGCGCGGTCTCCTCGCCGCAGATGTAGGCGCCGGCGGCGCGGTGCAGGGTCAGGTCGAAGCGCTTGCCGGAGCCCATCACGTCCGCGCCGAGGTAGCCCTTCTCGTAGGCCTGGGCGATCGCCTTGGACAGCTGGCGGCCGGCGTGGCGGAACTCACCGCGCAGGTAGATGTAGCCCTGGACGGAGTTGATCGCGAGCCCACCGACGATCATGCCCTCGACGAGCTGGTGGGGGTCGGTCTCCATCAGCGGGCGGTCCTTGAAGGTGCCCGGCTCGCCCTCGTCGGCGTTGCACACGATGTAGACCGGCTTGCCGGTCCCCTGGGCCACGAAGGACCACTTCATGCCGGTCGGGAACCCGGCGCCACCACGGCCGCGGACACCGGCCTCCTTGACGAGGTCGATGATCTCGGTCGGCTCCATGGTGAGCGCCTTGCGCAGGCCCTCGTAGCCGCCGTGCTGCTCGTAGACCTCGAGGTCGTCGACGCCGTCCACGCCGTAGCGCTCGGACATCGCGAGGATCGCGCTGCTCGACATCTCAGGCCTCCTCATCGTCGGTCGCGTCGGGAGCCGGCTCGTCCTGGTCGGTGGCGTCGGGAGCCGGCTCGTCCTCGGCGGTCGGGTCGTCGCCGCGGTCGGTGGTCGGCTCGGCCTCGGAGGGGGCCTCCCCCTGCTGGGTCTCGAGCCCGGGCTGGGCGCCGGCGGCAGGCACCGGCTCGGTGTCGGCTCCTGTGGCCTGTCGGGCCAGGTCGCCGCTGGCGCCGGGCTGCTTCTCGGCGACCTGCCCGACCACCTCGGCCTCGGTCTCGTCCGCCGGGGCGACCTCGGGGAGGCGGTCCGACCCACCGCCAGCGGCCCCATTCGCGCCCGGCTCCGCCAGGGCGACCAGCTCCAGCGCTGCGACCTCGCGGAAGGCGGCACCGCCGTGCCCGGCCGGGTCGCCACCGGGGTGGGTGACCGGCAGGTCGGTCTCCGCCGAGCGGTAGGCGGGCGGGACCTCGGCGGCGGCCTGCAGCCGGGCCGCCTCGACGAGGTGGTCACCGAAGGTGTCCTCGATGCCGGAGAACTCGCGGTGCACCTGCCGGATCGGCGGCGGCACCTCACCGGACCGGTTGGACGCCGGCGGATCGCCCGCCCTGGCCTTGGCCAGCAGCTCGAGCGCCTGCTCGCGGGTCACCGGGCCGTACATCTCGTAGTTGATCTGCACCACCGGCGCCGCGTCGCAGATGCCGAGGCACTCGGCGTGCTCGACCATCACCCCGGCCCCGTCCCGGTCGATGTGCCCACCGAGCTCGTCGACGTAGGCCTCGTAGATCTCACGGCCGCCCTGCATCCCGCAGGTGGGGTTCGTGCACACGCTCAGCAGGTAGTCACCGAAGGGCTCGCGCTTGTACATCGTGTAGAAGGTCGCGACCGCGCCCACCTCGGCCTTGGTCAGCTGCAGCAGCTCGGCGCACATCGCGATGCCGTCCTCGCTGACGTAGCCCTCCTCCCCCGAGACGAGGTGGAGCAGCGGGAGCAGCGCGGAGCGCGCGACGGGGTACCGGGCGATGAGGTGACGAGCCTCCTCGCGCGTCGCGTCCGAGATGGGCATCGGGGTTCCTCGAGGGTGCAGAAGGTGGTGGGTGCGTCGGGGGCGGGTGGGTCAGCGGTCGTGGCGCGTTCGCGTCGGGCTCAGCGGTCCACCCCGCCCATGACCGGGTCGAGGGAGGCCACGACCACGACCACGTCGGCGACCATGTGCCCGCGCGACATGACGTCAGCGGCCTGGAGGTTGACGAAGCTGGGCTCGCGCACGTGCACGCGGTAGGGCTTGTTCGTGCCGGTGGAGGTGATCGCGTAGCCGAGCTCACCGCGCGGCGACTCCACCGGGGCGTAGACCTGGCCGGCCGGCACGGTGAAGCCCTGCGTGGTCAGCTTGAAGTGGTTGATGAGCGCCTCCATGGACTCGCCCATGATGTGGCGGATGTACTCCGGGTCGTTGCCGATCCCGTCCACGCCGAGCGCCTGCTGCGAGGGCCAGGCGATGCGCTTGTCGGCGACCATCACCGGCCCACCGGGCAGGGCGTCCAGGGCCTGTCGGATGATGCGCATCGACTGGCGGATCTCCTCGATCCGGAGCACGAAGCGCGCGTAGGAGTCGCCCTCGGTCTCGGTGGGCACGTCGAACTCGTACTGCTCGTAGCCGCAGTACGGCTCGGCCTTGCGCAGGTCCCACGGCACCCCGGCGGCGCGCAGGAGCGGGCCGGTGACGCCGTAGCGCAGCGCGGTGTCGGCGTCGAGGTGGCCGACGCCGCGCAGGCGGTCGTTCCAGATCGGGTTGCGCTTGAGCAGGTCCTCGTACTCCGCGAGCTTGCGGGGCAGCAGCTCGAGCAGCGCCTCGCACCGCTCGACGAAGTCGTCGGTGACGTCCAGGGCGAGGCCGCCGGGGCGGATGTAGGCGTGGTTCATCCTCAGGCCCGACTGGGACTCGAACAGGTCGAGGATGTGCTCACGCTCGCGGAAGCCGAACACCATCATGGTGGTGGAGCCGAGCTCCATGCCCCCGGTGGCCAGCCACACCAGGTGGGAGGCGATGCGGTTGAACTCCATGAGGATGACCCGTACGGCCTGGGCTCGCTCGGGCACCTCGACACCGAGCAGCCGCTCGACCCCGAGGCAGTAGGCGGTCTCGTTGAACAGCGGGGCGAGGTAGTCCATCCGGGTGAAGAAGGTGGTGCCCTGGACCCAGGTGCGGACCTCGGCGTTCTTCTCGATCCCGGTGTGCAGGTAGCCGACGATCGGGGTCAGCTTCGTGACCGTCTCGCCGTCGAGCTCGAGCACGAGCCGGAGCACGCCGTGGGTGGAGGGGTGCTGCGGCCCCATGTTGATGGTGATCGTCTCGTCCTCGACGGCGTCGACGACCGACTCCCAGTCGGCGCCCTCGACGAACAGGCCGAGCGCGTCATCGGAGAGGGTGGGCTCGGTGCCAGGGGAGGCTGCCATCAGTCGATCACCTCACGCAGGTCGCGCTCCTGGGGCGGCGGGATGAACTTGTCGTTCTTGTACGGGATGTCGATCCCCCCCATCGGGTAGTCCTTGCGGTGGGGGTGACCGAGCCAGTCGTCCGGCATGAGGATGCGGGTCAGATCGGGGTGGCCGTCGAACACCACCCCGAAGAAGTCGTACACCTCGCGCTCGTGGAAGTTGGCGGTGGCGAACAGGCTCGTGGCGCTCGGCAGCTGCGGATCGGTATCCGGCGTCGCGACCGAGACCCGCAGGCGGTGGTTGCGCGTCACCGACCGCAGCAGGTAGAGCACCTCGATGACACCGATGTCCCGGGAGACGCGGTAGGTGGGCCAGCCCGTGGTGGAGGTCTGCCGCTCGATCTCGTGGTCACCCGCGGGCCAGTGCACCCCCGACAGGTCGCTGAGCAGCGCGCACTGCAGCTCCTCGTCGTCGCGGCAGAAGCTGAGCACGTCGAGCAGGTGCTCGGGGTCGACGTGGACGGTCAGCTCCCCGAAGGCGAGGTCGGTGCGCACCTGCTCGAACCGGTCGGTGAGACGGGTCGCGATCTCGGCGAGGGTGAGCGGCGGTGCGGCCAGCCCCGTGGACGGGCTCGGGACGTGGTGGTCACTCACGCCTTGGCTCCCTGCTCGGCGAAGGTCTCGTTCGCGATCTTCTCGCGCAGCTTCAGGATCCCGTCGAGCAGCATCTCCGGCCGGGGCGGGCAGCCGGGGACGTACATGTCCACGGGCACGATGTGGTCGACGCCCTGGACCAGCGCGTAGTTGTTGAACATCCCACCGGAGGTGGCGCACACCCCCATGGACAGGACCCACTTGGGCTCCGCCATCTGGTCGTAGATGCGCCGGAGCACCGGCGCCATCTTGTTGGAGACCCGGCCGGCGACGATCATCAGGTCCGCCTGGCGGGGCGAGGCACGGAACACCTCCATGCCGAACCGGGCCATGTCGTGGCGCGGTCCGCCCGAGGTCATCATCTCGATGGCGCAGCAGGCCAACCCGAAGGTGGCCGGCCACAGCGAGGTGGATCGGGTGTAGTTGACGATCCGCTCGACGTTGGTGAGCAGGATGCCGTTGGGAAGCTTCGTCTCTAGTCCCACTCGAGCCCTCCACGTCCGATCTCGTACACGAAAGCGACCGTCAGGATGCCGAGGAACACCAGCATCTGGCCGAGCCCGAACCAACCGAGCTCACGGAAGACGACCGCCCAGGGGTAGACGAACACCGCCTCGATGTCGAAGATGAGGAACAGCATCGCGACCATGTAGAACTTCACCGAGAACCGGGTCGTGCGTACGTTGGCCAGCGGCACGTTGCCCGACTCGTAGGCGGCGAGCTTGGTCGGGTTCGGCTGCCGTGGACCGACCAGGCTCGAGACCACCAGCGACCCCACCGCGAAGGCGACGGCGAGACCGAGCAGCAGCAGGATGGGTAGGAACTCGGACAGCACGGTCGTCGCTCTCCCGGTCGGGCCTCGAGGTGGCGTTCGCCACGGGGTCAGGACGGTAGGGGGGGCTGCTGCACACCTGCAAGACGCGTGGCGGTGGCGCGCGTCTCAGGCGGCCGGTGCCAGCCGCTGGAGGGTGTTGACGATGACGTCCTTGGTGTCGGCGGGGCGGGCATCCGTCAGGTGCGCCATGAGCTTGAGCACGAGCCTCATGAGCGGGCGGTAGGGCATCCCGTAGGTGGTGCAGACGTGCATCACCGTCGGGTTGCCGACCAGCTCGGCGAAGACGCGACCGAGGGTGTAGTAGCCGCCGATGCGTGCCCGCAGCTCACGGTCGTAGCGCTGGAGGTCACTGGTGCGGCGGGTGATGAGGGCGGCGTCGATCACCTCGGCGGCCAGCTGCCCGGCCTCCATGGCGTAGCTGATGCCCTCCCCGTTGAAGGGGTTGACCATGCCGCCGCTGTCACCGACGAGCAGGACCCCGCGCTGGTGCAACGGTGTGTGGTTGAACCCCATCGGGATCGGACCCGTGCGGATCGCGCCCGTGAGGTTCTCAGGCGTCGTCTCCCACCCCTGCGCGGCCATCCCGGTGGCCCAGGACTCGAGCAGGCGGCGGTAGTTGACGCCCTGGAACTCGCGTGAGGTCGACAGCAGGCCCAGCCCGACGTTCATCGTGCCGTCGTCGAGCGGGAAGACCCAGCCGTAGCCCGACAGCAGCGAGCCGTCGGCGTCGGTGAGGTCGAGGTAGGAGCTGATCCACTCGTCGTCGGCGCGGGAGGAGCGGTAGTAGCCACGGGCCGCGACCGCCATCGGCCGCTCGGGCCGGCGGTGGATGCCGAGGTGCTTGGCCATCGGTCCGCCCGCGCCGTCGGCGGCGATCACGACCGGGGCACGCACCTCGCCCTCGCTGCCGTCGGCACGGCGCCAGGCCACACCCTTCACCCGGGACTCGGCGCGGTCGCGCCACAGCGGGCGCGTGACCGCGTGGCCCTGGGCGAGCCGGGCGCCCCGCTCGTGGGCGGTGCGGGCCAGGGTCTCGTCCAGCACCATCCGCGTCGAGCAGCCGCCCCAGTCCGGCCAGTCGTCGAGCGTCGGCCAGGGCAGCTCCATCGTGGTCGTGCCACCGTTGATCCTCAAGCCCCGGTTGCGCTTGAAGCCCGGCGCCCGGCCGTGGGCCTCGTCCTCGAGCCCGAGGTCGAGGAGCTCACGGATCACCCGTGGGGTCAGCCCGTCGCCGCACACCTTGTCCCGTGGGAAGGTGTCCTTGTCGAGCAGGATCACGTCGCGCCCGCGACCGGCGAGGTGGGCCGCGGCGGCCGCGCCACCCGGTCCGGCGCCGACCACGACCACCTCGGCGTGCTCCACCGCGTCGAGCTGGGCGGTACCGCTGATCGCCACACGGTCTCCTCAGGTTCCAGCCCGCGGTCGGGCGTGCGTCAGGCGCTGCGAGGGGCCGGCTGCCCCCGGCCGCCGCTCTCTCGAGGTTCGTGCCCGCGCCGAGGTGCGGTTGGGCGCTCGGCGCAGCCTCGTGAACCGGTTCACGAGTCTAGCGTCCGTTCAGCGGCGGAACCCACGGTGAACGGCCACGATGCCGGCCGCGAGGTCCTTGACCAGCACCTCGTGGTAGCCGGCGGCGGCGATCCACCCGGCCACCGTGGCGCGGTCCGGCCACGCGAGGATCGAGTCGGCGAGGTAGCGGTAGGCCGGGGCCGAGGAGGACACCACCCGCGCCAGATGGGGCAGCGCACCGACCAGGTAGCGGCGGTAGAGGTGACGCAAGCCCGGCGCGGTGGGGTTCGCGAACTCGCACACGACCACGCGCCCACCCGGCCGGGTCACGCGCGCGAACTCCCGCAGTGCCCGCTCGGGATCGGGCACGTTGCGCAGCCCGAAGGAGATCGTGACCGCGTCGAAGGAGGCGTCGGGGAAGGGCAGCTGCTCGGCGTCGGCGTTCACCCACCGGATGCGGTCGTGGCCGCGGCGGGCACCCTCGGCGAGCATGGCGTAGGACAGATCGAGGGCGACGACCTCGCTGGCGCCACGCGCGACGAGCTCGACGGCCACGTTGCCGGGACCCGCGGCGACGTCGAGCACGCGGGCGTCGGCGGGTCGGGCGGCGAGCGCGGTGACCCGCCGCCAGTGCGCGTCCTGCCCGAAGGACAGGGCGGCGTTCGCGAGGTCGTAGCGCGGTGCGACGCGGTCGAACATCGCCTGCACGAGCGCCGCGTCCTTGCCGTCACGACCCGCGGCCGGCAGCACCGTGGCCTTCGACCGCGACGGGGTCGCCGAGGTCGCGACGGGAGGGACCACAACGACCTCCGGCTCCAGGCTGAACGTTCGACCGCGATCCGAGGGCTCAACACCGGGGTGCGGTCTGCCGATGCTGTGGCTAGGAAGGCTACCGACCTGCCGGTGAGGAGCGGAACGTGTCCCGAGTCCACTGTGTCGCCTGTGGGATGGCGGTGGTCATCGACCCGCAGGGTCTCTGCCCGGAAGGGCACTACGTCGGCTCCCGGGGCGCGCGCGTCGACGCCGCGATGGGCTCGCACACCGCGCATCCGGAGGAACCGGAGCCATGGGTCTACCTCATCGAGGACCTGGCTGAGGTCACCGCGGGCGTCGGTGCCGGGCTGCAGGACGCCACGCGCACGAACGGCCACGCGAGCAGGAACGGCCACGCGAGCCGGAACGGCGCCGCCCCGGCGGCGCCGCGCCGGCTCCGTCCGCTGCTTCGGCCAGGCCCCGAGGACGACCACCTCGACGACGAGCCGGCCGACGCCGACGAGCTGTTGCGTGAGCTGCACTCGCTGGCCGCGCTCGAGGAGGCCGTCGCTGCCCCTCCGGCACGCGAGGAGGCACCCGAGGACCCGCCGACGTCCCCGGCCACCACCCCGCCACCTCCGCCGGCTGGCGCCCCAGCGCCCCGCCCACCCCGGCTCGATCGGGACGAGATGAGCCACGCCTTCGCCGAGCTGAGCGCGTTGGACGCCTTCGCCCGGGAGCAGGACGCACCGTCGCCCCGCAGCCCCTCCTCCAAGGGGGGCGCCGCCGGGTCCTCGGCGCGCGGGACGAGCGGGCCCACCGCGGGCGGGCGCGGCAACGGGAACGGTCCGGCCACCCCGCCGCAGCCACCCGTGGCGGACCCCGAGGCAGGGCCGACCACCC
>JBKHEJ010000092.1:0-10601 GCA_046540855.1 Nitriliruptoraceae bacterium
CCCCAGGGTGACCGCCACATCGGAGCAGCTGAGCACGGGGGACCTCGGCTCGGGGTGCAGGAGGGGGGCGGGGTGGACGGGGGCGGAGGCGACGGGGTGGACGGGCGCGGAGGCGACGAGGTGGACGGGTGCGGGCGGCCGCGGACCCGGCAACCGACGCAGGCGGTGAGGCGCGCGGACCGGTCCCTGAGGCTACCCACGACGAGCGCGTAGCCTGGCGCCATGCACCTGCTCTCGCTGGACGACGTCGCGGCGACGGTGGACGGACGCACCCTGTTCGCCGGCGCGTCCTTCGGGCTGTCCAGCGAGGACCGGGTCGGGGTCGTCGGCCCGAACGGGGTCGGCAAGACGACCCTGCTGCGCATCGTCGCCGGCGTCCGTCCGCCGGACCTGGGCGCCGTCGTGCCCCGCTCGGGCCTGCGGATCGGGTGGTTGCCGCAGGAGGCGGAGCTGCCCGACGACACCGCCGCCGAGGTGGTGGCCGGAGGGGACCCGCTCGCCCGTGACGACGAGGTGGCGGCGCTGCTCGACCGGGTCGGGGTGGACCCCGAGCTGCCGGTGCTGCGGGCCTCGGGCGGGCAGCGGCGGCGCGTCGCCCTGGCCCGCACCCTGCTCGCGCCGAGCGACCTGCTCGTGCTCGACGAGCCCACCAACCACCTCGACGTGGACACCGTGGACTGGCTCGAGGAGGAGCTGAGGCGGCGGCGCACGGGGCTGGTGGTCGTCACCCACGACCGCTACGTGCTCGAGCGCACCGTCAACCGCATGCTCGACCTGCTCCCGCCAGCACCCTCGGAGCCGGCCGAGGTGCGCTGGCACGAGGGCACCTACTCGAGCCTGCTGGAGGCCCGGGCTCAGCGCGCCGCGCAACGGCAGCGCGCCACCGCCCGCGCCCGCAACCTCTACGCCAAGGAGGTCGCCTGGCTGCGACGGGCACCGAAGGCCCGCGGCACCAAGCCACGCTTCCGGCTCGAGCAGGCCGAGCGCCTGCGGCAGGCCGCGGCCGGCGATGCCGACGCCCAGCCGCTCCAGCTCGGGACCGGCGCCCGCCGCCTCGGCGACGAGGTGTTCGAGCTCGAAGGGGTGTCCATCACCCGCGGGAACCACCAGGTCCTCGCCGGTGTCGACCTCGTGATCGGGCCGGGCGAGCGGGTCGGGATCGTCGGGCCGAACGGGGCCGGCAAGACCACGCTGCTGCACCTGCTCAGCGGCCGGCTGGCACCGGACGAGGGTGAGGTCCGCCGGGGCCGGACCGTCCACCTCGGCATCTTCGAGCAGCTCGCGTCGGTCCCGCCGAGCGAGGTGACCGCACTCGACACCGTGCTGGAGGTCGGCGCGCACGTGCCCCTGCGCAACGGCGAGCAGCTCCCCGCGCACCGGCTCGCGGAACGCTTCGGGTTCGACGGCCGCACCCAGCGCACCCCGGTCGCGCTGCTGTCCGGCGGGGAGCGGCGCCGGCTCGCGCTGCTGCACCTGCTCGTCGCCGCACCGAACGTGGTGCTGCTCGACGAACCGACCAACGACCTCGACCTCGACACCCTCGCCGTGCTCGAGGACCACCTCGACGGCTTCGAGGGGACCCTGGTGGTGGCGAGCCACGACCGCTACCTGCTGGACCGGCTGACCGACCGGATCGTGGCCGTCGAGGAGGGCACGCTGACCGAGCACCTGGACTGGGCGAGCTACCGCGAGCAGGCGGTGGCGCGCCGTGAGGCCGCTGAGGAGCGGGCCGCTCAGCGCGCGTCGACCCGGTCGCGCTCGGCGGCGGACAACGCCCGCCGCCAGGCGGCGCGCAGGCGGATCCGGCAGCTCGAGCAGCAGCTCACCCGGCTCGCCGAGGAGCGCGCTGCGGTGCTCGCGGCGATGGTGGAGGCCGCGTCCGACCCGGAGCGACTGATGGCCCTCCAGTCCGAGCTGGTCGCGGTCGATGGACGGATACACGCCGCCGAGGACGACTGGCTCGAGCTGACCGTGGAGTGAGGCCTCCAACGTGCTCGGGCCGAGGCAGGGTCGGTACCACGGTCAAGGACGGGACCTCAGGACCGAACGCCCCCGCCGACGGCGCGGTACGTTGAGAGGCCGCTGGCGGGCACGACGCACGATCGCGTGCGACGGCGAGCCATCCCCACAGCGCACGGGAGGACGTGGTGCCGGAGGACACCTTGCAGGGACGGGTCCGGGAGCGCGAGGGGCTCGGCGAGCTGCTCACCCGTGGCGCCGAGCGCGGCTACGTGCTCCTGTCGGAGATCCACGACCTGTTCGATCCGATCCAGGATCCGGAGACCTGGCCGGAGGAGGTGGCGACCGACGCACGCGACCGGGGCCTGGAGGTCGTCGATGACCTCACCGAGGACGAGGCCACGCCGCCGGAGAGCGCCAGCGCGGGCAGCACCACCGACGGGGTGCGCCAGTACCTCAACGCCATCGGCCGGGTGGAGCTGCTCACCCCCGAGGAGGAGGTCGACCTCGCCAAGCGCTACCACGCCGGCGTCGCCGCCCGGGCGATGACGGTGGACAAGCAGCGCAACTCCTCCCCCGAGCGGCAGCAGACCCTCAAGCAGATCATCGCTGACGGCGACCGAGCGCAGGAACGCCTCGTCACCGCGAACCTCCGGCTCGTGGTCTCGATCGCGCGCCGCTACCTCGGCCGCGGGTTGTCCCTGCTCGAGCTGGTCCAGGAGGGCAACCTCGGGCTCATGCGTGGGGTGGAGAAGTTCGACCACACCAAGGGCTACAAGTTCTCGACCTACGCGACCTGGTGGATCCGGCAGGCGCTGACTAGGGGCACCGCCAACAAGGCGCGGTCGGTGCGGCTACCGGTCCACGTCCACGAGCTGGTCGCCAAGGTCCGTCGGGCCGAGTTCGAGCTGCTCCAGGTGCTCGGTCGCGACCCGACCGACGCCGAGGTGGCGGAGACGCTCGGGATCACCACCAGCCGGTTGCTGGAGCTGCGGCTGGCAGGACGGGAGATCACCTCCCTGGACCGCACCGTCGGCGAGGACGGGGACACGACCCTCGGTGAGCTCGTCCAGGACGAGGACGCGCCCGATCCCGAGCTGTGCGCCACCACCGAGCTCGCCCGCCTGGAGCTGCTCGCGACCCTCGAGGAGCTCCACGAGCGTGAGCGTGGCGTCCTGGAGCTGCGTTACGGCCTCTCGGGCGAGGACCCCGCGACGCTCGAGGAGATCGGCGAGCGCTACGGCGTCACGCGGGAGCGGATCCGCCAGATCGAGAAGAACGTGCTCGCCAAGCTCCGCCACCCCGCCCACGCCGAGCGGCTGCGGGCGCTGTCGGAGGGTCGCTAGGCAGCGGGTCCAGCGACGACGGCGCTGAAGTCCCGCCGCCACCTGCCGATGAGCGCTCAGAGGTCCCCACACCGGGGGCCGAACCGCTGGAGCCACCGCATGCCCCACGAGCGGGCCGACGTGCACGGCGCGAGCACGCACGGCCGAGCCTCCACCGCCTGGCTGGCCGCCGCCCTGCTGTGCGGCCTGCTGGGCGGTGCGGCCGGGGGCCTCGCCGGTGCGGTCCCGGCGGCAGGCGACGAGCTCAGCCGCTCCCGCGGTGCGCTCGAGGAGGCGACCCGTTCGCTCGCCGAGCTGCGTACCGAGGTGCAGCGCGTGACCGACGAGGTCGCCGCTCTGGACGCGGAGCTCCGGGCCGCCTCGACCGAGCAGGCACGGCTGGCCGTGGAGCTCGAGGGCGCCGAGGTGGAGCTCGCCGAGCGGCGCGAGGACGTCACCCAGGCGCGTCGCGCCGTCGCCGACCGCGATGCGGCGCTCACCGAAGCGCTCCAGGCCTGGCGGGCCGGTCGGGCGCAGATCGCCGCGCGCGCCGTGGACCTCTACAAGCGGGGCAGCGGCGTCGGCTCCGAGGTGCTCGTGCGCGGCGTCGTCCAGGCCAGGGACTGGCACGAGGTGGGGGTCACCCTGGAGACGGTCACACGGCTGGCCGAGGACGACCGGGCGACGGTGGAGGAGAGCGCGACCCTGACCCGCGAGCTGGCGGAGCTGCGGGCGGCGGCGGATACCGCCCGTGCCGAGGCCGCCGAGCACGAGCGGGCCGCGGCCACAGCCCGCGACGAGGTGGCCCGGCTCGCTGACGCCGCCGCAGCCACCGCCAGCACGATCGCGGCCACCCTCGAGGACCGCACGCACCTGCTCGCCCGGCTCGAGGCCGACGAGGAGGCTCGGGCGGTGCTGGTGGCTGACCTCGAGGCTGCGGTCGCCCGGCTGGAGCTGGCCGCCAGCCGCGTGTTCGTGCCGGTCGAGGTGGATCTCGACCCCTACGGCCCGGCGCCTGCGTGGGCCGCGGGGCTACCGGGGGACGGGTCGCGGTGGGCCGCGGCGGTCGACGCGACCGCGCGCCGTCACGGCCTCGACGGCCGCCTGTTCGCCGCCCTGGTGTGGTCGGAGTCCGGGTTCTCCCCCGGGGTGGTCTCCCACGCCGGGGCGCTCGGGCTCGCGCAGCTGATGCCCGGCACCGCAGCCGGGCTCGGGGTCGACCCGCGCGACCCGCTCCAGAACCTCGACGGTGGCGCCCGCTACCTGCGCACCCAGCTGGACGACTTCGGCCGCGTGGACCTCGCCCTGGCCGCCTACAACGCCGGACCGGGGCGGGTGCGGCAGGCCGGCGGCGTCCCCGCCATCGTCGAGACCCAGCTGTACGTCACCCGGGTGATCCAGCGCTACGAGCGCCTGCTCGGCTGAGTCCGCGCCGGTGTCGCGGCGGCGGTCCGGTCGGCGCACCGCGACCGCGCCCGACGCGGTCACACGACGCGGCCACCGGCCCGCCAGTACTCGCCCGCGGCACGGTCGAGCAGGCCCTCGTCGATCAGCGCCCGCCGCAGCGTCGCGTGGTCGTCGTGGAAGCGCCGCAACCGCTCGTTGACGGCCGCCTCCGGGTACCGGATCCCGGGCTCGAACTCGAGCGCGAGGCGTTCGAGCACCACGAGCCGCTTGGAGCGCGCCGCCGGGAGCTCGACGAGCCGGTCACCGCGGAAGAAGCGCGCGAGGACCGCCGCCTCCTCCGCGGTCATGCCGAAGGCGACCCGCGGGCTGGCCGGCGCCTCGCGCGGCAGCGTCCGAGCCAGCTCGGTCCAGGCCTTCAGGTCCAGGGTGTAGCGCCCGCCGCGGTCCTCCACCAGCCCCGCCTGCACGAGCGGCGCGAGCAACCGCAGCACCTCCGGGCCGGCGAGGTCGTGGCGTGCCGCGAGCTCGGCGCTGGTGCGGGCGTGGCCGACCACGTCACCGAGGACCCGCAGGCGGTCGGGGTCGAGCAGCAGCCGCAGCAGCACGAGGGGATCCATGGGAGCAGGGGTACCCGAGCGGGTACCGTCCCGCAGCCTGCCGCCCGCCGCGAGGTCCCGCCCATGCCAGCAGCCGACCCCCGCGGGGCGTCCCGAGCGCGCGTGGTGCTGGGGCTGGTGGTCGGGATGCTCGCCATCTCCACCGCGGCGATCCTCGCGCGGGTCGCGATGGGCCCGGAGGCGCAGCTGTCGAGCGCAGCCCCGGGCATGGCGCCGGCCCTGGCCATCGCCTTCTGGCGCACCACCCTCGGGGCGGTCGCGCTCGCACCGGCGGCCTGGCGGCAGCGTGGCCGCTCCCCCTCGGGCGGCGCGCGGCGCCGGAAGCTCGTGGTCGGCGGCGTCGCCCTCGGCCTCCATCTGCTGCTGTTCCAGGGCGCGCTGACCCTGACGAGCGTCGCCTCGACGGTGACGCTCACCACGATGTCGCCCCTGTTCGTGGCGCTCGGTGGCTGGTGGCTGCTCGGGGAGCGGACCACCCGACGGGCCTGGCAGGGCATGGCGCTCACCGTCCTCGGCGCGCTCGTCATCGGGGTCGCCGACGCGACGGGCTCCAGCGGCGGCGCGGGGGTCCTGATCGGGGACGCGATGGCGCTCGGCGCGGCGATCGCGGGCAGCGCCTACCTGCTGGCCGGTCGTGGCGCGCGCCGCGACACCCCGACGAGCGTGTACGCCGCCACCGTCTACGGGGTCGCCGGCGCGGTGCTCCTGCCGGTCTGCCTGGCGACCGGGACCCCGCTGACCGGGTACGACACCACCACCTGGCTGGCCATCGCCGGCATCGTGATCGGGCCGCAGCTGCTCGGGCACACGGTGTTCAACCTGCTGCTGCAGGTGCTCCCGGCCACGACCATCTCGGTGGCGATCCTCGCCGAGCCGGTGGGTGCCGGCCTGCTCGCCTGGCTGCTGCTCGGGGAGCTCCCACCGGCGCTGTTCGCCCTCGGCGCGCCCCTGGTGCTGCTCGGGGTGGCCCGGGTCATCCGCGCCGACGCGGCCGGGGGGGTCAGAACACCATCGGGAGGGTGGGGCGCTCCTCGGCGACGCCGATGATGGCGCCGAGCGCCAGCCCCGCCTGCGCCCGCTCCTCGATCGTGGCCGCCAGCGCCCGCGGCTCGAGGTCACCGTCGGGATGGCCACCTCGCAGCACGACCAGCATGGTGCCCTTCAGCCGCAGCGCCGCCTCGATCCAGCCCGCGTCCAGGCCCGAGCGTGGCGCCCGCAGCAGCGCGTCCTCGCGTTCGTCGACCAGGCGCAGCTCCTGAGGGTCGAGCTGGAACCCGACCCGCCCACCGCGCGGCAGCTCACGCCCGAGGAACGCCTCGAGCGCTTCGAGCCCGGCTGAGCGCAGCGCCGCGACGAGATCCGGCCCCCGCCCGACGTCCGGCGCGGAGGCGACCAGCAGCGGCATCCCGCCCACGAGCAGGGTGCGGACCGCGACCGCGTCCTCGGCGCTCACGCCACGTACCGCCTGAGCAGACGCGCCCGCACCTGGCGGGTCACCGAGGAGGGCAGCAGCGAGGACGCCAGGACCGCCACCCGGTCGGCGGGGGCGGGCACGCACACGGCCCGCCCTGCGGCGAACGCCTCGAGCGCGGCGGCGGCGACCTGGTCCGCCTCGCCGGTGAGCGCCGCGGGGAACGCCTGCTCGGGGACCCCCGCCAGGGCCTGGAACTCCGTCCGGGTGACCCCGGGGGCGAGCAGCAGCACGCGCACCCCGGTGCCCCGCACCTCCTCGTGGACCGCCTCGGTGAAGGACCGCACGAAGGCCTTCGTGGCGCCGTAGACGGCGCTGTAGGGGCCGGGCTGGTAGGCGGCCGTCGAGCCGACGTTGATGATCCCGCCGCCGCCGCGGGCCAGCAGCGTGGGCAGCGCCGCGCGGGTGAGCCGGACCAGCGCGGTGACGTTGACGTCGAGCATGGCCTGGACGGCCTCCGGGTCCTTGCCGTGCAGCGGCCCGTAGCGGCCGAGCCCGGCGTCGTTGACCACGAGGTCCACGGGCTCTGCGGCCGCGCGGACACGGGCCTCGACCCGCTCGAGGTCCGCCGGCACCGCGAGGTCGGCGACGAGCACCTCGGCCGGTGCCGGCAGCGCGGCCGCGAGCGCCTCCAGCCGCTCCCGGCGCCGGGCCACGAGCACCACCTCGACCCCCCGGGCCGCGAGCGCGCGGGCGAGGGCCTCACCGATGCCCGCGGAGGCACCGGTGACCAGCGCGCGACGGATGCGCGGCGGCATAGGCCCTCCTGGGTGCGACCGGGTCGCGGAGCCTACCGAGCGGGTACGGTCCCCGACCGGGCCGAGCGAGGAGGTGGTCGTGACCGCGATCCGGCGCGTCCTCGCGGTCGACGGCAACGCGCTCGGCCACCGCGCGTACCGGTCCGCCGAGGCCGAGCTGGCCGCGGGCGACGACCGGCCCCTGGTCACCGGGGCGGTCGTGTCGATGCTCGCCACCGCCTGGGTGCACGGCCCCTACGACGCGGTCCTGGTGGGCTTCGACCACGCCGACAACCGCCGCAAGCTGCTCGCACCCGAGTACAAGGCGAACCGGCCGCCCACCCCGCCAGCGCTGACCGCCTCGCTCGCACGGTTGCGCACCGACCTGGCCGCCTGCGGCTTCCTGGTCGTCGAGGTGGAGGGCGCCGAGGCCGACGACGTGCTGGCCGCCGCTGCGGACACCTGCCAGGCCCGCGGCTGGCCGTGCGACCTGCTCAGCTCCGACCGTGACCTGACCGCGCTCGTGAGCGAGGCGGTCCGGCTGCTGCGGCCACGCGCCCGTTTCGCCGATCTGCTGGTCGAGGACGTCGCGGCGGTCGAGGCCCGCTACGGGGTGCCGCCGGAGCGGTACGTGGAGCTCGCCGCCCTGCGCGGGGACGTCTCCGACGGTCTCACCGGCGCCCGCGGGATCGGGCCGAAGACCGCGGCGAAGCTGCTGCGGACCCACCACAGCGTCCTCGCGCTCTACGACGCCCTGCCCGACCTGCCCCCGCGCCTGGAGGCCGCGCTGCGCGAGGCACGCGACCGGGTCGAGCGCAACCTGCTGCTGATGGCCCCGCTGCCGGGCATCGAGGTGGACGCGGCCGCGCTCGCCGCCGCGACGGTCGACCCGCACCGCGTGCACGCCGTGCTCGAGCCGCTCGGGCTCGGTGCGGCCGCGCGCCGCTTCACCCGGACGGTGACCTCCCCACCGCCCCCGGTGGCACCGCACCCGGTGGCCACCGCTGGCCTCACGCCGCGCGACACGCACCACCTCGACGTCCGGACCGCCGCCGCCCGGGCCGAGCGCGGTGCGGGGGCGAGCAGCGGCGAGCAGGCGCCCCTGTTCTGAGCCGGGCTAGAGTCCCGCGACCATGGAGCAGGCACCCGATCACGTCGACGGGCTCATCGCCCAGTGGGCCGAGGAGCGGCCCGAGCTGGACGTGCACGGGCTCGCGATCGCCGCCCGCATCATCCGGCTGCAGCGCTTCATCGACCGGCGCACGCGCTCGGTGGTCGAGGCGCACGGCCTCACGATCGGGGAGACGAACGTGCTGGCGGCGCTGCGCCGAGCCGGTGCGCCGCACACCCTGACCCCCACCGAGCTGTACCGCAGCCTGCTGCTGTCCTCGGCGGCGATGACCCACCGGCTCGACCGGCTCGAGGAGCTCGGGTACGTCACGCGCTGCCGCGCCGAGCGGGACCGCCGCCGCATCCAGGTGTCGCTCACCCCGGAGGGGCTCACGGTGGTGGACCGGGTCATGGACGCCTACACCGCCCAGCTCAGCGAGCTGCTCGCCAGCCTCGAGGACACCGACCGCGCGGCGCTCGAGGGGTCGCTACGCCAGCTGCTGCGGGTCCTGGAGCGGCAGGAGGAGCCACCGAGCGAGGTGTGAGGGGGCGGCTCCGGCTGGCCGGCACACAGCCCCGAACGCTCAGCCAGGGCTCGCGTCCAGGTCCTCGACGAGCAGCAGGATCAGCTCGTCGGCGAACTGCCGGGAGAGCCACCGCGCCTGGCCGGCGGCGTTGGCCACGACCGCGAGGTGGTAGGCCCGGGCCGCAGGACCGACGACGGTGCCGTTGAGCGAGGCGACGTCGTCGAGGCCGCCGGTCTTGCCGACGAACCGCCCCGCGGCCGCGGTGCCGGCCAGCCGCGACCGCAGCGTCCCGCTCTGGCCCATGGAGGCCATCACCGCGTGCCAGGTGGCGGCGTACCTGGTCGCCCGCATGCGCCGGTCGAGGTCCACGAGCAGGTGGGCGGTGAGCCGGTCGTTGCGGCTGAGCCCCGAGCCGTCAGCGAGCACGAGCCCGGTCGTTGCGAGCCCGAGCTGGTCGAGCACCTGCAGGTGCGCCCGCTCCCCCGCCGCGAAGGAGCCGACCCCCGTGCGGGCCCGTCCGACCGCACGGAACAGCGCGTCGCTGATCTGGTTGTCGCTGCGCTGGACGGCGAAGCGCAGGATCTCGTGCAGCGGCGGGCTGTCGACGGCGGCCAGCCGCCCCACGCTCGCGGGCGGCTGCGCCTCGAGCCGACCGGCACCGACGACCTCGACCTCCCGTTCCTCGAGGAGGCGTCCGAGCTCGGCGGTAGCGTGCAGGGCCGGCTGCGGGGTGTGGTCGATCCTGACCTCGGGTGGCTCGGCCGGCTCGTCCGCCGCCGCCGGCGGCGGTTCGCTGCTGCCGGTCCCCACCGGCGGCTCGGGCTCCTCCTCGTCATCGGCGGGAGGCTCGGTGACGATGGTGCGCAGCCCCGCGTCCACGGCGAGCCCGTCCGCCCAGCGGGCATCGAAGCTCCAGAAGTACTCCTCCAGCCACCCGGCGGCCCGCTCGGGCCCGGCGAACCCCTCGGCCACGCCGATGATGTCCCCGTCGAGCCGTCGCAGCCCGGCGGCGACGAGCTGATCGGCGAGGGACTCGAGCGGGGTCCGCGGCCGGGCCGGGTAGACCCAGCGCTCGTACTCGGGGGTGGCCAGCACGGGGTCGCCCGTGCCGACCAGCACGAGATCCCCCCGCAGCGTGCCGTCCGCCCCGATCGGCGCGGTCGCCTCGACGCGGGTCCGGAAGCGGTGGTCGGGGCCGAAGGTGATCAGCGCCGCTGCCGCCGTCACCGTCTTCAGGGTCGAGGCGGGCAGCAGCGGGACGTCGGCGTCGTGGGCGAGCAGCACCCGGTCGTGCTCGTCGACGACGTACACCGCGACCTGCTCCCCCTCGCGTTGATCGAGCAGGTCGTCGAGCAACGCCTCGGCCGCGGCCTGCAGGGCGGGTCGCGTACCAGGGGGCGGCGGGGGCGGGGCCGATGCGCGTGGGGCGTGGGGTGCCCGGGGCGTAG
>JBKHEJ010000093.1:0-10547 GCA_046540855.1 Nitriliruptoraceae bacterium
CGGCGGCTGGCGAGCGCAGCCGCTCGACCCGATGGCGGCGGCTGCTACCGCAGCCGCTCGACGATCATCGCCATGCCCTGGCCGCCGCCGACGCACATCGTCTCGAGCCCGATGGTCTGATCGCGCTCACGCAGGCCGTTCAAGAGGGTCGTGGTGATGCGCGCCCCGGTCATGCCGAAGGGGTGACCGAGCGCGATGGCCCCGCCGAAGGGGTTGAGGTCGGCGTGGTCGACGCCGAGCGCCTCGGCCGAGGGCAGGACCTGCGCGGCGAAGGCCTCGTTCAGCTCGACGATGTCGACGTCGGCGATGGTCATCCCGGCGCGCCGCAACGCCTGCTTCGACGCCTCCACGGGCCCGAGCCCCATGATCTCCGGATCGAGCGCGGTGACCCCGGTGGCCACGACGCGGGCGAGCGGCTCGATGCCGAGCTCGGCCGCCTTGGTGTCCGACATCACGATCAGCGCTGCCGCGCCATCGTTGAGCGGGCACGCGTTGCCGGCGGTGACCCGGCCGTCGGGACGGAAGACCGGCTTGAGCTCGCGCATCTTGTCGCGGTCCGCTAGGCGTGGCGACTCGTCGGCCTCCATGACCGAGCCGTCCGGCAGGGTGATCGGCGTGATCTCCCGGGCCCAGAACCCGGCCGCCCTCGCGTCGGCGTACCGGCGCTGGGACGCGAAGGCGTAGTCGTCCATCGCCTCGCGCGAGACGTCCCGCAGCAGCGCCACGTTCTCCGCGGTCTGGCCCATGGGGATGTAGACGTCCGGGAGGTCCGAGGGCTCCCACGTCTCAGCGCCGCCCTGCGCGCGCGCCTCGGTGCGGGCCTGCGCCTCGGCGAAGCGCGGGTTGTGCGTGTCCGGCAGGCCGTCCGAGCTGCCCTTGACGTAGCGGGAGACCATCTCCACCCCGGCGGAGACGAACACGTCCCCCTCCCCGGCCCGGATCGCGTGCATCGCCATCCGGGTGGTCTGCAGGCTGGAGGAGCAGTAGCGGGTGATGGTCGTCCCGGGTACCTCCCAGCCCAGCAGCGTGGTCACGACCCGGGCCATGTTGTAGCCCTGCTCGCCACCCGGCAGCCCGCAGCCGAGCAGCAGGTCGTCGATCTGGGACGGGTCGAGCTCGGGCACCTGGGCCATCGCGGCCCGCACGATCTCGGCCGTCAGGTCGTCCGGCCGGACCTCGGTCATGGACCCCTTGTAGGCCCGTCCGATCGGGCTTCGGGCAGCAGCGACGATGACGGCCTCAGGCATGGTGTGCTCTCCAGGCGGTGGTTGTGCGGACCTCGGGCTCCCGGCGCGCAGGCTAGCCGTGCTGCCCGGCACGCCCCCCTATCAGGGCGAGCACCTCGGCGACCGCCGCGTCCACCAGCCGGGCGCCCTCGCTCGACACCTCGGTGCCGACCTCCAGGTCGCGCACCGGCACCGACAGCGACACCGCACGGTGCGGCCGCCAGCCGAGCTTCGCACCGAAGGACAGCAGCCCGGCCGGGCCGAGATGGTGGGTCATGAGCGCGCCGGAGGTGTCGATCTCCAGCTCCCGGACGGTGAGCGCGGTGACGTCCACGGCGGCATCGACGATGATGACGAGGTCGCGGTCCGCCGCCAGCGGCGCGACCTCCGGGGTGAGCTGGTGCAGGCTGAGCACCTCCACCTGCTCCAGCGCCATCGCCTCGACGCGATCGGCGACCTTACGGCCCACCGCATCGTCGGTCCGCAGCAGCGAGCCGACCCCGATGACGAGCACCGGGGCCGGCGAGGGGGAGGTGGGCACCTCAGTCGCGCCGCACCTCCTGCAGCAGCTCACCGTCGGGGGCGAGCAGCTGGACCTTCATCGGCATCTGCCCGATCGCGTGCGTCGAGCAGGACAGGCACGGGTCGAAGGCCCGCACCCCTGCCTCGATGCGGTTGAGCATCCCGTCGGTCAGCTCCGGTCCGTCGACGAACTCCCGCGCGATCGACAGGATCGTCGCGTTCATCGCGAGGTCGTTCTGGCCCGTGGCGATGATCAGGTTCATGCCCGTGATCAGCCCGTGGTCATCGACCTCGTAGTCGTGCAGCAGCAGCCCCCGCGGGGCCTCGGAGGCGCCCACACCACGGTTGCTGTTGACGCCGGCCTGGGCGCGCACCCGGGTGTCGAACAGGACCGGGTCGTCCATCAGCGCCGCGATGCGCTCCGTGCAGGCGATGACCTCGAGCACCCGGGCGTGGTGGTAGAGGAAGGACGAGGAGGCCACCCGGCCGTACCGCTCCCGGAAGTCCGCCAGGCCCTCATCGGCGATGGGGGTACCGAACCGCTCGGCGATGTTGATGCGGGCGAGCGGGCCGACGCGGTACATGCCCGGCCGGGGATCGTCGCCGTCAACGCGCTCGCGGTAGTAGGGCGCCTTGAGGTAGGAGTCGGACTTGCCTGACTCGCCGAGGTAGCGCCGGTAGTCCTCGGGGGCGAACTGGTTCACGATGACCGAGCCGTCGTGGTCGATCATGGTCAGGTTGCCCTCGACGTGCTCCCAGGACCCGTCGGGCTGGACGTGGCTGAGGAACAGCGAGGGGAAGTCCCCGAAGGAGGCGCGCTCACGGTCGAAGCGGTCCGAGATCGAGTGCAGCAGCTCGAGCGTCGCGGTGGCGCCGTGCAGGATCTCGTCCAGGTCAGCCACGATCGCCGCACGCTTCTCCTGGGTGAAGGGCTCGGTGACACCGCCGGGCACCACCTGGTGGCCGTGGACCCGCCGCCCGGAGACCGCCGTGATGATCTCCTGGCCGAACTGGCGCATCCGGATACCACGGCGGGCGATCTCCGGCTCGGCCTGCATCAGGCCGAAGACGTTGCGCGTCGCCGGGTCGTGGTCCATCCCGAGCAGCAGGTCCGGAGCGGACAGGTGGAAGAAGCTGAGCGAGTGCGACTGGAGGATCTGGGCGAGGTTGAGCAGTTGGCGCTGCTTGCGAGCCGCCGGCGGCGGGACGACGCCGAGGATCATGTCCCCGGCCTTGGACGCCGCGAGCAGGTGGCTGACCGGGCAGATCCCGCAGGTGCGGGCGGTGATGCCCGGCATCTCGTGGATCGGACGGCCCTTGCAGAACTCCTCGAACCCTCGGAACTCGGTGACGTGGAAGCGCGCGTCAGCGACCTCGCCGTCCCCATCGAGGCGCAGCGTGATCTTCGCGTGGCCCTCGATGCGGGTGACCGGATCGATGGTGTGGTGGATGTCGTGCACGGCTGCCTCGTGGTCGTCGGCGTCCTCGGGGACGGGCGGGTGCGGGTCAGGTCGTCGGGACGGGCGGGTGCGGGTGGCGTGGTCGCGGACCGGGAGGTCCTCGGGGTGGTCGGCGGCGGGGGGGACGTGCTCGCCCGCGTGGGAGCGGGGGCGGTGTGCTCAGCCGAAGCGCAGGTCCTCCGGACCGCGCCAGGTCAGCTCCGGGATGCCCTCCCCGGCCGCGAGCGACTCCAGCAAGCGGGCCAGCAGGGTCCAGATCCGCTCGGCGGAGGGCGGGCAGCCGGGCAGGTAGACGTCGATCGGGATGACCTCGTGCAACGGCTCGGACTGCGGCAGGAGCGCCGGCACGACCTCGGTGGGCATCTGCCCGTTGATGTCCGGATGGTCGACGTAGACCCTGCGCACCAGGTCGGTCGGGTCGCCCATGGGGTTGCGCAGCGAGGTGATGTTGCCGGTCACGGCGCAGTCCCCGAAGGAGATGACGTACCGGGAGTTGGCCCGCACCGCGCGCGCGAGCTCGAGGTTGTCCTCGTTGGTGACCGCCCCCTCGACCAGGGTCACGTCGACGTCCTCGGGGAACTCCTTGACGTCGGTCAGCGGGCCGTACACGAGGTCCGCGAGCTGGCTGAGCTCGATGAGCCGCTCGTCGAGGTCGAGGAAGGACATGTGGCAACCGGAGCACCCGCCCAGCCAGGCGGTCGCGACGCGGAACTTGCCGTTGCTGCGGGTCTCGATGCTCACGCGTTGGCCTTCCGGTCGAGCCACTGGCCGTCCTCACGGGCCGCGGCGAGGAACGCCACGACGTCCGGGTCGTGCACCATCTCCGAGGTCGCACGGCCCTTGAAGGACAGCGCACCCGTCGGGCAGACCAGCACGCACTTACCGCACCAGGTGCAGTCCGGCACCTCGCCCCAGGGCTGGTCCATGCCGGCGACGATGCGGCCCTGGCTGCCCCGCATCGCCACGTCCCACACGTGGGCGCCCTCGATCTCGTCGCAGACGCGCACGCACCGGGTGCACAGCACGCACCGATCCCGGTCCAGGCTGTACTTCGGGTGCGAGGCGTCGATCCCCTGGCTCGGGTGCGCGAGGTCGTAGTGGATGTGGTCGACGTCGTGCTCGGTCGCGAGGTCCTGCAGCTCGCAGGAGCCGGAGGAGACGCAGAAGGCGCACACGTGGCTGCCCTCGGCGAACAGCAGCTCGGTCATGCGCCGCCGGTGCTCGTGCAGGTCCCAGCTCTGGGTGGTGACCGACATCTCGGCGGTGGTCTCCAGGGCGCACGCCGGCGAGAGGCGGCGGTCGCCCTCCACCTCGACGACGCACAGGCGGCAGCCGCCGTGGATCGACAGGCCCTCGAGGTAGCACAGGCTCGGGATGCGGACCCCGACCCGGCGCGCGAGCTCCATGACGGTCTCGCCCTCGAAGGCCTTGTACTCCTCCCCGTCGAGGGTGACGGGCACGCTCGGTCGGGCGTTGGCTGGCCGCGAGCTCATCGCGCACCTCCGTCGCTGGTCGCGGCTGCGGCGCTCGGGACCGCACCCTCCGGTGGGCTGTGGCCGTTGCGGCCGAAGACCTCGTCCTCGACGAGCAGCTCGAGGTACTCGTCACGGAAGTGCTCCAGGGTGGAGAACACCGGGTTCGGCGCGCTCTGTCCCAGACCGCACAGGCTGGTCGCACGCACCGTGTTGCACAGGCTCTCGAGGTGCTGCAGGTCGCGCTTGCGCCCCACCCCCTCGCAGATGCGGTCGAGGAACTCGTGCATCTTGACCGTCCCGGCCCGGCAGGGGGTGCACTTGCCGCAGCTCTCGTCGCGGCAGAACTCCATGTAGAAGCGGGCGACCTCGGGCATCGACACCGTCTCGTCCATGACGACCAGGCCGCCGGAGCCCATCATCGACCCGAGCTTCTGCAGGTTCTCGTAGTCGACCGGGGTGTCGAGGAAGGCGGCCGGGATGCACCCGCCGGACGGACCGCCCGACTGCGCGGCCTTGAAGGACCGGCCACCGGGGATGCCGCCGCCCATCTCCTCCACGATCTCCCGCAGGCTGATGCCCATCGGGACCTCGATGAGCCCGGTGTTGTTGAGCGCACCCGTCAGGGCGAACACCTTCGTGCCCTTGCTCTCCTGGGTACCCAAGGACGCGAACCACTCCGCGCCACGCTCGAGGATCACCGGCACGTTGGCCAGCGTCTCGACGTTCTGGATCATGGTCGGCTGCCCCCACAGCCCCCGCTCCGTCGGGTAGGGCGGCCGCAGCGACGGCGTCCCGCGCTCGCCCTGGATGGAGGCCATCAGGGCGGTCTCCTCACCGCAGACGAAGGCGCCGGCGCCGATCCGGACCGAGATGTCGAATCGGAACCCGCTCCCGAGCACGCTGCGCCCGATGAGCTTGGCCCGCTTGGCCTCGCGGATCGCGCGCTCGAGGCGCTCGATCGCGAGCGGGTACTCGGCGCGGACGTAGATGAAGCCCTGGTTGGCGCCGGTCGCGTACCCCGCGAGCAGGAGACCCTCGAGCACGCGGTGCGGATCGGTCTCCATGATCGTGCGGTCCATGTAGGCGCCCGGGTCGCCCTCGTCGCCGTTGGCCACGACGTACTTCTGCTCCGCGACCGACGAGGCGAGGTGATCCCACTTGCGGCCCGTCGGGTAGCCGGCACCGCCGCGACCCCGCAGCCCGCTGCGCTTGATGACCTCGATGACCTCACCGGGGGTGAGGGTCTCCACGGCCATCTGCAGCGCCCGGTACCCACCGTGGGCGATGTAGTCCTCGATACGGTCCGGGTCGATGACCCCGGCGTTGGACAGCACGACCTTCACCTGCCGGGTGAAGAACGGCAGGTCGAGGCTGGCGGCTGGCGCCGCGGTCGGTGTGCCGTTCACGAGGTGCTCGGTGCCGATGGACCCGGCGATCTCGCCATCCACGTGCTCGTAGAGCACCGGCTCCGCCCCGCGGGCTTCGACCCGCACGAGGGGTCCACGGCTGCACAGCCCGAAGCACCCCGTGGGGACCACCTGCACGGTGGCATCCTGCTCCGCCTCGTGGACGGCGGCGTCCAGGCCCTGCTTGATGGCGCCGGCACCGGCGGAGTTGCACCCCGTCGAGGTGCACACGAACGCCCGCCGCGTGTAGCGGGCCTGGGCGTCACGTTCGGAGTTCGCGACGTCGTGCAGATCGATCGGACCCGCCATCAGACCTCAACTCCTGCGTCGGCATCCTGTTCGTCGGTGACCGGCTGCGCCATGCGCTCCTCCACCTCCGCGAGCACCCCGTCGGCATCGAGGTGGCCGCGGACCGCCCCGTCGATCACCACCACCGGAGCCAACCCACACGAGCCGAGGCACCGGGCGGTCTTCAGGGTGAAGCTGCGGTCCTCGGTCGTCTCCCCGACGGCGACCCCGAAGCGTTGCGCCAAGGCCTGCACGATGCTGTCAGCTCCCTTGACGAAGCACGCCGTGCCCGTGCAGATCGTGGCACCGTGGTCACCGGGTGGGTCGAAGGTGAACAGGTGGTAGAAGGTCGCCACACCGAACACCTGGCTCAGCGGCAGGCGCAGCTCGCGGCCCACGTACACCAGCACGTCCTCGGACAGGTACCCGAACACGCCCTGGGCCGTGTGCAGGATCTCGATCAGCTGGTCCTGGGAGTACCGGGCGCGCTTGAGCGCCTTGTCCAGCATCTCGAACCGTTCGTCACCGGACGGGTGTCCCGGCGATGCTTCCTTCTGCGCGGTCGCGACCACTCGGTCCTCCATGCCAGACGCCGGTCGCCATCCTGCTCGGGAGCGGTCCAGGGGGGCAGGGCAGGACGACCCTGCCCGATGGGGTCCTTGTGAACGCTTTCACGAACCCTGTCGCACGGTGGCGGTGAACCGGCCCTCGTGGCCGCGGACGGTGACCGCGAGCCCGAAGGTCTCGCTGATAGGGGCGTCGGCCAGGACCTCGCCGACCGGACCGGCGGCGACGCGCTCGCCACCGCGCAGCAGCAGCGCGGAGCGGATCCCGATCGGTAGCTCCTCGAGGTGGTGGGTGACCATCGCGACGGTGGGGCCGTCGGGTTCGGCGAGCAGGCGGTCGAGGTCGGCGAGCAGCGACTCCCGCCCGCCGAGGTCGAGCCCGGCGAAGGGCTCGTCGAGCAGCACGAGGGCCGGGTCGATCACGAGCGCCCGGGCGATCCGGACCCGCTGCCGCTCCCCCTGGCTGAGGGTGTCGACGCGCCGTTCGGCCAGGTGCGCGGCCCCGACCCGGGCGAGCGCCTCGCGGGCCGCGGCGGCGAGCCCCTCGCGCTCGAGCAGCCGTGGCGGCGGCCAGGTCGCCCCGATGCGGGCGGCGGCGACGAGCGGCAGCGCGGGCAGGCGGGCGTCCATCAGCCGGTCCAGCGCCAGCGACACGAGCGCGATGCGCGGCCGCAGCTCCCGCAGGTCCGCACGGCCGAAGGTGGTGCCGAGCACGCGGACCTCACCGGAGGTCGGGTACAGCTCGGTGGCGAGGATGCGCAGCAGGGTGGTCTTGCCGGCGCCGTTGGGGCCGAGCACGGCCAGGTGCTCGCGGGTCCGCACCTCGAGGTCGATGCCGCGCAGCAGGTCCGTGCCGCTGCGCCGCACGCCTACGGCGCGCAGGTGCGCGACCTCGGAACCCGCGTCGAGGTGGCGAGCGAGCTCGGTGCTCGTGTCGAGGTGGCGAGCGAGCTCGGCGCTGGCGCCGTCGCTGACGGAGCCTTCGTCCCCGCTGGTGCTGGCGCCGTCGCTGCCGGTGCCTTCGCCACCGATGGTGCTGGCGCCTTCGCTGGCGGTGCCTTCGCCACCGAGGTCGCTGACCACCTCCCCGTCGGGGTCGCGGATCACGCCAGCGGCCCGCGGGCGACGGGGCAGCTCATGCAGCGCGGGCCGCCGCGGCCCCGCGGCAGCTCGTAGGACGGGATGGTGTGCACGGTGATGCCGGCGTCGTGGAGGATCTCGTTGGTGGCCACGTTGCGCTCGTAGGCGACGACCTCGCCCGGACGCAGCGCCAGGGTGTTGTTCGCGTCGTTCCACTGCTCGCGCTCGGCGCGGGTGGCCGACAGCGCCGGCTCGATGACCCGGGCGTGGTCGAGCCCGGCCGCCCAGGCCAGCCCGTGGACCAGGTCGGGGCCGGCGCTGACGTGCACCCCGTCCTCACCGCGTCGGGTGAGCTGGAACACGCGCGAGGCAGCGGTCATCTGCGGGTAGGTGATGAAGGCGTCGACGTCCACCTGGGTCACGACCGTGTCGAGGTGCATCGCGGCACGCACCTTGGGGAGCTCCACGGCCAGGATGCGGTCGACGACGCCCGCGTGGAACAACCTCGACGCCAGCGTCTCCACCCCCGCCGGCGAGGTCCGCTCGCTCAGACCGATGGCGAGCCCGCGCTCGCCGACGACCAGCACGTCGCCGCCCTCGAAGGTGGCCGGGTGCCGGTCGATCGGCTGGTCGCCGAACCACACCGGCGCACCCGCGAAGCGCGGGTGGGTCCGGTAGAGGGTGCGCAGCAGGTCCGTCTCGCGGCGGCGGGCGGAGCGGTGCATCGGGGAGAGCACCACCCCCTCGCCGATCCACGCCGAGGCGTCCCGCATGAACACCAGGTTCGGCAGCGGCTCGAACAGCGGGTCCCCCGGTGCCGCCGCCGCGGCGACCAGCCCGTCGATGTCGCCAGCCTCCTCGTGGGTGATGCCACCGATCAGCCGCGCCACGAGCTCGTGGGGGTCGCCGGCGAGCACCCGCTCGCGCACGGCCGCGACCGCTTCCGGCCCGCAGGTCGTGTCCGTGACGTGGCGGTCGACCAGGTCGCGCGCCTCGTCGGGGTCGGCCACCACCTCGGCGAGCAGGTCGGTGAGCACCAGCACCTCGACCCCCTCGCGGCGGAGCAGGTCGGTGAAGGCGTCGTGCTCCTTCTGGGCGTGCTCGACCCAGAGCAGCTCGTCGAACAGCAGGCGCTCCATGTTGGAGGGGGTGACGCGGCGGAGCTCCTCGCCGGGACGGTGGACGAGCACCGCCTCGAGGGCGCCGACCTCGGAGCGGACCGACGGGGTGGTGGATCGAACGCTCTCGGTCATGCCGTGGCCTCCCGTGGCCTCCCGGGGTGGTGCGGGGGCGTCATGCCTCCACCTCGCTGGTGCGCAACAGGCGGCTGTGCCCGCCCAGGCGACCGCGCGGCTCGAACCAGCGCCCGTCGACCGGCAGGGACTCGAGCGTGAGACGAGGCAGCGGCTCATCGAACAACCCGTCGATCGCCTCGAGGTCCACGAAGCGCAGGACGGGGTCGGTGGCCATGCCCCCGGCGTACTCGCCGAAGCCGAGCACGGTGACCGCCACCCCGCGGGCGGCGAGGCCCCGGAGCGGCTCCTGGAAGGCACGGGCGTCGTTCGAGCCGACGTAGACCGCCTCGAGGTCCCCGTCCCGTTCGCGGGCGGCGAGGTGGTCGAGCATGTCCTGGTCGACGTCGGAGTCGCCGTGCTTGGGCTTGGCGAACACCCGGAAGCCCTCCTCGAGCAGCCACAGCACCCACCCGCGCAGCACCCCCGCGACGTGGGGCGCGACGTTGATGAACACGCACGCCTCGACCGGGTCATCGGGACCGGCGTGGTCCACCAGCCAGTCGCCGAGCACGGCGAGGTCGGGCCGATCCTTGGCGGTGGGCTTGCCCTCGATGATCGTGGCGAGCGTCATGTCGACGTTCGGCGCGTCCCAGACCAGGACGTGGCGGCCCATCACAGCTCCGTTCGGCGGCACTCGCGTACCGTAGGGCACGCCGGGCGCCCACCCGTGCCGACCACCACCTCGGAGCCCCCATGCAGTCCCTCCTGCCGGTCGAGGTCGATGCCCACCTCGTGGAGCTCGTGAAGGCCCAGCACCTCGACCCCGTGCTCGATGACATGGAGCGGCGGGCTGATGCCCTCGACTTCCCGATCGTGGGGCGGGCGGTGGGGCGCTTCCTCGAGCTCCAGGCTCGCATGGTCGGCGCGCGCCGCGTCGTCGAGCTCGGCAGCGGCTTCGGGTACTCCGCGTACTGGTTCGCGGGCGCCGTCTCCGAGCTGAGCGGCGAGGTCATCTGCACCGACACCGACCCGGCCAACGCCGAGCTCGCCGAGGCCTACCTGCGCCGGGCCGGCAGGTGGGGCCCGGTCCGCTACCTCGTCGGCGACGCGCTCGAGGGCCTGGCGTCCGTGGACGGCGAGGTGGACGTCATCTACTGCGACATTGACAAGGCCGGCTACCCGGAGGCGTGGACCGCCGCGCGCGAGCGCCTGCGTCTCGGCGGGGTCTTCCTGTGCGACAACGTGCTCTGGGACGGGCGCGTGGCGGGCCTGGCGCCGGGCAGGGGCGG
>JBKHEJ010000094.1:0-10545 GCA_046540855.1 Nitriliruptoraceae bacterium
CGTCAGTCACCGAAGGGGTAGGTCTCCTGCTCGCGGTCGGGCTGGGGCACCTCCGGGGGCACCGGGCGGAGCGCCGCGGTGGTGTCCAGGAACCAGAAGGCGTCGTAGCGCCGGCCGAGCCGGGTCGGGACGTACTGCCCGCGGCGCTCACGCTCGGGACGGTAGACCACGCCGATGGCGCGGTGCCCGAGCCGGGCATCGAGCCAGTCCACCTGCCGGTCCGGGAACACGAACTGGCTGCGCGCCGGCGCGGCGCGGTGGAGGAGCTCCTCGAGGCTGCCCGCCGGGGCCTCGGGCACCGGCAGGACCTCGAAGGGGAGCCCCCACTCGCGGGCGGCGATGACCTCCCCGCGGTAGCTCCCGGCGCCGACGATGACGACGTCGTCGCCGCCGTAGCGCTCGCGGACCAGCTGGCCGACGTTCACCATCCCGGCTGCGGCCATGTCGGTGGCCCGCGCATCCCCGACGTGGGTGTTGTGCGCCCACACCACCGCCTTGGTGTGGGGGCCACGGTGGGCGAGGACACGGTCCAGGGTGTCCACCATGTGCCGGTCCCGGATGTTCCACGAGCTCGCGCCACCGCGGACCATGGCGCGGTAGTAGCGCTCGGCGTCCGCCGCCACCGCGGCGTTCTGCTCCGCCTGGAACCGACCCTCCGCGTCGTCGCCGACGACCCCGGCGTCCTGCTGCAGCCGCGTGAGCAGCGCGACGACCTCCTCCTCGCAGGAGGTCGGCACGACCCGGGTCGCCAGGGCGTACTCCTGCGGATCCTCCGCGTAGGGCTCCAGGCAGCTCCAGGCACGTCGTGCCGTCAGGGCCGCCTGCCCGTCGTGGACGTCGAGGTAGTCGATGATGACGCGCAGCGACGCCCACAGGGAGTAGACGTCCAGGCCGTAGAACCCCACCTGCGCCGCTGGAGCGCGGTCCAGGTTGCGCTCCTTCAGCCAGGTGGCGAACCCCTCCACCTCGGCGTTGGCCCACATCCACGTCGGCCACCGCTCGAAGGTCTGCAGCACCTCGCGGACGCTGCCGGCGGTCTCGGTCCTCACCGCCCGGTCGATCCGGTGGCAGTCGGGCCAGTCGCCCTCGACCGCGACGACCGTGAAGCCGCGCTCGGCGATGAGCCGCTTCGTCAGCTCCGCACGCCAGTGGTAGTACTCGTGGGTGCCGTGGGAGGCCTCGCCGACGAGCACCAGCCGGGCGTCCCCGATGCGGTCCAGCAGGGGGTCGAGGTCGGCCGGGGACCGCAGCGGCGTCGCCAGCTCGGCCACCTCGTCAGGCCGTCGTCGTGGATCCGGGTTCATCGCAGCGTGCGATCGAGGTGGTCGGCGGCGAGGGAGGCGACCTGCTCCAGGGCGCCTGGCTCCTCGAAGAGGTGGGTCGCGTCGGGGACGATCTCCAGCTGCACGCGGCCCGGCATCCGGGCCATCGCCTCCTGGTTCATGCCGATCACCGGGAGGTCGGCGCCCCCCACGATCAGCAGCGTGGGCGCCTGGACCGAGCCGAGCGCCTCGCCGGCGAGGTCGGGACGTCCGCCGCGCGAGACCACCGACGCCACCTCCTCGGGCCGGTGGGTGGCAGCCACGAGCGCCGCAGCCGCGCCGGTGCTCGCTCCGAACAGACCGATCGGCAGGTCGGCGAGCTGCTCGTCCCCGCGCACCCAGTCGATCGCGTCCACGACCCGGCTCGCGAGCAGGCCGATGTCGAAGCGCAGCGCGCGGGTGCGCAGGTCGACCTCCTCCTCCCGGGCCGTGAGCAGATCGAGCAGCACGGTGGCGAAGCCGCCGGCCACGAGCGCCTGCGCCACCTGCTGGTTGCGCGTGCTGTGCCGGCTGGACCCGCTGCCGTGTGCGAAGACGACCACCCCGCGCGGCGCGCCCGGGACGGTGAGGTCACCGACGATGGCCTCACCATCGACGGGGATGCGGATCTCGCGGACGTCGACCGGTCGGTCCGGTGTCATGGGGTTCCCTTCCCTCGGCGTCTAGGGCGCACCGAGCTCCTCGAGCAGGGCCAGCACCTCGTCGTCGGTGGTCTGCCCGAAATCGCGGTACCAGCGGCCCACCGCAACGAAGTCCCGCGGTACCTCGACAGCGACGACCTCGTCGGCCTCCCCTCGCAGCGCGGCGACGCCCTCCTCGGAGGCGACGGGGACCGCGAGGATCAGCCGGGACGCTCCACCCTGGCGGACCGCTCGGCAGGCGGCGGTCGCCGTGCTGCCGGTCGCGAGCCCATCGTCGACGACGATGACGGTGCGCCCTCTCATCGCGGGCAGCGCACGGTCGGCGCGGTAGGACCGGACGCGTCGTTCGAGCTCGGTGCGCTCGGCCGCCTCGATGCGATCGAGGTCGTCCTCGCTGAGGTTGAGGTGCGTGAACGCCCACTCGCTCACCAGCCGCACGCCACCCTCAGCGATGGCGCCGATGGCGAGCTCACGGTGGCCCGGCGCCCCGAGCTTGCGGACGCCGAGCACGTCCAGCGGGGCATCCAGGGTGCGCGCAACCTCGGCGGCGACGGGCACCCCACCGCGGGGCAGGGCGAGCACGAGGAGATCGTGCCCTGCGACGTGACGCAGCCGCTTCGCCAGGGCTCGTCCGGCCTGGGCGCGGTCCTCGAACACGGCCGTCTCCTGTCCTCGACGATCGGCGGCCGGCACCCGTGACGTGCGCCGCCTCAGCAGGCACGGTGGCTCGTCTCACCGTAGGCACGGTGGCTCGCGCACCCATGGCCGTCCGACCAGGGTCGGGACCGGTCAGGCGACGACGCGGTCGTGGACCTCGTCGGTGAGCGCTTGGAGCTCCTCGCTCAGGGTCGGCAGCGGCGGCTCGTCCACGTAGGGTGGCCTGCGCCAGGAGGGCGGGAGCTGGGTGAGCTCGCCCTCGACCCGGTCGCGGATGCCAGCGAGGTCCGGCGGGTCGAGGAGCCGTCGACCATCCCGCCACACCGGGTGCAGCAGCGGCACGCCCTCGCCCGGACGGTCCGCGATCGTGAGCAGGTCGCGGCTCACGTCACCCTCCCGCCGGTAGACCTGCTTCGCCCCGGGGTAGGTGCTCTTGGCCCCGCTGAACTTCGCCACCGGTCGCCCGTCGTAGGCGACGAGCTTGTAGACGACGTCCGCCCCCGGGTGGTCCTTGGAGACGGTCAGGGAGGTCCCGACCCCGAAGCCGTCGATCGGTGCACCCTGCGAGACGAGGTCGTGGATCGCCTCCTCGTCCAGGCCACCGGAGGCGATGACGATCGCGTCGGTGAACCCGGCGTCGTCGAGCTGCCGCCGCGCATCGACGGCGAGCGCGCCCAGGTCGCCGGAGTCCAGCCGCACCCCCTTCGGCGTGATCCCGAGCTCGCGGCAGACCTCGATCGCGCGCCGGACCCCCTCCGGGGTGTCGTAGGTGTCGACCAGCAGCACGCTGTGCTCGGGCTGATCCGCGGCGAAGCTGCGGAAGGCCTCCCGCTCGTCCTCGAAGGCCTGGATGTAGGAGTGAGCCATGGTGCCCGTGGTGGGGATGCCGTAGCGCCGGCCAGCCTCCACGTTGCTCGTCGCGAACCCACCGCCGAGGTAGGCGGCGAGTGCGCCCTCGACGCCGGTCTCCAGCCCGTGGGCACGCCGGAAGCCGAAGTCGGCCAGCTGCCGCCCGTCGGCCACCAGCGCGCACCGGGCCGCCTTGGTCGCGACCAGCGTGGGGTAGTGCAGGACGTTCATCACCGCCGTCTCGAGCAGCTGCGCCACCGGCAGCGGCGCGGTCACCTCCAGGATCGGCTCCTGGGCGAGCACCACCGTGCCGTCGGCCACAGCGCGGACCTCGCCGTTGGTGACCTCCATGGCGGCGAGCTCGTCGCGGACCGCGCGGTCGATGCCGAGGCGCTCGAGCTCGTCGAGCTCCGCCGGTCCGAACCGGAACCGCTCGAGCAGCTCCAGCACGCGCTGGACGCCGAGGGCGACGTACCAGGGGCGCTGCGCGCTCGGGCGGAGGAACAGGCTGAAGGTCGCCGGTGCGATCATCCCCCGCTGGAGGAAGGACGCGGCCATCCGCAACTCGTACAGGTCGGTGCACAGGCCGAGCTGACCCGTCCGGTCCGAGCCTTCCCGTACGGGCGGGATCATCCGCAGGCCTTCCTGCTCGCGGTCACGACGACGGATACGGGGTCTGTCTAGCAGCCCCGGCCGTCCCCCAGGTTCGCAGCGCGTGGAGACGACGGACGGTCGGCCACGGTCCAGGTCCCGATGACGGACGGTCGGCCACGGTCCGTCCGGTCGGCACCGACCGTGGTGCCTGGCACGGTGTGGCGGACCGAGATCGTCAGCGAACGTGACAGGAGCACCCATGTCCCCGACCGACCCGGAGCGTCGTGACCGCAGCACCAGCTTCGAGGTGGACCGTCCCGACCAACCCGAACGGGACGATCTGCTCGAGCAGGAGGACGTGCACCTCGAGGAGGTCGAAGGGTCGACCATGGACCGGGAGGTCGGGATGCTGCCCGACCCGGAGGAGCTGCCGGAGTCCCAGGGCGAGACCGTGCTGGACGCCGAGCGCGAGGCGGAGGACTTCACGCCGCGCCGGCGGCTCAGCGACGAGGAGCAGGAGCGCTCCTGAGCGTCGAGGCGCCGTCGCCGGGCGACCGGCGTCCGCGCTGCTCCCCGCGCGGCCACCGGCGGCTGCGTTGCTCCCCCACATCCGCCCGCCCGTCCGAACGACCCCCGGGGAGCAACCGCCCGCGGCGCCGGCCACCGGGGAGCGACGGTGCGTGGTCGGAAGGATGTCGGAAGGGGACCCCGGCAGGGTGCGTCCACACACCGCTCCGGACCGCACCCCTGAAGGAGGCCCCGATGGTCCTGCACCGCTCCACAACGACCCGCCGGGCACCGGCGGCGCTGCTCGCACTTCTCGCCGGGCTCGCCCTGCTCGCCGGCTGTGCCGGAGACGAGACGGACACGTCCGACGCCGACGCTGCCGAGGAGACCGCCGACACCGAGGACACCGGCGAACGCGCAGAGACCGTGGACGCCGACGAACCTGCGGAGAGCGAGGACACCGACAGCACCATCGCCGCCGGAGACACCGAGGACCCCGACAGCACCGAGCCCGCCGGTGATGCCGGAGACGAGGACACCGGCGACACCGACGACAGCCAGGGTGCCGACGACGTCGAGGCAGGTGCCGGCGAGGTCATCGAGGTCGAGATGATCGATTTCGGCTACGTCGGTCTGCCCGACACCATCGCGGCAGGGACCCAGTTGACCGTCACCAACAGCGCCGAGGCCGAGCTTCACGAGCTGGTCGCCTTCCGCCTCCCCGAGGACGAGGACCGCTCGGTCCCGGAGCTCCTGGAGCTCCCACCCGAGGAGCTCATGCCGACCCTGGGGGAGCCCTCCACCGTGCTGCTCGCCGCACCCGGTGGGCCCCAGATCGCCGCGGTCGGCGACGGGGTCCTCGCCGAGCCGGGGCGCTACGCCATCGCCTGCTTCATCCCCACGGGGGTGGAACCGGAGGTCTACCTCGAGGCCGCAGCCGCGTCCGAAGGGGGTCCACCGCAGGTCGACGGCGGTCCGCCGCACTTCGTCCAAGGGATGTACCGCGAGCTCATCGTCGAGTGATCGCACGACCCGCACTGGTAGGCGGCCCCGGTCGAAGGGAGGTACCCCCGGGGCCGCTAGCCCTGCTCACCGCCGGCGAGGCGGGTTACGTTCGAGGCACCGATCTTCTGAACGACAGCGAGGAGGGGCCGATATGGACGAGCAGATGCGGGCGAAGGTGCACAGCGACCCCGGCTTCATCGCCGCGCTCGACCAGTCCGGGGGCTCGACGCCCAAGGCGCTGGCGCAGTACGGCATCGAGGAGGACGCGTACGACTCCGAGGAGGCGATGTTCGATCTGGTCCACCAGATGCGGACCAGGATCATCACCTCGCCGGTGTTCACCGGGGAACGGATCCTCGGTGCCATCCTGTTCGAAGGCACCATGGAGCGTGAGATCGAGGGGGTCCCGAGCGCTCGGTACCTGTGGGACACCAAGCGCATCGTGCCCTTCGTCAAGGTCGACAAGGGGCTCGAGGAGGAGGCCAACGGCGTCCAGCTCATGAAGCCGATGCCGGACCTCGATGACCTGCTCGGGCGCGCCCGCGGGTACGGGGTGTTCGGCACGAAGATGCGCTCGGTCATCAAGGCGGACGACAGCACCGGCATCAGCGCCATCGTCGACCAGCAGGCCGAGATCGGCCGCCACATCCTCGAGCAGGACCTCGTCCCGATCCTCGAGCCTGAGGTGGACATCCACGCCACGAACAAGGAGGCCGCGGAACAGCAGCTCCGGGAGCTGTTGCTCAGCGCGGTCGAGGACCTGCCGGCACCGGTGATGCTCAAGCTCACGATCCCCACCGAGGACGGGTTCTACTCCCCGCTCATCGAGCACCCGAAGGTGCTGCGGGTCGTCGCCCTGTCGGGTGGGTACAGCCGTGCCGAGGCCAACGAACGCCTCGCGAGCAACCCGGGTCTGATCGCCTCGTTCTCCCGGGCGCTCCTGAGCGACCTCAGCTACCAGCAGAGCGACGAGGAGTTCGACCGGACCCTCGATGCCTCGATCCAGGCCATCTACGAGGCGTCCATCACCTGAGCGGGGTGACCCGCGGTGCTCCCCGGCCCAGGACCGGGGAGCACGCAACCCTCCGCGCGCTCGTGCGCTCTGGGGGGGGTGCCGCGGCGCCCCGAGCCGATCATCTCACCGTACGGGGACCGCTCCCTACTGGACGGCGTGCGCCTGCGCGTGGATGATGCACCCCCGGCCGGGGCGGTGCGATGACCGCTCGGGGGATCGGACGCAAAGGACCGAGATGAGCGACCAGGGGCGGGTGGAACGCCGTACCGACGGATCCATCGAGATGGGGGGCCAGGTGGTCAGCTTCAAGCTGATCCTGGCCGTCCTGATCGTCGTCGGCGTGACCTTCTTCGTCTTCCAGAACACCGAGAGCGTCGCGCTCACGTGGCTGTTCCTCGAGTTCACGATGCCGCTGTGGGGCATGGCCTTGGTCCTGCTCGGCGTCGGGATGCTCCTGGGCTGGGCGCTCCAGATGCGCCGGAACCGACGACGCAGCGGTCGCTGACTTCACGGCACCGGAGGACCGGGGACCGGGGTGCCCCGTCCCGTGCAGGGCGGCGCGTCCACGCCACGCTCCGGCCCGTGCAGGGCGGCGCGTCCCCGCCACGGCCCGCCAGGGCCGGCTCAGCCCTCCGCGATCCCCGGGGTGGTCCGAGCCACGGTGGCCTCGACGGCGTCCAGCAGCAGCTCGAGGCCGGACCGGAACACCTGTTGGGTCCGCAGGACGGCGAGCTCCTCGCGCAACTCCACCGCCGTCGGGTGCTCGGCCGGGTCGAGCAACCCCCAGGTGCTGACCCAGATCCGCTCCTGGGTCGTGAGGGCGCGGTCGTCCTGCAGGAGGTAGGCCGCGTTGGCGGCGGCCATCGCCGCCGCGTAGCCCGCGAGGAGCGGGTAGTAGCGGACCGCGTCCTGACGTGACAGACCGGCCTCGCGCAGCGCCGCCAGGATGAGCTCGAGCATCGCGAGCTCACCCGGACCACCGGTCGTGCGGTGGCCGGCCTCCGCCCCCAGCACCGGGTGCTCCTCGCTCAGGGCGAGGTAGGCCTCAGCGGCGGCGAGCAGACGCTCACGCCAGGTGGGTGCGAGGGCACCGGTAGCGGCCGCCTGCCCGATGATCCGGTCGAGGCAGGCTTCCACCAACTCGTTGCGGTCACGGAAGTAGCGGTAGACCGCGGTCGGATCGGCACCGAGCTCACGACCGAGCGCACGGAAGCTCATCGCGTCCACATCCGGCTGCTGCGACAGCTGCAGCGCTGCCTCGATGATGACCTCGCGGTCCAGCGATGGACGCTTCGGTCGAGCAGCGCGTGCGGCAGCCACCTTGGGACACCTCCGACCGGGACGGGGCAGGTGCGCGGCTGCGGCCCCCTGATCAGCCGCAGGTGCGCGGCGTCACGGCGGGGGCCGCCCCCCGATCAGCCGCGCGATGCTGCTCAGGCCAGCAGCTTGGCCTTCTGCGCCGTGAACTCCTCCTCGGAGAGCACGCCGCGGTCACGCAGGTCCGCGAGCGCAGCCAGCTCGCTCGCTGCGCTGGGAGCCGCAGCGACCTCGCGGATGTACTGGTCCGTCGCGGCCTGCGCGGCCTGGGCCCGTGCCATGCCACGGTCGTGCATGCCACCGCCACGCGCGATGAGGTAGACGAGGACACCGAGGTAAGGGAGGACGACGAGCAGGACGACCCACGCCGCCTTGGCCCAACCGCCGAGATCGTCCGACCGGAACACGTCGGCGAACACGGAGATGAGCAACCAGATCCACAGGAAGAACAGCGAGAAGTAGAGCATGAGCAGGAAGGCTTCGACCAGCGACATGACGATGACTCCGACGGGGCGTGAAGGGCCGCAGCGTCATGCTCGCGGACCCGGGCACAGGACGAAGCCCGGTCCGGGCGACGGGTGCCGGCCGGCCGGGCAGGGTCAGGATGCCAGGTCACCTGCACCGCTGTCAACGTCGTTGACCCGAAGCGCGGTGTGAGCGCGCGCCGACGACGACACTCGCGGTCCGTTCACCAGCGCAGGGTCGCGATGCTGTGGTCGAGGGTCCCCTCCGGCGCGAGCAGGACCTCCCCGCCACGCCGCAGCGCCTCAGCGACCCCGAGCGCGTACGCGTCGGGCACGAAGGTCGCCCCCCCGGGATCGTCGGCGACGAGGTGCCCGCTGTCGGTGAGGTAGCCCGGGACCGGCGGCCCGTCGACGAGCACCAGAAGCTCGATCCGCCCGGCGACCGCGGCGGCGTACAGGTCGGTCATCGACCGCGCGAGCCGGCCAGCCGTCTCGCGCTCGGCGATCATCGCAGCGACCTCATCGATCCGGCGCTGCCGGTGCTCGCCAGCGGCGGCGATCACGCGGTCCATCAGTTCCTCCGGACCGAGCGCCTCCGGGGCGCCGAGCACGCCGACCGCGAGCTCCTCGGGCCAGGACGACACCTCCCGCAGGAACGCCTGGTTCCGGTCCACGCCGACCGTGACCACGGGCAGGTCGCGCTGCTGCACCGCCGTGTGGGCGGCCTCGGCGACGCGGCGCCAGTGGTGCCGGCGGCGCTCATCACGCTGGCTGCTCGAGCTGCGGTCCTGGGTCCCCGTGCCGTCACCGGCGTACGTGAACGGGAAGGGGTCACCGACGGGGTCGAGGTGTCGGTCCGCCACGTGCAGCACCGCGAGATCGGCCGCCTGGTCCGAGAGGGTCAGCACCAGCAGCTCCGTCCCGCGCTGCTCGTGCTCGAGGAGCGGCCGCACGATCGCGACCTGGTCGTCGATCAGGACCCGCTCACGCACGCGCACCCCCGGCGCCAGCGGGACGACCGTCAGGGGTTGCGACGCGCTCCAGGCCAGCCACACCGAGTGGCGGGCTGGCACCTGCGCGACGACCTCAGCGGGCTCCGGCACGCCCGCAAGGAGCGAGTTGCGCGTCGCGCGGTCGAGGTGCTCATCGTCCTCGATCAGCTCAGCGGCCTCCCGGAGCAGGTTGCCGACCGTCGTCGGCAGAGCCGCACGCGCGCCCGGCAGGTCCCCACCTGGGGCGGTCAGGGTGATCGTGCGGTCGCCGGTGTGCGCACGCAGACGGTGGAGCAGCACGGGGGGTCCCTTCCTGGAGCGACGCGCGGGCGTCGAGGTCATCGCGGATGCTTCGATCGGCCGGGGCCGAAGGTCACGAGGACGCGCCAGAGCACACGTCCGGCCGGTCGGTGGCAGGCTACCAACACGGATGACATCAGCGTTGACCGGCGATGACTCCCGGACGTTCCGGCGGCGGCAGACCACGCCCATCCCGGTCAGGTGTAGGGTTCCGATGTCCGGCGCGGGAGGGCCGTCGCGGTGCCGCTGGAGGAGCTTCCGCACACGCGGTTCGCGCCTGCCCGGGGGGCACGGCTCGCCTACCAGGTGTTCGGCGCGGGCGAGCACACCGTGGTGGCGGTCCCGCCGACGGCGCAGAACATCGAGCTGTCCTGGGAGCAGCCGGCGATCCGAGCGATGCTGGAGCGTTTCGCGTCCTTCTGCCGCTACCTCCACTTCGACAAGCGCGGGACCGGCTGCTCGGACCGCAACGGGCGCATCGCTGACCTCGACGAGCGTGTCGATGATCTGCGGGCGGTGATGGACCACGCCGGTATCGAGCACGCTCACCTGTTCGGCAACTCCGAGGGCGGGCCCATGACCCTGCTGTTCGCGGCGACCTACCCGGAGCGGGTCGACAGCCTGATCCTGGCGGGGACCGGCGCGACGCTCCTCCCGCCGGACTGGGACGCGCAGGAGCGCGCCGCCTACCGCGCGGCCCTCCCGGCCTACGCCGCCCGTTGGGGCACCGAGGACTCCCAGGTCGCCCGGGGCATGGCCCCGACGCTGTCGGCCGAGGACCCGGCCTTCCCGGCCTGGCACCAGCGGTACGAACGCTACGCCGCAAGCCAGGACTCGCTCAAGGAGCTCCTCGAGCTCTCGATCGGGATGGACGTGCGCGAG
>JBKHEJ010000095.1:0-10428 GCA_046540855.1 Nitriliruptoraceae bacterium
CAGCCCCGCCCCCCACCCGACCGGTCTGCGCCGACACCGCCCCGCCGCCGGGTCCTGGCCGGCTCGTGCTGGGGGCCCTCGTGGGCGCCGGGTGCCGCGCCCCCGTCCGGCTCGACGGCGAGCGGCTCGCGGTCGCGCGGCCTGGGGCGCCCCCGGTGGAGGTGGAGCTCGACCTCGAGGTCGGCGATCAGGTGCGCCTCGGCGACCTCGACGCCGACGGGCGTGACGAGGTCCTCATCTACCGCCCGGGGACCGGGGAGCTGTTCCGCTTCCCCACGCTCGCCGAGCCCGGCGAGGTCCGCCACGCCGAGGTCCAGGCGACCGACTCGCGCGGCGGGACCGCGACCATCGTGCGCACCGCGACGGGAGCCGACCGGCTCGAGGTGCGTGGCGGCAGCACCGAGTGACCGGGTCCGCGAACCGAGGCACGATGCTCGCGCGGGACCTGGCGAGGATCGGGGCCACCGTGCGTGCCGGCTGTGCTCAGGACGTTCCGGAGAAGTCGAAGCGGATCTGGGCGAGCTGCTCGTGCTCGCCGGGGACCTCGATGGGGTACTCGCCCGAGAAGCAGGCGGTGCACAGCTTCTCCCGCTGGTGCGGCGTGGAGGCGATCAGCCCGTTCAGCGAGATGTAGTGCAGCGTGTCGCACCCGATGAAGTCCCGGATCTCCTCGACCTCGAGGTCGGCCCCGATCAGCTCGGCGCGCGAGGCCATGTCGATGCCGTAGTAGCAGGGGTTGGCCACCGGCGGCGAGGTGATCCGCAGGTGCACCTCGACGGCGCCGGCCTCGCGCAGCATCGCCACGAGCTGCCGGGCGGTGTTGCCGCGCACGATCGAGTCGTCCACGACCACCAGCCGCCGGCCCTCGACGATCTCGCGCACCGGGGAGAGCTTCAGCTTGATGCCGAGCTGGCGCAGCGACTGCGTCGGCTGGATGAAGGTGCGGCCGACGTAGCGGTTCTTGACGAGCCCGTCGGCGAAGGGCAGCCCGGTCTCCGCGGCGTAGCCGGCGGCGGCATCCCGGCCGGCCTCGGGCACCGGGATCACGATGTCCGCCTCGACCGGTGCCTCGCGGGCGAGCTGCCGGCCCATGGAGCGCCGGGCGTACAGCACGCTGCCGCCGTCCTGCCGGTGGTCCGGGCGGGCGAGGTAGACCCACTCGAACAGGCAGAAGGTCGGGTTCGGCGGGGCGAAGCGGCGGCTGCGCAGCCCGTTCGCGTCGATGGTCACCACCTCGCCAGGGGCGACGTCGCGCACGTAGACGGCCCCGACGATGTCCAGCGCCGCGGTCTCGGAGGCGACCACCCACCCACCGGCCGGCAGGCGGCCGATCTGCAGCGGCCGGACCCCGTTCGGATCGCGGAAGGCGTGCAGGCGCTCCTCGTCCATGACCACCACGGAGTACGCGCCCTGCAGTCGGGGCGCGGTGCGCACGATCGCCTCCTCGAGGCTGACGTCCACGTCGCGGGCGAGCAGCGCCGCCATCAGCTCCGAGTCGTTGGCGGTGGGCTCCCCGAGCTCCCGGGCCAGCTGCGCGGTGTTGACGAGGTTGCCGTTGTGCCCCAGCGCCAGCCCCCCACCGGAGGGGGTCTCGCGGTACTGCGGCTGGGCGTTCACCCAGGAGGAGGCTCCGGTGGTCGAGTAGCGGCAGTGGCCGACGGCCAGGTGCCCCTCGAGCGCCGCGAGGCCGGTGTCGGTGAACACCTGGTTGACGAGCCCCATGTCCTTGTGCACCACGATGCGACGACCGCTGGAGGCCGCGATCCCCGCCGACTCCTGCCCGCGGTGCTGCAGCGCGTAGAGGCCGAAGTAGGTCAGCCGCGCCACGTCCTCACCGGGCGCGTACACCCCGATGACCCCGCACTCCTCACGGGGGCTGTCGAGGTCGTCGGCCGCACTGCCGGCGTCGAACGCGGCCTTGGGGGCCACCCGGGGATCGGCCGGCGGGGCCGAGGACTGCTCGGACGTCACAGGGACCTCGCTGGGGACGTGTCGACGGCGGCCACGGCACGGCGACCGCGGCGGGTCGATGGTAGCCCCCAGGCGCGACGGACCCTCGGCTGAGGCGAGCCTGGCCAGCGCGCGGGCCGGGTCATCGGGCAGCCGAGCGATCAGCCAAGCGGACCGTCAACCAACCGGACCGACCGCGTGCACATCCCTGCGCCCTCGCGCAGGGATCGAGCACCGAGACGACCGGTGCGCACCGAAACGCATGATCGCGTGCACATCCCTGCGCCCTCGCGCAGGGATCGACCATCCACCACCGCGCCCCGGGCTCAGCCGGCGAAGCCGAAGCCGCGGGCCTTGCCCGCGAGCTGCTGCTGGACCCGGTCGTCCTTCTCGCGCGAGGCCTCTCTGAGCTCCTCGCGGTGCTCGTCCAGCCGGGCGGTGAGCTCGGCGTCCCCGGCGGCGAGGATCCGCACGGCCAGCAACCCCGCGTTCTGCGCGCCACCGACCGCCACGGTCGCGACCGGGATCCCCGCGGGCATCTGCACGATCGACAGCAGCGAGTCGAGCCCGTCGAGGTGGCGCAGCGGGACGGGGACGCCGATGACCGGCAGGGAGGTCACCGACGCGAGCATCCCGGGCAGGTGAGCGGCGCCGCCGGCCCCGGCGATCAGCACCCGCAGCCCCCGCCCCGCAGCCTGATGCCCGTAAGCCAGCATGCGCTCGGCGTCGCGGTGCGCGGAGACGACGTGGACCTCGCAGTCGACGTCGAACCGCTCGAGGGCCTCGACCGCGGGCTCCATGGTGGGCAGGTCCGAGTCGCTGCCCATGACGACCCCGACGAGCGGGCTCGGTGACGTCTCGCTCATGTTCGGTTCCTCTCGCTCACGGCGCCAGCAGCCGGGCCGCGGCCTCCCGGGCCCGGGCGAGGGCCACCTCGGCATCGGCACCGAGCACGGTCACGTGCCCGATCTTGCGCCCGGGCCGGGACGCCTTGCCGTACAGGTGGACCGCCGCGTCGCCGATGGCCAGCGCCTGCGGTAGCCGCTCGGCGATCCGGTCCGGACCGTCGGGTCCGAGCAGGTTGACCAGGGCGGCTGCGGGCGCTCGCAGCGAGGTGTCCCCCAGCGGCCAGTCGAGCACCGCGCGCAGGTGGTTGTGGAACTGCGAGGTGGTGGCGGCCTCGATCGTGGCGTGGCCGGAGTTGTGGGGCCGCACCGCGAGCTCGTTCAGCGTGAGCCCTCCGGCCGGGTCCACGAACAGCTCCACCGCGATGATCCCGACCCCGTCCACCGCCTCGGCGACCTCGGAGCCGAGCCGGACGGCTGCCGCCGCGACCTCGGGCGCGATGCGGGCCGGCTGGACGAGCTCGACGAGCTGCCCGTCCCGCTGGACCGTCTCCACCACGGGGTAGCTGACCTGCTCGCCACCGGGCCGGCGGGCGAGGACGACGGCGACCTCGACGGCGATGTCGACGTGCGCCTCGACCATCCAGCTGCCGCCGCGGGCGAGCACCGAGGTGGCCTCGGCGACGCTGTGCACCACCTCGACGCCCCGACCGTCGTACCCGCCGCGGGTCGCCTTGCACACCACGGGCCAGCCGTAGCGGGCCGCGAAGGCGGCGACGTCCTCGGGCTCGCGCACCGCCGCGAAGGGCGGGACGGGTAGCCCGAGGGCCGCGAGCTGGGTGCGGGCGTAGAGCTTGTCCTTCGCGAACAGCAGCGCAGCAGCGCTCGGGCGCACCGCGACCCCCTCGGCGGCCAGGGCCGCGAGGACGTCGTCGGCGACCAGCTCGTGGTCGAGGGTGACCACGTCGACGTCGGCGGCGAAGGCCCGGAGCGCCGCCTCGTCGTCAGCGCGGCCGAGCCGGATCACCGCACCGGCCAGCGCCGCCGGCTCGTCGGCGTTGACGGCCAGGACGTGCAGGTCGATGCCGAGGTCGATCGCGGCGGCCTGGGTCATCCGCGCGAGCTGCCCGCCGCCGACCATCCCGACCCGGGCCGTGGCGGGCCGGTCCACGAGGGGGATCGGTGGGGCGAGGGGCGCGGCGGCCGCGGCCGAGGTCGCGGCGTCGCCGCCGTGGCGCGGGGCGCCGGAGGTGCGGGCTCCTCCCTCAGGGGTCGGCACGGCTCAGCCCTCCAGCACCGCGGCCAGCCCACCCTCGTAGGCGGCGCGCAGCTCGTCGAGGTGGATGTCGACCAGCCCTCGGATGGTCAGCCGGGACCCGCCGACGGTCCCGATGTCCTGGATCGGCACCCCGGCGTCCGCGCACAGCGCCGCGAGCTCCCGCACCGCCGAGGACGGCACGGTGACGACGATGCGCCCCGGCGACTCGCTGTAGAGCTGCTGGGTCGGCGACAGCGCGCTGATCGGCCCCTCGAGCGCGACCTCCGCGCCGATGTCCCCGGCCAGACAGGACTCCGCGAGGGTGACGAGCAGCCCACCGGCCCCGACGTCGTGGGCGGAGGTGACCAGCCGCTCCCGCGCCGCCTCCTGCAGCACCTCCGACATCGCCGCCTCGAGCTCGAGGTCGGCAGGCGCGAGGACGCCGCCGAGCGGGGCACCGAGCCAGCGCTGGAGCTCGGAGCCGGCCAGGCCCGGCACGGTCGCCGCGCCGAGCAGCAGGAGGAGCTCCCCCTCGTCCTCGTAGGCGATCCCGAGGGCGTCCTCGGCGTCGGCCAGCACGCCGAGGATGCCGATGACCGGCGTCGGGTGGATCGCCGCACCCTTGGTCTCGTTGTACAGCGACACGTTGCCCCCGGTGACCGGCACGCCGAGCTGGCGGCACGCCGCCCCGAGCGCCCGGATCGAGGTGGCGAGCTGCCACATGATCTCGGGCCGCTCCGGGTTGCCGAAGTTGAGGTTGTTCGTCGTCGCCAGCGGTCGCGCGCCCGAGCAGGCGACGTTGCGGAAGGCCTCGGCGACGACCCGGATCGTGCCCTGCTCCGGGTCGAGCTCGCACCAGCGACCGTTGCCGTCGGTGGAGCAGGCCACGGCCCGCCGGCTGCCCGGCAACCGGACCACCCCGGCGTCCGCCATGCCGGGACCGAGCACGGTGCCCGCCAGCACGTGCTGGTCGTACTGCTCGAACACCCACCGCTTGGAGGCGACGTTGGGGGAGGCGAGGAAGGCGAGCGCCACCTCCTCGTGGGTGCGGATCGGGCGATCGTCGGTCGCCTCGAGCGTGCCCCCCGGCAGGGTCGCATCGAGGTCGTCGGCCGCCACCTCGGCGTAGGCATCCAGCCAGCCCGGGCGGGCCTGTGGGCGGTCGTAGACCGGGCCCTCATCGGCCAGCGAGCGGGCCGGCAGGTCGGCGACGAGCCGGCCGCCCCGCGTCAGGCGCAGCGCGTCGCCCTCGACGACCTCGCCGATCACCTCGGCGGGCACACCCCAGCGTGCCGCAACCGCCTGTAGCTCCTCGAGCTGCTCCGGTGCCACCAGGGCCAGCATGCGCTCCTGGGACTCCGAGCACAGGATCTCCCAGGACGCCATCGACGGCTCGCGCAGGTGGACCCGGTCGAGGTCGACGTCCATGCCCATCGACGCCGCCGACGCGAGCTCCGAGGTGGAGCAGGCGATGCCGGCCGCCCCCATGTCCTGGATGCCGGAGACGAGGTCGCGCTCGTACAGCTCCAGGCAGCACTCGATGAGCAGCTTCTCCGCGAAGGGGTCACCGACCTGCACGTTCGGTCGCTTCGCGTCCAGCCCCTCGTCGAACTCCTGGCTCGCGAGCACGCTCGCGCCGCCGATGCCGTCGCGGCCGGTGGCGGAGCCGAGCAGGACGGCGAGGTGGCCGGGTGCCTCGGCCCGGGCGAGCTGGAGCTTCTCGCGCTCGAGCACCCCGATGGCCAGCACGTTGGTGAGCGGGTTGCCGGCGTAGGTGTCGTCGAACACCACCTCGCCGCCGATGTTGGGCACCCCGACGCAGTTGCCGTAGTGCCCGACACCGCGCACCACCCCGTCGAGGAGGTGGCGCTGCAGGGCGTCGGCCTCGTGGTGGACGCCGGCCCCGTCGGTCCAGCCGCCCGGGTCCCCGAAGCGCAGCGGGTCCATGACCGCGATCGGTCGGGCACCCATGGTGAAGATGTCGCGCAGGATCCCCCCGACGCCGGTCGCCGCACCCTGGAAGGGCTCGACGTAGGAGGGGTGGTTGTGGGACTCGATCTTGAACGCGACCGCGAGCCCGTCCCCGACGTCGACGACCCCGGCGTTCTCACCGGGGCCAGCGATCACCCACGGCTCGTCGTGGGCGAGGCCGCGCAGGTGCAGCTTGGAGGACTTGTAGGAGCAGTGCTCGGACCACATCACCGAGTACATGCCGAGCTCGGCCACGGTGGGGACCCGACCGAGGATCCCCACGAGGTCGTCGTACTCGTCGCCACGCAGGCCCAGCTCGTGCCCGAGCTCGCGGGCGCGCTCGGGGGTCAGCGTCTCCTCGGGCGGGAACGGCGAGGTGGAGGTCTCGGACATCTCAGCACGCCTCGTCGCGGGTGGTGGGGGGACGTCGGGGGCGATCGGCGCCAGCACCGGGGTGGCGATCGGGGCGGCGACCAGGTGGAGGCCGGTGGACCCCGAGTCGAGGCGGTGGCGGCCGCAGGCAGCCTACGTGACGGGCGACAGGCTCCGTCGGGTGCGCGCGACACGCGCGTCGGGCGTGCAGCTCGAACCTATCGATGGTCGATATGTTATCGTCTTTCGATATCGCAGCGGTCGTGAGGGGGACGGGGAGCTGCGGTCGAGGAACCCCTCGGAGAACGGACGGAGGCAGGCCCATGAGCGGCACGGACGACGAGCCGACCGGCAGGGACGACGGCGCTCCCGGCCCGACGGCCGAGCAGGGCACCGAACCGAGCGGCCCCCTCAACCGCGAGGGTGCGACGGGCGCGCGGATCCTCGCCGGGGCCGTGCTCGGGCTCGGCCTACTGGTGGCACTGGTCGCCCTCGCCCGTCCGGCCCTCAACGTCGCGATGGACGAGGCGGCCGTGCCCGTCAGCGTCGAGGGATCGGACGTCGTCCTGGCCGAGGACCCGGAGGGACTCCCGCCGGACAGCCGGCTGGAGCTGACGGGTGCCGGCACCGTCGAGCTGGTGGTGACCGGGCTGCCGGGTTGGCAACGCGCGCTGACCGGGCTCGGCAGCGCGGTGGGCGGCGTGTTGCTGGGCATCGGCGCGTGGCTGGTCCGCTCGATGCTCCTGCTGGTCGCGGGCGGGCGGCCGTTCGATCGCCGCATGTCCGCATGGCTGCGCGGGCTCTCGCTGGTCGTGCTCGCCGGTGCCTTCCTCCCACCTGCGCTCGACGGGCTGACAGCGACCTTCGTCACCACCTCCCTCGGTGGGCTCCCCGACGGCGGGCCGCTCGGGATCCGGCTGTTCGAGCTGGAGCTGCGCACCCTGCTCGTGGTCGCGCTCCTCGCGATCGCCGCCCAGGTGTTCGAGTCGGGTCGACAGCTGACCGAGGAGCTGGAGGGACTGGTCTGATGGCTCCGGCCGGCGGCGAACACGGCGCACCGGAGGGCGCCATCACGTGCCACCTCGACGAACTGCTCCTCGCCCGGGGTATGACGCTGAAGGAGCTGTCCGAGCGGGTGGGGGTGACGGTCGTGAACCTGTCGGTGCTCAAGAACGACCGGGCCAAGGCGGTGCGGTTCTCCACCCTGTCCGCGCTGTGCACCGCACTGGAGTGCCAGCCCGGCGACCTGTTCCGCCACCGCGCCTGAGCCTGCCGACGCGCGCGCCCGCGCCTCCCACCCGCGGCGGTCCGACCGGCTGATGGGACCTCCGGCCCTGGGCGGCCCGGGCGACGAAGGTGGCAGGGCCGAACGACCTGAGACGCGGTACGCTGCCGGGGCCGCAGCCGCTCCATCAACGAGGTCGCCGTGGACGCCCTGAACACCTTGCGCGCCGTGCTCGTCGCCTTCGCGGCCATCGCCGCGGTCATGCTGGCGTTCCAGGGCCAGTTCTTCCCGGCCGGCATCCTGTTCGTCGGCATCCTCGCGCACCTGGCGCTGTTCGCCTACCTGCGTATCGACCGCCGGCGCACCGCAGCCGACGACCCCTTCGAGCGCCTGCTGCAGGGCAACTGACCGCACCGGTGAGCGGTCCGAGCCCGCACCCCGGTCCGCGCCCGATCCCGCCGGTCCCCGTGCCGCACCACGGGGGCCGGCGGTCCTGCACGCTCAGGCCGGCACGCCGAGCAGCACGCTCTCGAAGAACCCGCGCCCATCGGTGCCACCGATCAGGAGCGGGTCGACGGCGTGCTCGGGGTGGGGCATGAGCCCGACGACGTTACGGGCCGGGTTGGTGACCCCCGCGATGTCCCGCGCGGAGCCGTTCGGGTTGGAGCCCGCCGCGTACCGCACGAGAACACGGCCCTCGTCCTCGAGGCGGTCCAGGGTCGCCGCGTCGGCGACGTAGCGGCCCTCGCCGTGCTTGGCGGGGATCACGATCGTCTGGCCCGGATCGAAGGCGCGCGTCCAGGGGGTGTCGACCGCTTCGACGGTCAACGGCACGTCACGGCACACGAAGCGCAGACCGGCGTTGCGGGTCAGCGCCCCGGGGAGCAGGCCCGACTCGCACAGGACCTGGAAGCCGTTGCAGATGCCGAGCACCGGCCCGCCGTCCCGGGCGAAGGTCGCGACCGCCGCCATGACCGGCGCGCGGTGGGCGATCGCGCCGCAGCGCAGGTAGTCCCCGTGGGAGAACCCGCCGGGGAGCACGACCGCGTCCACGCCCTTGGTCGTCGCCTCGGCGTGCCAGAGCGACACGGTCTCGCCACCGCAGGCCTCCACGGCCCGTCGTGCGTCCTGGTCGTCGAGCGACCCGGGGAAGGTGACCACACCGATGCGCACCGTGCGTCCTCGCCTCGTGACCGATCCGCCGGCGGGCAAGGTTCCACCTCGACGCTGGCACCGAGGTAGTGGCCGGCCGCCCGGAGCGTAGCGACCGAGGCCCGGCCCCGAGCCTCGCGACCGGCGCCCGGCAGCGTCGTGACCAGCGGTCCGCGGCGTCGTGCCCAGCGCCCCGGAGCATCGCGAAGGGCGCCCCGAACCTCCCGACCAGCGCCCCGGAGCATCGCGAAGGGCGCCCCGAACCTCCCGACCAGCGCCCCGGAGCATCGCGAACCGCGTCCCGGAGCGTCGCGAACAACGCCCCGCGAGCCCGGCAGCAGGCCCGGGCCGGATCCGTCCCCCGACGGAGCGGTCGGGGCTCAGCCCGCCGAGGCGCCGACGTGGTCGCCTCCACGCAGTCGGATCGCACCGAGCGCTGCCGGAAGCAGCAGCACGAGCGACCCGAAGGCCAGGGCCGCGTAGCCTGCGATCGCCAGCACGATGCCCGCCAAGGTCCCTCCGACGGCGCCGGCGAGGTTCATCGCGAGGTCGCTCGCGCCCTGCACCGCCGGGCGCTCCGCGACGGGGACCGCGTCGGTCAGCCAGGCCGAGCCGGCGATCAGGCAGGCGGACCAGCCCGTGCCGAGCAGGATCAACCCGCCCGGGAACAGTACGGTGCCCATCGGGTCAGCGACCCCGGCCAGGACCGCGGCGGCGGCCAGCTGGGCCACACCGAACAGGACCGTCGCCCGTCTGCCGACCCGGTCGGCGAGCGCACCCATCACGGGGCTGAGGGCGTACATCCCGGCGATGTGCAGGCTGATCGTCAGGCCGACGAGGTTGAGCGCCGCGCCGTTGCCCTCCATGTGCACCGGCGTCATCACCATCACCCCGACCATGACCGCGTGGGCCGCGGTGATGGCGAGCACCGCCACCAGGGCCTCCGGGATGGCACGGATCGTCCGCAACGCACGGCGGATCGTCGCCCAGCCGGTGTCGGCGACCGCGGGCACGGCCGCCGTGGCTCGCAGGACGTGGAGCGGGTCCGGGCGGAGCCACACGGCCTGGACGAGCGCCGCGGCGAGGAAGGAGGCGAGGGAGAACAGGTACGCGCCGGCCAGAGGGGGGAGCGCGAGCACTCCCGAGACGGCCTCACCGGGCCCGGTGAGGTTCGGCCCCAGCACCGCGCCGATGGTCGTCGCCCACACGATCGTGGAGAGGGAGCGGGCACGGGTCGAAGGACCGGCCAGGTCCGTGGCCGCGTAGCGCGCCTGCAGGTTCGACGCGCTCGACCAGCCGAAGGCGAGCGAGGCGACCACGTGCAACCAGAACACCCCGAGCACCGCCGCGACGATCGCGAGGGCGGCGCCTGCGGCACCGACGAGGTAGCCGGTCACGAGCCCGGGACGGCGGCCCCGGGCGACCGACAGCCTGGCGATGACGATGGCCGCAGCCGCGGAGCCGAGCGTCGAGGCGGTCGCGGACACCCCGGACAGCGACGCGGTCCCCGAGAGCTGGAAGGCGAGCAGGCCGACCACGGCGACCCCGGAGCCGACGCCCACCCCACCGAGCACCTGGCTCGTGACCAGAACGCGCATGGTCCGGCGCTGCAGGTCGCGGTGCGCCACCTCGGCGCCGGCGTCGCTGCCGTCGGC
>JBKHEJ010000096.1:0-10146 GCA_046540855.1 Nitriliruptoraceae bacterium
CCTGCGGGGTGGCGCGGTAGGCGTCGTACACCCCGGAGACCCGACGCACCGACCGCAGCGCCTCCTCGAGGTGGGACGGGTCACCGAGCTCGAAGGTGAAGCGCAGCCTGGCGATGCGGTCCCGGGCCGTGCCGACCTGCGCCGAGGTGATGTTGATCGACAGGTCACCGATGACGGCCGTGATGTCCCGCAGCAGGTGCTTGCGGTCCAGGGCCTCGATCTCGATCGTGACCAGGAAGGACGAGCCGGTCTCCCCCGACCAGTCCACGGGCACGAACCGGTCCGGGTCGCGCGCGAGGTCGGCGACGTTGGTGCAGTCGGCACGGTGGACCGACACCCCGCGCCCGCGGGTGACGAAGCCGACGATGCGGTCGCCAGGCACCGGGGTGCAGCAGCGGGCGAGCTTGACCAGCATGCCCGAGTCGCCCTCGACCTCGATGTCGTCGGTGCCGGTGGCGCCGATGCGGATCGGGGCGATGGCGGACTCGGCCGGCTGGAGCTCGGGCTCGTCGTCGACCTGGGTGAGCTCGTTGAGGACGTGCTGGGCGACCGTGGTGGCGGCGACGTGACCCTCGCCGACGGCCCGGAACAGCGTCTCGGCGTCCTTGTAGCTCAAGGTGTGCGCGACCTCGTCGAGGTCGCCGGAGGCCATCGCCCGTGCGTAGGCGATGCCCTTGCGCCTCAGCGCGCGGGAGATGGCGTCCCGGCCGCGCACGATCGCGTCCTCGCGCCGCTCACGGTTGAAGTAGGCCCGGATCTTCGACTTCGCACGCTGCGAGGCGACGATCTGGAGCCAGTCACGGCTCGGGCCGGCCTCCTCGGCCTTGGAGGTCAGGATCTCGATCGAGTCACCGTTGGCGAGCTGGTGGTCGAGCGGCACGAGACGACCGTTGACCCGAGCCCCGATACAGCGGTGGCCGACGTCGGTGTGCACGGCGTAGGCGAAGTCGATCGGGGTGGAGCGCACCGGCAGCCCCATCACGTCGCCCTTGGGCGTGAAGACGAACACCTCGTCCTGGTACAGGTCGATCTTGAGCGACTCGAGGTAGTCGCCTGGCTCGTCGGTGTCCGACTGCCACTCGAGCAGCTGGTCGATCCAGGGCAGCTCGTCGGTGCTGGTCTCCTCGTCGCCCCCGCGGTTGCTCGACTTGTACTTCCAGTGCGCCGCGACACCGAACTCCGCGGTGCGGTGCATCGCCTCGGTGCGGATCTGCACCTCCAGCGGCCGCCCGCGTGGCCCGATCACGGAGGTGTGCAGCGACTGGTAGAGGTTCACCTTCGGCATCGCGATGTAGTCCTTGAAGCGCCCCGGGACGGGACGCCAGGTCGCGTGCAGCTGGCCGAGGACGGCGTAGCAGTCGCGGACCGAGGACACGATGACGCGCACGGCGAGCAGGTCGTGGATCTCGTCGAACTCCTTGCCGCGCAGGACCATCTTCTCGTAGATCGAGTAGTAGTGCTTCGGCCGGCCGGTGACCTCGCCACGGATCTTCAGCTGCTTGAGCTGCTCGTAGATGGCGGCGATGATCTGCTCGAGCTCCCGCTCGCGCTCGGGGTTGCGCTCCTCCACCATCGCCACGATCTCCTCGTAGCGCTTGGGGTGGAGGGTCTGGAACCCGAGGTCCTCGAGGCGCAGCTTGAAGTTCTGCATCCCGAGGCGGTGCGCCAGGGGCGCGTAGATGTCGAGGGTCTCCTGGGCGATGCGCTTCTGCTTCTCCCGGGGCGTGTACCCGATCGTCTCCATGTTGTGGACCCGGTCGGCCAGCTTGATGACCAGCACGCGGATGTCCTTGGCCATCGCGACGATCATCTTGCGCAGGGTCTCGGCCTGCTGCTGCTGCTTGGACTCCACCTGGATGCGGTCGAGCTTCGTGACGCCGTCGACGAGGTGGGCCACCTCGTCCCCGAAGCCCTCCTTGATGTCGGCGAGGGTGGCCGGGGTGTCCTCCACGGTGTCGTGCAGCAGCGCGGCCACCAGCGTCGAGGTACCGAGACCGAGCCGGGCGAGCTCGGCGGCGACGGCGACCGGGTGGGTGATGTAGTCGTCACCGCTCTGGCGCTTCTGCCCCTCGTGCATGGCCTCGGCGAAGCGGAACGCCCTCACGACCTCGCGCAGATCCGCGCGGGAGGACTCCCGGATCGCCGCGGCGAGGTCGTCGAGCTCCGGGGGGATCGCCTCGCGCTGGACGAGGGGGAGCCGGGACAGGGCCGCCTTGACGCCCGTGCGGCGCGGCGGCGGCAGCGCGGGGCGCAGGTCGCGCTCGCTGCGGGTGCCGGTGCTCTCCGTGGTCGCCAGCTCGCTCCCCCCTTCCTGGGGCCGGTCCAGCCAGCGTACCGAGCGGGGCTAGTACCTGAGCAGCGCGTTCGTCCGGTAGCGCTCCAGCCGCGCGGCACCGCCGAGCGCCGTCAGCTCCAGCAGGAAGCTCATGCCGACCACCTCGCCGCCGAGCTCCTCGACCAGTTGGCCGGCGGCCGCCGCGGTCCCGCCGGTGGCGAGGACGTCGTCGACGATCAGCACGCGCTGGCCGGGGTGGATGGCACCGTGCTGGAGCTCGAGGACGGCCTCGCCGTACTCCAGCGCGAAGGAGACGGCGATCGTCTCGCCCGGCAGCTTGCCCTGCTTGCGGGCCGGCACGAACCCCGCGTGGGTGTGCAGGGCGACCGGTGCGCCGAGGATGAAGCCGCGGGACTCGATGCCGACGACCGCGTCGATGTGTCCATCCAAGGCCGCGAGGGCCTCGACCGCCCGGCCGAGCGCGACCGGATCGGCGAGCAGCGGGGTGACGTCGCGGAACACGATGCCCGGGGCGGGGAAGTCGGGGACCGCCCGCACCAGCCGGTCGAGGTCGTACGGGTCCCGGATCGCGTCCATGACGGTCCCCTCCCTCAGCGCTTGCGGCGCTTGTTGCCCTTGCCGCTGCCACGGACGTACTCGGTGGTGATCGGTGCCCGGGCCTCCGGCGAACCCGGCGCTGGGGCCGCTGCCTCGGCCGGTTCGGCAGCCGTGCCGCCGCTCGCGTCCTGCTCGGCGGCCTTGGCGATGCGGCGCTGCTCCTCCGGCTCGGTGCGCTTGAGCCACGCGAACAGCGGGCCCGCGACGAACAGCGAGGAGTAGACCCCGATGGCCATGCCGATGAACAGCGCCAGGGCGAGGTCCTGCAGCGTCGCCGCACCGAGCACCTGCGCGCCGAGCAGCAACAGTGCACCGACCGGCAGCAGCGAGGTCACCGAGGTGTTGATCGAGCGGTAGACCACCTGGTTCATGGAGGCGTTGACGAGCTCGCCGTAGGTGCGCAGGCCGTCGTCGCCGAGGTTGATCGCGTTCTCCTTGACCCGGTCGAACACCACGACCGAGTCGTACAGCGAGTAGCCGAGGATCGTCAGCAGGGCGATGACCGTCGAGGGCGAGACGTTGAACCCGACCAGCGCGTACAGACCGATGGTGATCAGCACGTCGTGGACGAGCGCCGCGATCGACGCGAGGGCCATCTTGAACTCGAGCCGGAAGGTGATGTAGAGCACCACCACCACGAGGAAGACGAGCAGCGCCTCCAGCGCCTGCCGCGTGATCCGCTCCCCCCACACCGGACCGACGAAGTCGAAGGCGACCTCGGCGGCGTCGGCGGTCTCCTGGAGCGCCTCGCGCACGGCGAGCTCGGTCGCGCCGGCGGGCTCGAGCGCCTCCGTTCGGACCTGGGCTCCGGTGGTCACCCCGTCGCTGGTCTGCAGCTGGGCGATGACGTCGGCGGCACCGGCCTCCTCGGCGGCGACCCTGAGCTCCTCGGCGGTCAGGTCGGACCGGACGTCGACCAGCTGGTAGCTGTTGCCGCCGACGAAGTCGATCGACAGCGACAGCCCGCGCAGGCCGAGGGCGCCGAGGCTGACGAGGATGAGCACGGCGGAGATCGCCGCCCAGCGGCGGCTGTGACCGATGAAGTCGATCGAGGGGGTCCTCATGCGCGGGCTCCGGCTCGTGGGCGGACCTCGGGGTCGACCGCCCGCAGGCTGCGCCGGGACAGCTTCCCGCTGGCGGCGAGCAGGAAGACGGACGGCCGGGCGACGGTGTACATCAGGATCAGGTCGAGCACGCTCGAGATACCGAGCATGAGCGCGAAGCCGCGCACCGGCCCGACGGCGAGGAAGTACAGGATGACCGCGGCGGCGAGGGTGACGGTGTTGCCGGTGAGGTTGGTCCGCCAGGCGGAGTCGAAGGCGCGCACCACGGCCGTGCGGACGGTCTTGCCGAGGTTGACCTCGTCGCGGATGCGCTCGGCGAAGATGATGGAGGAGTCGGCGGTGATACCGATCGAGACGATGATCCCGGCCACGCCGGCGAGCGTGAGGGAGAAGCCGATCAGCTCCCCCATGGCGCTCACGCCGGCGACCACGAACAGGCCGTAGAGGGCCACCACCCCCATCGCGATGAGGCCGATCCAGCGGTAGAACAGCACGAGCCACACCCCGACGAGCAGCAGCCCGATCAGGCCCGCGAGGAGGCCCGCCTGCAGCGACTCGGCCCCGAGGGTGGGCGAGACCGTCTGGAACGTGGAGGGCTCGAGCGAGATCGGCAGCGCGCCGGTGCGGAGCACGAGCGCGAGGTCGCTGGCCTCCTGCTCCTGCTCCTCGCGGGTGAGGCCCGCGCCGGTGGTGATCGAGGCGCTCCCGCCGGTGATCCCGACCCCGCACGCGACGGTCGGGTTGACCCCGGGGGTGGACTCGACGGTGCCGTCGAGCACGATCGCGAAGCGGTCGTCCCGGCCAGCGTCGCGCTCGCAGGCGAGGTCGGAGGTGACCGCGGCGAAGACCTCGGCGCCGGTGTCGTCGAGGTTGAGGCCGACCTGGAAGGCCTGCGTGCCGGAGCCGACCTGGACGAAGGCGTCCTCGATGTTCTCCCCGGTCAGCTCCGCCGGCCCGACGCGGTACTTGATGGGCAGCGACTCACCGCTGTCGGGGTCGGTGATGCCCTCCTCGGGCGAGCCGCACAGGATCCCGGCCTCGTCGTTCGGCAGCAGGGTGCGCGTGTCGACCGGGGCGAGGCAGTCCGGCCCCTCGGTGTCGTACTCGTCCGTGCCCGGCAGGATCTCACCCTCGACCCGCCGGAAGGACAGCTGGGCGGTGGTCCCGATGATCTCCTGCACCCGGTCCGCATCCGCGATGCCGGGCAGCTGGACCTGCACGTCGGTGCCGGTGCGGGAGATGTCCGGTTCGGCCACCCCGAGCGAGTCGACCCGGGCCCGGATCACCTCGATGGTCTCGTCGATGATGGCCTCGAGGTCCTCCGGGGTCTCCTCCCCCGGCGGGAGCACGGGGGCGTAGACGGCGGAGATGCCCCCCTGCAGGTCGAGGCCGAGGCTCGGCCGCGCGCCGCTGCCGAGGTACACCCCGGCGAGCACGGCGACGAGCAGCACCGCCGCGAGGCTGGCGTACAGGGGGCGTGTCTCCACGTGCGTGTCCTCGTCGTGCGGGGCCTCAGCCGAGCGGGACGCCGTTGGCGGTGATGCGGAACTCACACCCCAGGGTGCGGGCGGCGCGGCGGCACATGACCATGCGGTCCAGGAAGATCTCGAAGTACTCGATGACCGTGGAGCGCTCGGTGTCGAGCTCGAGCTCGAGGGTGATGGTGGCCGCCTCCGCGTCGACGCGGAGGAAGGAGTAGGTGACCGCGTCGTTGACCCGGTCGTGGATGTCGGTGGCGGTGTCGGCCCCCTTGCGCACACGGGAGCGGTGGACGTCGGACTTGTCCGCCAGGATGACCGCGGCGCCGACCGGCCCGATCGCGGAGCCGTACTGCTCCTCGTGGTTGCCGATGGCCGACAGGACCAGCCCGATGCGGTAGGGGTCCACCTCCAACCGCCGCAGCGCGTCGTAGGCGATCCAGGCGCCCGACAGCCCGTGGTTCGCGCGGGTGACGACGTTGCCGACGTCGTGCAGGTACCCGGCGACGGCCGCGAGCTCGGCGAGCTCGGCGTCAGCGCCGAGGTGGTGCAGCACGTTGTGCGCGATGCGACCGACGAGGTTGGCGTGCCGGAACCCGTGCTCGGTGAACCCGATGGCGCCGAGGAACTGGTCGGAGAGCTTGATGAAGGCGCTGACGACCTCGTCCTGCTGGAGCTCGGCGAGCAGGTCGACCTGTCCCCCCGTGCGACGCTCGGCGTCGAGCGCCACGGTGCGGGACTCCGCGACCGCATCGGCCGCGTCCACCCCGCGCAGCAGCGCCGCCTCGGCGGAGCCGCGGATCGCGGTCGCCGGGTCGGTCAGGGCCGACGGTGAGACCGCGTCCCGGGCCGGTCGGGCGACACGCTCGGGATCTGGCCGTGCCGTGGGCTCCCCCGCGGCGGGCGGGGCAGGTTCCGCCGCCGACGGCGCGCCGTCGGGGCGCACCGCGTCACCGTCGGGCGGGGTGCTCACGTGGCGTCCTCGTCATCGCCATCAGCGCCCTCGTCCGCGGCCGCGTCAGCGTCCTCGTCGGCCCGGTGCACGACCCGACCGAGCGCCGCGCGCTCGAAGCGCAGCACGACGTCCTGGGCCTCGTCCTCGCCCGGGCAGACGAGCAGGTCCATGGTCGCGTCGGCGGGCAGGTCCACGACCCGGCCGTGGAGCCCACCGATGGTGACGATGTCGTCGCCGACGGCGAGGTTGCGGCGGGCGGCCTCCTGCTCCTTGCGCTGCTTCTGCTGGGGTCGGATCAACAGGACCCACAGCACGGCCAGGAAGGCCAGGGGCAGCAACAGCTCCACGTCTCGTCCTCCGCTCGCCGGGGCATCGCCCGGATGTCGGCACGCTGCGCCGCGCACCAGGCGACGACGCGACGACGCCCGCCTGAGGCGGGCGAACGCTGGCATGCTACCGGTCGGTGGCGTCCTCGCCACGCGCCCACGCGGTGACCTCGGCGACGACGTCACGCTCGCGTTGCCGGGCGCAGGTCAGCAGCAGGACGTCCCCGTCGTGCAGCACGGTCTGCCCGGTGGGGACGAGCACCCGGTGGGCGCGCACCACCGCCATCACCCGGCCCGACCCGGGAGGTCCGACCTCCGCGAGCTGCCGGTCCACGATGGCGAGGTCGTCGGTGACGGTCAGCTCGATCAGGTCGACGTCGAGGTCGTCGATCGGCAGGGCCTCGGCGACCGGCGCCCAGGCCGGCCGCGCCTCCTCCACACCGAGCCAGCGCACCAGGGCCTGCAGGGTGGTCCCCTGCAGCAGCACCGAGAGCAGCACCACGAAGAACACGATGTCGAACAGCGCCGCGGAGCCGGTGATGCCGGCGGTCAAGGGGAAGGTGGCGAGCACGATCGGGACCGCGCCTCTCAGCCCCGCCCACGACACGACGGTGCGCTCCCGCCAGTCGAGCCCGCTGCCGAGCGTCGAGAGCCACACCGCGACGGGGCGGGCCACGAGCACGAGCAGCGCGGCGATCGCCAGGCCGGTCGCCGCCACGGCCGGCAGCCGGCTCGGGAAGACCAGCAGCCCGAGGATCAGGAACAGCCCGATCTCGGCCGCGTTGGCGATGGCCTCGTGGAACCCGACGATGCCGCGCCGGTGTCGGGGGACCCGGGCGCCGACGAGCACGCCGGCGAGGTAGACCGCCACGAAGCCGGAGGCACCGAGCACCGCGGCGATGCCGTAGGCGAGCCCACCGATGGCGGCCGCGAGCACCGGGTACAGCCCCGCGATGCCGAGGTCGATCCGACGCAGCAGCGCGACACCGGCGGTGCCGACGATGAGCCCTGCGGCGACGCCGCCGAACAGCTGGACGGCTGCGAAGCTGACCCAGGCTCCGGGTCCGCTCGGTCCACCCTGCAGGGTCGCGATCAGCCCCACGGTCAGCATGACCGCGATCGGGTCGTTCGCACCCGACTCGATCCTGAGCAGGGCCGAGACGCGGCGTGGGAGCGGGGTGGTGCGCATCATCGAGAACACCGCGGCCGCGTCGGTGGAGGCCACGACCGCACCGAGCAGGGCCGCGGTGAGCGGGTCCACGTCGAGCAGCAGCCACACCCCGAGCGCCGTGATCCCGGCGGTGAGGGCGGTCCCGAGGGTGGAGAGCACCAGACCCGGGACCGCGGCGATCCGCAGGTCGCTCGGTTTGGTCGTCAGGCCCCCCTCGAAGAGGATCACGAGCAGCGCGACGATGCCGATGTCGCGCACGAACTCGCTGTCGGTGAGGTTGAGCAGGCCGAGGCCGTCCTCACCGACGAGCATCCCGATCCCGAGGAACAGCAGCGCCCCTGGGATCCGCACGACGTTGCCGAGCCGGGCGGCGAAGGCTGCGGTGACCACCGCCGCCAGCAGCAGCGCGGACACGGTCAGCACCAGGGGGTCGACCCCGATCTCGAGCTGCACGGTCCCCCTCTCGGCTGCGTCATCCTGCCCCGGGGTCGCGACGTCCTGACCCGGGTCGCGACGCTACCGCTCGGGGGCCCCACCGTCCGGGTCGAACAGCGGCACCGGGCCCGGCACGCCCCCCGGCGGTGGGCGTCGGCGGCCGAGGTGGTCGTAGGCGGCGGGCGTGGCGACGCGACCGCGCGGGGTGCGCTGCAGCAGGCCCGAGCGCAGCAGGAAGGGCTCGACCGCGTCCTCGAGGGTGTCGGACTCCTCGCTGACCGCCGTAGCGAGGGTGCTGAGCCCGACGGGTCCGCCGGCGAAGCGGTCCACGAGCGCGAGCAGCACGCGCCGATCGAGCCGGTCGAGGCCGAGCTCGTCCACGTCGAACAGCTCGAGCGCGTGCTGGGCGACGGCGAGGTCGATGCGCCCGTCGCCCTCCACCTCGGCGACGTCACGGACGCGGCGCAGGAGGCGGTTGGCGATGCGCGGGGTCCCCCGCGAGCGGCTCGCGATCTCCACCGCCGCGTCCGCGGCGATCTCCACGGCGAGCAGCCCCGCGGAGCGCACCACGATGCGCTCGAGCTCGTCCACGTCGTAGTGCTCGAGGTGGGCCGCGAACCCGAACCGATCACGCAGCGGCGAGGAGAGCAGCCCGGTGCGGGTGGTCGCGCCGACCAGGGTGAAGCGGGGCAGGTCGAGCCGGATGGAGCGCGCACCGGGGCCCTTGCCGACGACGATGTCGAGCTGGAAGTCCTCCATCGCCGGGTAGAGCACCTCCTCGACGGTCCGCGGCAGGCGGTGGACCTCGTCGAGGAAGAGCACGTCACCGGGCTCGAGCCCGGTCAGGATCGCGGCGAGGTCGCCGGGCCGCTCGATCGCCGGCCCGGAGCTGGCCCGGAAGCTCGCGCCCACCTCCGCGGCCACGATGGCCGCCAGGGTGGTCTTGCCGAGCCCCGGGGCGCCCGACAGCAGCACGTGGTCCGCGGCCTGGCCGCGCCGGCGGGCACCGACGAGCACGAGCTGGAGCTGGCGGCGCACCCGGTCCTGGCCGATGAACTCCTCGAGCCGGGCGGGACGCAGGCTCGCGTCGAGGTGGTCCTCACCCGCCTGCGCGGAGGGGCCGAGCAGCTCGTCGTCGGGCCCGCTCATCGGCTGCGCTCGCCGAGGTGGCGCAGGGCCGTGCGCAGCGCGGTCGCGGTGTCGGCGGGGGTGTCCTCAGCCAGGACGCCGAGCGCCTCCGACACCTCGGGCGAGGTGTAGCCGAGCGCGAGCAGGGCGTCGCGCACCTCGCCGAGGAGGTCCGCCGGGACACCATCACCCGCGCTGCCGGGGGTGGGTCCGGAGGGGCCCGGCAGCGCCCCGATGCGGTCCTTGAGCTCGAGCACGAGCCGCTTCGCGAGCTTCGGCCCGACCCCGGGCACCGCCGTCAGGGTCGCGGTGTCCTCGCCCGCGAGCGCGGTGCGCAGCACCTCGGGCCGGTGGGTCGCCAGGGCTGCGAGCGCGAGCTTGGGTCCCACCCCGGCCGCGGTCAGCAGCAGCTCGAACAGCCGCAGCTCGCCCTCGGCCGCGAAGCCGTAGAGCGTCATGGACTCCTCGCGGACCTGCAGGGAGGTGTGGAGCGTCAGCGCCTCACCGCGCGCGGGGACCTCGGTGCCCGGGGTGACGTGGACGAGGTAGCCGACGCCGTGGACGTCGAGCACCACCGCCGCCGCGGTCCGCTCCAGCACCGTGCCGGTCAGTCGGGCGATCACCGCCGCCCCCCGCGCTGCTCGGGCAGCAGCCCACGCGCGGCCAGGTGCGCCTCCCAGCCACCTCGCCCCGAGC
>JBKHEJ010000097.1:0-10079 GCA_046540855.1 Nitriliruptoraceae bacterium
CGTCCTTGCGGCTCCTGCCACCCGAGGCGGACGAGCGCGACGAGCCCGCGCGCGACGAGCCCGGGCGCGACGTCCCCGACCGGGACGACCCCGAGCGCGACGAGCGGGACGAGGAACCGCTGGCCGGTGCGCTCCTCGTGGCGGCACCCTCGTCCCCGTCCTCTCCCCCGGACGCCCCGGCATCCGCCGTGCGATCGCCGGCCTCCGGGAGGGTGGCGTCGGTTCCCTGGGCCGCCGCGTCGGTCTGGCCGGGTTCGCCGCTGCGGCGGCCACGGCCGCGGCCTCGGCGGCCACGGCGCCGGCGCCGGCGTGTGGTGTCCTGCCGGTCACCGGCGTCGTCGCCGCCAGCGTTGCTGACCTCGGTCTTCGGGTCGGTGGACTGCTCGGTGGGTTCCTGCGTGCTGGGTTCGTGGTCGGTCACGGAAGGCTCGCTTCGGGGTCAGGCGGCCTCGGCATCGACGTCGGGGACCAGGGGCTCGACCTCGTCGGTGAGAGCGTCGGCGACACCGTCGGGGACCGGGGTCCCCTGGACGACGCGCAGCATGACGCGCGGTGCGGCGATGTCGCCGTGCGACAGCGCCTGATGGAGATCGGAGGGTCTCACGTTGGGTCCGTCGGTACGGAGGACCGCGCGGAGGACGGTGTGGGCGTCGTGGGTGTCATCACCCGGACGCGTGAGCGTCGCCAGCGCGAGCACGGCCGGACGGACGTCGACGAGCCGGTCACCGTCGGGACGGGACCGGACCACCTCGGCGTGGTCCTGGGCCAGCAGCTCCGCGCTGCGCGTGGACAGGAGCTCGGCCAGCTCGGTCTGGTCGACCGGGGGCCAGGCCAGCTCCCAGAGGGTCACCTGCAGCTTCCTCGCCAGCTTCGGCGCGCCGTCGGGGACCCGGAGGTAGGTCGTGATGTCCATGCCGGCGGGGAGCGCGGCGGACAGGGCGGCCAGATCCGATCGGGGCTCGATCGGGGCCGCGAAGGTCAGCTCGGCGTACTCCCCGGTGGAAGCGACGCCGACGGGTAGGGCGTCCGGGAAGGACACCTTGGGGTGTGGGGTGAAGCCCTCGGAGTACGCGATGGGGAGATCGGCCCGGCGCAACGCGCGCTCCCAGACCGAGGTCAGGTCGCGCGCAGAGACGAAGCGCGTGCGACCCAGCTTGGTCCAGCGGATGCGGTACCGCTCGAGCACTCGGACCTCCTGCGGCTCAACCGCCGCTCGCGTCGCGTTCCGGGGTGGTCGGTAGCGTCCCACGGCCACCGAGCCCCGTCGGGAGGACGGGGAGGCTGGATCCACCGGTGTACCCGGTGTCGTGCTCGAGGCTCAAGCCGGGGCAGACGCCGCAGTCGGAGCACGGCGTCCAGCGGCAGTCGTCGAGCTCCTGGGCAGCTCGCGCCTGCTGCCAGTCCTCCCACAACCACCCCTTGTCGAGGCCGGAGTCGAGGTGATCCCAGGGCAGGGCCTCGTGCTCGTCCCGCTCGCGCTGGCTCGTGAAGGCCAGGTCGATGCCGGTCTCGGCCAGCGCCTGCCGCCACAGCTCGAGGGTCGGCATCTCCTGCCAGCCGTCGAAGCGGGCGCCGAGCTGCCAGGCGCGCTCGACCACGGCGGCGACGCGCCGGTCGCCGCGCGCGAGCAGGCCCTCGATGACCCCCTCCTCGGGATCGTTGGTCCGGAGCTTGATGCCGCGGTGGTCCTTGATGGCGTGGCGGATCAGGGACAGCTTGCGGCGGATCTCCTCCGGCGGGTCCTGGGCGGCCCACTGGAAGGGCGTGTGGGGCTTGGGCACGAAGCCGCCGACCGACAGGGTGACCTTGTTCGCCCTGCCGTGCCGGCGGGCCGCCTGGTAGGTGCGGATGCCGAGATCGGCGATGGCGAGCACGTCCTCGTCGGTCTCGGTGGGCAGCCCCACCATGAAGTACAGCTTCAGGTGACGCCACCCCTCCGAGAAGGCGAGCTCCGCGGTGCGCAGCAGATCCTCCTCGGAGACCATCTTGTTGATGACCGCGCGCATGCGCTCGCTGCCCGCCTCGGGCGCGAAGGTGAGCCCGGTGCGCCGCCCGTTGCGGGCGAGCTCGTTGGACAGGGCCACGTTGAAGGCGTCGACCCGGGTCGAGGGCAGCGACAGCGAGGTGGTGGTGCCCGCGTAGGTGTCCGCGAGGTCCCGCGCGATCGGCCCGATGGCGGAGTGGTCGGCCGAGGACAGGCTGAGCAGCCCGACCTCGCCGAAGCCGGTGTCGCGCACGCCCTCCTCGACGAGGCGCTGCACCGTCTCCGGCCGGCGCTCGCGGACCGGGCGGGTGATCATCCCGGCCTGGCAGAACCGGCACCCGCGGGTGCAGCCGCGGAAGATCTCCACGCTGAACCGCTCGTGGACCGTCTCGGTCATCGGCACGATCTGCTTGCGGGGGTAGGCCCACGCCTCGAGGTCCTGCACGGTGCGCTTGGGCACCAGGGTCGGGATGCCCGGCTCGGTGGGCACGGTCCGGGCGAGCCGCCCGTCGGCGCGGTAGCGCGGGGTGTAGAACGCCGGGACGTACACGCCCTCCACCCGGGCGAGCCGGCGCAGGAGCTCGTGCTGGGCGGCGGCGGGGTCCAGACCCGCCAGCGGCCCACCGGGCTCCCGCTCGCGCTTGAGGAGGCGGACCACCTCGTCGATCTCCAGGGTGACCTGCTCGCCATCCCCCATCACCGCGGCGTCGATGAAGGGCGCGAGCGGCTCGGGGTTGAAGGCCGCGTGGCCACCGACGAGCACGAGCGGGTCGTCGATCGTCCGCGCTGCGCTGCGGTGCGCGACACCGCCCAGGTCGAGCAGGTTCAGCAGGTTGGTGTGGCCGAGCTCGTGTGGCAGGCTCACCCCGAACACGTCGAAGGCCCACAGGGGCCGGTGCGCCTCCAGCGAGAAGGTCGGGATGCCGTGCTCGCGCTGCAGCGCCTCGAGGTCCACCCACGGCGCGTAGGCCCGCTCGGCGAGCGCGGTCGGCTGCTCGTTGAGCACCTCGTAGAGGATCTGGATGCCCTGGTTGGGCTGGCCCACCTCGTAGGTGTCCGGGTAGCACAGCAGCCAGCGGGTCTCCGCGGCCTCCCAGCGGGTCAGGACCTGGTTGTGCTCCCCCCCGACGTACTGGGCGGGCTTGCGGACCTGCGGCAGCAGCGGCTCGAGCGCCGACCAGCACGAGGGCGGCGGCTCGGCGGCCGCCCCGGGGCGGCGGAACCTCGCGCGTTGCTCGCGAGGCGGCAGCGGGGGGGCGAGGCTGCGGGGTGCGGTCCCGAGCATCGACGGCTCCTTCGGTCACGACCGGACGGGAACCTCGCAGCGCCCGGTCGGCGGGCCATCGGGGCCACCCGAGGGCGACGCGGTGACGGGCGCTCGTCCGGCGTGACGGAGCGTAGCAGCCACCCTGAGGGCCGCTCCGGAGGCCAGCGCGCGTCCATCGGCGTCGGGCGAAGCCGCCGGGGCCGTGTCGGTCGCACCGCAACGGCAGGTGGAGTGCGCCGGCTCAGAAGCGGCGCATGTGGATGTTGAGCAGCAGCCCGATCATCGAGAACCACACGATCAGCGAGGTCCCGCCGTAGCTGACGAAGGGCAGCGGCAGGCCCGTCACCGGCATGATCCCGATGGTCATGCCGATGTTGACGAAGGCCTGCAGGGTCAGGATCGCCACGATCCCGCCGGCGACCAGCATCCCGAAGCGATCCTTGGCGAGGATCGCGATCCTGAGACCCCGCCACACCACCAGCAGCAGCAGGCCGAGGACGATCCCGCCGCCGAGGAACCCGAGCTCCTCGGCGATCACGGTGAAGATGAAGTCGGTGTGGTTCTCCGGCACGTACGACAGCGAGGTCTGCGTGCCCTCGAACAGCCCCTTGCCGGCGAAGCGCCCGGACCCGACCGCGATGAGCGACTGCCGGGTCTGGAAGGCGGCGGTCTGGGCGGCGGAGGCCTCCCCCGCCTCGAGGAAGGCGGTCAACCGGGTGAGCTGGTAGGGCTGGATCAGCCCGCTGACCAGGGCGACGACGGCGAACACCACGCCCGAGATCCCGAGCCCGACGAGGTAGCCGGCGTGGACGCCGGCGAGCAGCAGCAGGACCGCGACCACCCACACGAACACCAGCGAGGTCCCGAGGTCCGGCTGCAGGAACACGAGCACCGTCGGGACCAGGGCGACGACGAGGCTGGCCGCCACCGCACCGAACCCGGGCCGGCCCTCGCTGGCGTGCAGGATCGCCGCCACCGCGAGCACCACCGCCACCTTCGCGAGCTCCGAGGGTTGGAGCTGGAACCCCCCGAGCACGATCCACCGCTGCGACCCCCCGATGGTGGAGCCGAGGGGGGAGAGCACCAGCGCCAGCAGCACCACCGCGCCGAGGTAGAGGACCCAGGAGTAGACGCGCAGCCAGTGGTAGTCGATGAGCGCGATGATGACCATCGCGACGACGCCGATCGCGAGCGCGAGCAGCTGCCGGCTCACGTACAGCGACGTCGGTAGTCCTTGGGAGGTCAGCGCGACCAGCTTGGCGCTGTAGATCGCGACGAGCCCGATGCCGCTGAGCGCCAGGGCGCTCAGCACGAGGACGGGGTCGAGGTGGCGGATGGGGGCGTAGACCTCCAGCCAGCGCGACTGCACCTGCTGCCGGGCCCGACGCTGGTCGGGGTCGAGCCGGTAGCCGACGTCCATCAGCGCACCTCCTTGCGTGGACGGTCAGTCCAGGATCTCGTCGCCGGCCTCGAACTCGGCGTCCTCGGCATCGACGACGCCGAAGTAGTGCGCGAGGATGTTGCGGGCGATGGGCGAGGAGGTCTGGGAGCCGCCGCCGCCCTGCTCGACGTTGACCGCGACGACGACCTCCGGGTCGTCGGCCGGGGCGTAGGCCGCGAACCACGCGTAGGGCACCTGCGAGCCGATCTCCGCGGTGCCGGTCTTGCCGGCGACCGGGATGCGGTCCAGCGGGAAGCCCTCGAAGGCGGAGGAGCCGGTCCCGCGGGGGTCCATGACGACCCGCTCGAGCCCCTCGCGCATCACGGCGAGCGTCTCGTCGGAGACGCCGAGCTCACCCACCACCTCGGGTTCGATCTCGCGCACCACCTCGCCGTCGGGGCCGACGATGCGAGCGCCGAGGTGGGGGCGCAGCAGCACGCCGTCGTTGGCCACCGCCTGGTAGGAGACCGCGACCTGCAGCGGGGTGGCCTCCACGTCCCCCTGCCCGATGGAGCTGTTGATGGCGTCGCCACCGCGCCAGGCCCCCCCGAAGCGGCACAGGTCGGTGTACAGCTCCCGGGTGTAGGAACCGGGCGCGGCCTGCTCCGCCTGCTGGCAGTACCCGTCGCGGCGGTCGAGCCAGTACTCCTGGCGCCACTCGCGGCCGGGTACCCGCCCGGGTTCCTCACCGGGCAGGTCGATGCCGCTCGGCACCCCGAACCCGAAGCGCTCGGCCACCCGGATGAGGACCTCGTCGGGAGCCTCGCCCTGGTCGACCACGCGCTCCTCGGAGAGCCACTGGGTGAAGGCGAGGTCGTAGAAGTAGGTGTCGCAGGAGCGCATCAGGGCGACGGAGAGGTCCATCGACCCCTCGTCCACACCGCGGTTCCAGTTCCGGAAGGTGTTGCCGCCCACCTCGAAGGCCGGCGGGCACCCCACGAGCCCACGCGGTGTGACGTGCCCGGCCTCGATCATCGCGGCGCCCGAGGCGGTCTTGAAGACCGAGCCGGGCGGGTACGCCCCCCTGATGACCCGGTTGACGAGCGGCTGCTCGCTGTCCTCGTCGAGGAGCTCGCGGTAGTAGTCCTCGCTGACCCCGCCGACGAACTCCTGCGGGTCGTAGCTCGGGTAGGAGGCCATCGCGAGCACCGCACCGGTGCGGGCGTCGAGGACCACCGCGGACCCGGCGGTCGAGGGCAGCGGCCGGCCCTCGTTCGTCCCGACCCGGCGGCTCGTCTCGATGCCGTCGACCAGCAGCTCCTCGACCGCCCGTTGCAGCTCGAGGTCGAGGTGGGTGACGAGGGTGTCGCCGGGGATCGGGTCACGGTCGCGCTGGACGTCGAGCACGTCCCCGCGGGCGTTGACCACGAGCACCCGCTGGCCCGCGGTGCCACGCAGGTCCGCCTCGTAGCTCTGCTCGAGACCGGACCGCCCGACCAGGTCCCCGCCGCGGTAGTCGGCGAACTCCGGCCGCAGCAGCTCCTCCTGGGAGATCTCGCCGAGGTAGCCGACCAGGTGCGCGGCGAGATCGCCATGGGGGTACTCCCGGACCGGCAGCGTCTCGGCCACCACGCCCGGGAACAGCTCCCGCTGCTCCTGGATCGCGAACACCATCTCCGGGGTCACGTCGATCGCGATGGGCACCGGCCGGAAGGGGCTCCGCCGCTGGCTGCCGAGCCGGTCGAGCACCTCGGCCTCATCGAGCTGCAGCAGCTCCGCGAGCCGCTCGATGACCCGTTCGGCCTCCTCGTCGACCGGGTCCCCGGCCGCGTCGAGCAGCGCCTGCCGGTCCGCCGAGACCGCGAGCGCTGGCCGGTTGCGGACCAGCTCGCGGCCGTCGCTGGTGAGGATCGCCCCCCGGGGGGCCTCGGTGACGACCGTCCGCAGCCGGTTGGAGTCCGCCAGCTCCACGTAGCGGTCCCCCACGAGGACCTGGAGGAACCACAGCCGCGCGAACAGGGCCAGGAACAGGGAGATGACGACCACCGCGAAGAAGGTCAGACGCAGGGCGGATGAGGAGTCCGCGGAGGGGGTCGCCATCGGGGTCGGGGGGCCTTCGGTCACGGGTGCCGGCGCGGGAGCCGCTGGTGGCAGGAGGGTACCGCTCGCCTGGTTGCGACCGGCCGGGGCCGCCGCTCAGTCCAGACCGGAGGAGCGCAGCGGGAAGGCCTCGCCGAGCCGGCGTGCGACCAGCAGCGCCAAGGGCGCGAGCAGCGCGTTGTAGACCCCCACCGCGAGCGCCGCCTGGACCACCAGGGCGCCGCCGATCGGCTCCTCCGCCAGCAGGGCCGTGAGCACCCCGATCGCGGCGGTGCCGAGCAGCGAGGCGGCTGCGACCAGCGCGATCGGTGCCGAGACCGAGGTGGGTGACAGGTACGGGCGCGACCAGCCCACCAGCGCCCCGACGACGGTCAGCACCAGCATGCCGAGCCCCACCGGGGCGCCCGACAGCAGCACGTCACCGAGCAGCCCCGCCGCGGCACCGACCCGGGCACCGGTCACCGGGCCGTCGCGGAGCGCGAGCGCGACGGTGAGCAGCAGCAGCAGGTCCGGACGGAACCCGAACAGCGTCAGCGCGGGGAACAGCGAGGTCTCGAGCACGACCGCGGTCAGCAGGAGCAGCCCGACCAGCAGGGTGCGAGCGATCACGGCGCGTCCCCGTCCGGCTCCTCGGCGGTGTCGGTCCCCTCCTCGAGCAGCGGCGGGACGGGTGGCCGCGTGAAGTCCAGACCCTCGGTGTCCTCGAAGGGCGGGATCGGGTCGATGCCGGTGCTGAACACGACCACGACGTGGTGCAGGCGGGTGAAGTCGACGTAGGGGTTGACCTCGACCTCCTGCACGAGCGGCGAGGCGTCCTCCCGGGTGGCCGAGACGGTGCCGATGGGGATCCCGGCCGGGAACACCCCGCCCTGGAAGCTCGAGGTCACGATCGGCTCGCCCTCGTCGATCGTGGCGAGCGGGTCGAGGAGCCGGAAGACCAGCGGGTCCCCACCGCGACCGTCGATCACGCCGACCTCACCGGAGGTGGCGCTGCGCGCCGCGGCGGAGAAGGTCGGGTCGATCGTCAGCAGCACGCGGGATGCCGCAGGGGTGACCTGGATCACCCGTCCGACGAGCCCGTCCCCGTCGAGCACGGGCATGCCCCGCTCCACCCCGTCGTCCGTCCCGACGTCGATCGTGACGGTCCACTCGAAGTTGGAGGGCGCGAGCGCCACGACGCGCGCGGTGACCGTGTCCAGCTCGGTCCGGTCGGCGATGTCGAGCAGGTCCCTGAGCTCCGCGTTCTCGCGCTCGAGATCCTCCGCGACCCGCCGGCGTTCCTCGAGCGCCTCGACGCGCTCGCGCAGCTCGCGGTTCTCGGCCCGCGTCGCCACGAGGTCGCGCAGGAGGGTCGCGCCGTCCCCGAAGGGCCGCAGCAGCCGGTCGATGCCGTCCTGCACCGGCCGCAGCACGCTGGTCGCCACCGAGCGTGCGGCGGCGAGGGGGCTGTCGTCGCCACCTCGGAAGTCGATCGTGACGAGCGCGATCGCCGCGGCGACGAGCAGCGCGAGCAGGATCCGCGCCCGTCGTCGCTGGAACACCGTCACCCCACCTCGGTCGGCGCGTGGGGGCCCACGCGGGCGGCCAGGGCCGGCCGGGTGCCGGTCAGTGGCGGGAGGAGGAGACGAGCACCTTCTTGAGGGCCTCGAACTCCTCCAGGCACTTGCCCGACCCGATGGCGACCGACGACAGCGGGTTCTCGGTGACGTGGATCGGCATCCCCGTCTCGTGCTTGAGGCGCTCGTCGAGGCCCTTGAGCATGCCCCCGCCACCGGTCAGCACGATGCCCTTGTCCATGATGTCGGCTGCGAGCTCCGGCGGGGTCTTGTCGAGCGTGTTCTTGACCGCGTCGACGATGGCGTTCACCGGCTCCTCGATCGCGCGACGGATCTCGTCGGCGGAGACGATGATCGTCTTGGGCAGCCCGGAGACCAGGTCCCGACCGCGGATCTCCGCGTGCGGCTCGTCCGAGAGCGGGAACGCGCTCCCGACGGCCATCTTGATCTCCTCGGCGGTGCGCTCGCCGAGCATCAGCGAGTACTCCTTCTTGACGTAGCCGATGATCGACTCATCGAGCTCGTCCCCGCCGATGCGGATCGACTGCGAGGTCACGATGCCACCGAGGGAGATGACCGCCACCTCGGTGGTGCCGCCGCCGATGTCGACGACCATGTTGCCGGCCGGCTCGTGGACGGGCAGCCCGGCGCCGATCGCAGCCGCCATCGGCTCCTCGATGATGTAGGCCGCGCGGGCGCCGGCCTGCATCGAGGCCTCCTCGACGGCCCGCTGCTCCACGCCGGTGATGCCGGACGGGACGCACACCACCACGCGAGGCTTCGCCAGGAAGCGGCGCTTGTGCACGGCCTGGATGAAGTAGCGCAGCATCTTCTCGGTGACGTCGAAGTCGGCGATGACACCGTCCTTCAGCGGCCGGATGGCCATGATGTGGCCGGGGGTGCGGCCGATCATGCGCTTGGCCTCGGAGCCGACCGAGAGGATGTGGCCGGTCTTGGTGTTGATCGCGACCACGGAGGGCTCGTTCAGCACGATGCCACGGCCCCGCACGTAGACGAGCGTGTTCGCCGTGCCGAGGTCGACGGCCATGTCCCGACCGAGGAACTGGAGGGAGTTACCGAGGTTCGCAGCCACAGGAGGACCTGCCGTTCGAGAAGGACGCGTCGCGCACGCGTGGTGGGAGCGGGGAGAGAGCGCACCGCAGCACCCTTCGGTGCCGTCCGCACCCCGCCAGCGCCAGAGGCTACCAGCCACGCTCCACCGAGCGGGCGGCAACGGTCACCGCTCGTTCGGCCCGTTGTCCGGTCCGCCCCGGCCGCCGGTCGTGCCGCCGCCCGGCCGCCGCCCCGCGGTGCGCTCAGAGGATGCCGCGTCGCGCCAGGCTGACCCAGCGGGTGCCCCCGACGACGAGGTGGTCGAGGACCTCGACGCCCACGAGCTCACCGGCGCGGACCAACCGGCGCGTCACCTGCTCGTCGTCGCGGGAGGGCTCGGGGTCCCCCGAGGGGTGGTTGTGGGCCAGCACGAGCGCCGCGGCGTTGTGGAGCAGAGCGTCGCGGAGGATCTCCCGCGGCGCCATGAAGGTCCGGTCCAGGCTGCCGATGCTGCTCGTCACGACCGCCAGCAGCCGGTGCTTGGTGTCGACCACGGCGCTCAGGCACCGCTCCCGGTCCGCCCCGACCAGCGCCGGCACCAGCACCTCGGCGGCCGCCTCGGGGCTGGTCAGCGCGGGCCGCTCGCGGGGCGCGGCGGGGATCCACCTCACCGCCCGGCACGTCGGGCAGCCCGCGCTGGAGGCCACGGCCGCCACGGTGACCTCGCCCACCGCCGGC
>JBKHEJ010000098.1:0-10050 GCA_046540855.1 Nitriliruptoraceae bacterium
ACCGACGAAACGACAGGACGCCCGCCAGTCGACGACCTCGGCCATACCACACCCGGGGCGCGACCGGCACTAATGGTTTGCCATGCGTCGTCTCCGCCGCCCCCGCCCCCGGAGGTATCGACCGCCGACCGCCCGCTCAAGTGCCTCGACGCCGTAGGGGCGGTATGACCTCGCTAGCTTCGGAGCCGCGACGGACGGGGGGAGCGCCGTGACGGGACCGCACGACGACGAACCGCTCGTGACCGACGGGACGGACCTCGCGGACGCCTCGGCGCCCGGGCGCATCGGCGTGCCCCAGGTCACCGCTGCGGTGCTGGTGGTGCTGGCCCTCGCGATCGGGATGGGCTTCTGGAACCTGCACCTGCGGACGAACGTGGTGACGCTCACCGCGCTGGCTGAGGCGCAGGACGACGCGCTCGCCCGGCTCGCCTCCGGGGCGGCGCTGGACCCGGACCTCGCGCCCGGGGTCTCGGGCCAGGTCGTCACCGACGGTGCGAGCGTGACGCTCACGTTGGCGGGCCTCGACCCGCTGGGGGAGGACGAGCGCCTGGTGGCCTGGTTCGAGGGCGTCCCCGACCCGGAGCGGGCGCCGCCGAGGGTGCTCGCCGGGCCGGGGGAGCTCACCGGGGGCGACGTCGCCGCCTCCTTCGAGACCCAGGGCGCCACCGCGCTGCGGGTCACCCGCGAGGTCGGGACCAGCCAGCGCGCACCGCAGGGCCCGCAGGTGCTCGAGGTGGCGCTCGTGGTGGACCGGTCGGGCTGACCTGGCGCGGGGGTGCCTGCCGACGCCGCCCACCCCGCTCGTCAGCGTCGTCGGCCGGTACGCGCACGCGAGGGGCGCGGCCGTCCGGCCGCGCCCCTCAGCGCACAACCTTGCTGGATGGAACCTCTGGCACCGTCACGTCCAACGGAGCACCCGGTGGTGCTCCGAGCGGGGTGGCGTCAGGCGGGACGAGTTCCCGACCGATGCCTCGGGGCGGTACCTGGCGGGGATTCGCTGGAGCCCTCCAGCGCTGGCCTCAGCGGCCAGGTACCTCCAGGGTCCCGGGATGATGACTATCGCTCAACGGACCACCTCCTTCCTCTGGTGGGGCGATGGAAGCGCACCGGTGGTCCCGGCGCAAGGACGCCATCGAGGCGTGGTTGGCCCCGCCGCCCGGCCGGCGCTACCTTCCGGACGCACTCCGCGGGCACGTAGCTCAGTGGGAGAGCGCTGCCTTCACACGGCAGAGGTCGGCGGTTCGATACCGTCCGTGCCCACCCCACGACGGGCCCCGCTGCGGCGGGGCCCGCGCTGTGTCGCCACCTCGGCGGCCAGCCGGTGGCACCTGAGGAGCCGACCGTGAGCCAGACCATCACCGTCCATCACGCGGACCAGCACGTCGAGCTCGAGGCCGGCGCGACGGCGCTGCAGGCGCTCAAGGCCCTCGACGCCGTCCGGGGGGCGATCGTCGCCGCGGAGGTCACCGACGCCGAGGGTGCGACCCGCCAGTGGGACCTGGACCGGCCGGTGCCCGACGGCGCTGAGGTGCGGGGCATCAACGCCGACAGCGAGGAGGGCCGGGCGATCCTGCGCCACTCCACCGCGCACCTGATGGCCCAGGCCGTCACCGAGCTGTTCCCCGGGGCGAAGTGGGCCATCGGGCCACCGATCGAGGACGGCTTCTACTACGACTTCGAGGTCGAGCGCCCCTTCACGCCGGAGGACCTCGAGCGCATCGAGGACCGGATGCGCGAGCTCGCCCGTGAGCGGCAGCGCTACGTGCGCGAGGAGATCTCGCGCGCCGACGCGCGGTCGGAGTTCGCCGACCAGCCCTACAAGCTGCAGATCATCGACCTCGTGGACGACGGCACCATCCTGAGCGCCGTGGACACCGGCCCGGAGGAACCGAGCGACGGTGACGAGCCGACCTTCACCGTCTACCGCAACGTCCGCGACCTTCAGGACGGGTCGACCGAGGTGGCCTGGTCGGACCTGTGCCGCGGACCGCACGTGCCCTCCACCGAGCGCATCCCGGCCTTCGCCCTGCTGCGCTCGGCGGGCGCGTACTGGCGCGGGCGCGAGGACCAGCCGATGCTCCAGCGCATCTACGGGACCGCGTGGGAGTCGAAGAAGGCCCTCAAGGCCCACCTCGAGATGCTCGAGGAGGCCCGCAAGCGCGACCACCGCAAGCTCGGTCGCGAGCTCGAGCTCACCCACCACCCCGACGAGCTCGGCCCGGGGCTGTCGATCTTCCTGCCCAACGGTGCGCTCGTGCGCAAGCAGATGGAGGACTGGATCCGCGACGAGACCCTGCGGCGCGGCTACCAGCCCGTCTACACCCCCCACATCGCCAAGGAGGAGCTCTGGCGCATCTCCGGCCACCTCGAGAACTACGCGGAGCTGATGTACCCCGCGATGGAGGTGGAGAACGCGGCCTACCGGCTCAAGCCGATGAACTGCCCCTTCCACATCCTGGCCTACACCTCCCGGACCCGCTCCTACCGGGAGCTGCCCCTGCGTCTCGCCGAGCTCGGCACGGTCTACCGCTACGAGCGCTCCGGCGTGGTCAACGGGATGCTGCGGGCGCGCGGGTTCACCCAGGACGACTCGCACATCTTCTGCCGTCCCGATCAGGTCGTCGAGGAGGTGGCCGCCTGCGTGGAGTTCGCCCGCGACCTGTACCGGGCCTTCGGGCTCGGGGAGCCCTCCCGGGTCGCGATCTCCACCCGCCCGGAGAAGTCGATCACCGGGCATGATGAGCAGTGGGAGGAGGCCGAGCGGGCGCTCGTCGAGGCCGTCGAGCGGACCGGGCTCGGCTACGAGATCGACGAGGGGGAGGGCGCGTTCTACGGCCCGAAGATCGACATCCACGCCCGCGACGCGATCGGGCGCGAGTGGCAGCTGACCACCGTCCAGGTCGACTTCAACCTGCCGGAGCGCTTCGACGTGACCTACGTCGGCGAGGACGGTGGCAAGCACCGGCCCTACATGGTCCACCGGGCCCTGTTCGGCTCGATCGAGCGGTTCTTCTCCGTCATGGTCGAGTCCTTCAACGGGGCCTTCCCGACCTGGCTGGCACCCGAGCAGGTGCGCGTCCTGCCGGTGGCCGCGGACTTCGACGCCTACGCCGAGGAGGTCGCGACCGCGCTGCGCAGCGCCAACGTGAGGGTCCAGGTCGATGCGAGCGACGGCACGCTCGGCAACCGGATCCGGGCAGCACAGACCTCGAAGATCCCCTACACCCTCATCGTGGGGGGGGACGAGGCCGCGGAGCGGACCGTGGCGATCCGCCCCTACCGCGGCGAGCAGCGCAAGCAGGTCCCGCTGGCCACCTTCGTCGCTGAGGTCGTCGCCGAGATCGCGGCGAAGGACCCGGGTGTGGGGCCGCCGGCGTGAGCGAGCGGGATGCGCCGGACGAGGAGCACGTCGGTGAGTTCGGCCGCGACGCCCGCAGCGACCAGCCCGGGGTGGGGCTCGAGGGTCTGCAGCGGCTGTGGGCGCCGTGGCGGTTCGGCTACATCGCCGGGGCCGACCTGCTCGACGGCTGTCCCTTCTGCGTGCTCCCGGCCCGCGATCCGGATCAGGACCGCGACTCGTTGATCCTGCACCGCGGCCAGCACGCTTTCGTGGTCTTCAACGCCTACCCCTACAACCCCGGCCACCTCATGGTCGTGCCCTACGAGCACGCCGCGGACCTCGAGCATCTCGACCCTGAGGCTGCCGCCGAGGTGTTCGCGCTCGGGCGTGGGGTGGTGGGCGTCCTCAAGGATCGCATCGGCGCCCAGGGCATCAACCTCGGGATGAACCTCGGCGCGGTGGCCGGTGCCGGGATCACCGACCATCTGCACCTCCACGTCGTGCCACGCTGGGGGGGCGACACGAACTTCATCTCCGTGGTCGGTGCGGCGCGCGTCCTGCCCAAGGCCCTCGAGGAGCTGTACGACCAGCTCGTGCCGGCCTTCGCCGAGCTCGGGCCAGGGGGCTGAGCCAGCTGATCGGCCGGTTCGCCCGCCGTTGCGACGTCGCTAGCCTTGCGTCGTCCCCGTCCAGCAGGATCCCGTGGCGCTGCGTGCTCGTTTCCCCCACGCGATCGAGGCCGTGACGGCCCCCGTCGGCCGCGGCCTCGGACGCACCGGTGTCAGCCCGAACGTGCTGACCACCCTCGGCCTGCTCCTGACCGTCGTCGCCGCGGTCCTGGTCGCTCTCGACGAGTGGCGGCTCGCGGGCGTCGCGCTGGTGCTCGGCGGCGCGATGGACATGCTCGACGGCTCCGTCGCCCGGGCGACCGAGCGGTCCACACCCTTCGGGGCCTTCTACGACTCGGTCAGCGACCGCATCTCCGACGGGGTCATCCTCGGCGGCATCGCCTGGGCGGTCCGTGACCAGCCCCGCCTGCTCGCCCTGGCCCTGGTGGCGTTGGTCGCCGCCGGGCTGACCAGCTACGTGCGGGCCAAGGCCGAGTCGATCGACCTCGAGTGCTCGGTGGGCATCCTCGAGCGTGGCGAGCGGGCGATCGCCCTCATGCTCGCGCTGCTGTTCCACCCGCGGCTGCTCGAGCCGGTCCTGTGGCTGCTGGCCGTCGGCGGTGTCGTGACCGTCATCCAGCGCATCCACCACGTGTGGTGCCAGATCGATCGGGACGTGCCCGAGGAGCTGCTCGCCCTCGCGCTCCACGATCGCGCCTGGAGCCGTGCGTTCAAGAAGGCCGCGCGTCGCTTCTACGGGGAGCACAACTTCGACGGGGCGGTGGACGGCCGGCGTGAGGACCGCCAGGACGACGCCCGGCACCGTTCCGACCGGCTGGCTGGCCCGACCCCGTGACCGACGACCGGTCCTCCTCGGCGCTGCCACCCCCGGCGAGGCCAACCCTCGGGCAGCGGCTCGCCTACGCGCGCTACCTCACCGTCTGGGAGCTGGCGGCGCGGGCGCCGGATCGCCTCGCTCGACGGCTGCCCGACCGGCTCGGCCAGGCCTGGTTCCGAGCCGCCCCCGACCGGCAGCGGCAGCAGGTCCGCCGCAACCTCGCGCGGGTCCGGCCCGAGGCGAGCGAGCGGGACCTCGCCGACCTCGTGCGCGCGGCCTACGTGTCCTACGCCCGCTACTGGATCGACGCCTTCCGGCTGCACCGCATGGATGGCGCCGAGGTGGTGGCGGCCTCGACGGCGGAGGGGCTCCACCACGTCGACGCGGTCCGGGACGCGGGTCGGGGCGGCATCTTCGCCACCGGCCACCTCGGCTCCTGGGACGTCGGCGCGTTCTTCACCAGCCAGCGCCGCTGGGGCATGGTCGTCGTCGCCGAGGTGCTCGAGCCCCGGGCCCTGTTCGATCGCTTCGTGCGCCTGCGCGAGGAGGCCGGCATCGGGGTGATCCCGCTCGTGCGCGGCGGCGACATGGTCACCCAGCTCGAGCAGCGCATCCAGCGCGACGGGGCGCTGGCCACCCTCCTCGCCGATCGGGATCTGACCCGCAAGGGGCCGATCGTGGAGTTCTTCGGCGAGCCGTGCCGGCTCCCGCCCGGCTGCGCGGTGCTGGCCCGACGCACGGGCCTGCCGGTCCACGTCGGGGCGTTCCTGACCGCCGGGGACGGCTTCCACGGCGTCGTCCAGCCGCCCATCGAGGTCGCCCACCTCGACGTCTGGGAGGGCACGCAGGCCGTCGCGTGGGAGCTGGAGCGGCTCATCGGGCGCTTCCCGGAGCAGTGGCACGTGTTCGTGCGCAACTGGCTCGCCGACCGCGAGCCCGATCACCCGGTGGTCGCCGCGTGGCGCGCGGGTGAGGAGTGGCAGTCACTCGCCCGCGCGGAGCGGGCCAGGGTCGCGGGGGAGGGCGCAGCGGAGCGGTGAGGATCGCGATCGTCAGCCCCTACGACCTCGACGTACCGGGCGGGGTCCAGTCCCACGTCCGTCTGCTCGCTGCGGCCCTGCGCCACCTCGGCGACGAGGTGGTCGTCGTCGGTGCGGGGACCCCGAGGGTCCGGCGTGAGGAGCGCGAGGTCACGGTCGGCGCGAGCCGCGGGGTCGCCTTCAACGGCTCGGTCGCACCGATCGCGCTGTCGACGCCGGCCGCCCGTCGCACCCGGCAGGTCCTCGCCGACCTCGCCCCGGACGTGGTGCACGTCCACGAGCCGCTGGTGCCCGCCGTGGGTGTCGCCGCAGCCGCCACCGAGGTCGCTCCTCGGGTGCTGACCTTCCACGCCTGGTCCGACCGCGACCGCGCCTACCGGGCGGTCCGGCCCGTGGCGCGGCGGCTGGTGGCCGGGGCTGCTGCCTGGGTCGCGGTCAGTCCCGCGGCCGCCCGCTACCACGGCGCGGCGCTCGGGGTGGACGAGGGCCGCTTCGACGTCATCCCCAACGGCGTCGAGGTCGCGCCCTTCGCCGCTGCCGCCGACGCCGTGGCTGCTCGGGCACCGGGTGCCCCACCCCGGCTGGTGTTCGTCGGACGGCTCGAGCCACGCAAGGGCGTGCTCATCCTCGCTGAGGCCTACCTCGAGGTCCGACAGCGCCTCGGGTCGGTGGCGCTGACCGTGGTGGGGGACGGCCCCCAGCGTGCCCGGCTCGAGGCGGTGCTCGCCGGTGTGACGGACGGCGAGGTGCACCTCGCCGGTCGGGTGACCGGGCCGGAGCTCGCCGCGGCACTCGCGTCGGCGGACGTCGCCGTGGCGCCGGCGCTCGGGGGCGAGTCCTTCGGGATCGTGCTGCTGGAGGCCATGGCCGCCCGGACCGCCGTGGTCGCCTCCGACATCCCGGGCTACCGCAGCGTCGTCGAGCACGGGCACAACGGGGTGCTGGTCACCCCGAACGACCCCGGGGCGCTCGCCGAGGCCCTCGTGCAGCTCCTCAGCGACCCCGCCGGCCGGGCCGCCCGCATCGCCGCCGGGGTCGCGACCGCCGAGCGGCACGACTGGGCCGTGGTCGCCGCACGGCTCAAGGAGGTCTACCGGCGGGCGTGCGGCCGCGCCGGCTGAGCGTGAGGTGGCGGCCACGCTCCGCTGGGGGTGGCCTGCACGGCCGGGCCGGGAGGCCGGCGTACCCTGCGCGCCGGCCTCGGGCTCGGTGCCCAGGTCCCACCGCTCCCTCCTACCCGTCTGGAGCTCCCGTGTCCGGATCGCTCGTCCGCCGCCGAGGGGTACCCGTCCTCCTCGCCGCACTGCTGCTCGTCGCCTGTGGGAGCGACACCAAGGACCTCGTGGTGGCGCCACCGCCTGCCGAGGAGCCCGAGGAGGAACCGGACCCCGAACCCGAGCCCGAGCCGGAGCCGGAACCGGAGCCGGAACCGGAGCCCGAGCCCGGACCACCGGCGCCGCTGACGGGTGTCCCACAGGACGATCCCGCCGTGCTCGAGCGGCCCTTCCTGCTGGCCAAGGTGGACAACGCTCCCGAGGCACGGCCCCAGTCCGGTCTGGACGCCGCGGACGTCGTCATCGAGGAGACCGTCGAGGCGGGCGTCACCCGCTTCATGGCCCTGTTCCACTCCGCGCTCCCCGACGCGGCCGGCCCGATCCGCTCCGCCCGCCCGGTGGACGCCCAGCTGATGGCGGGCTTCGGGCTGTCGGGCTTCGCCTACTCCGGCGCCCGGCCCGAGGTCCAGTCGCTGCTGTTCAGCACGCCCTCGATCGTGATCACCGAGGGGGATCCGGGGTTCTTCCGGGAGGGTTCCCGGTACGCGCCGCACAACCTCTACCTCGACGTCGGGGCGGCGATCGAGGGCATCCGGCAGCGGGGGGCCGAGCCCTTCGACGAGCTGCCCTGGGTCTTCGAGGAGGAGGTCCCCGACGGCGCGCTGACCTGTCCGGCCGAGGGCGAGGGGTGCGAGGACCCCGGGGTCGAGGTGACGGTCGCCATGTCGGGTGGCTACCGGACCGGGTGGAGCTACGACGCCGAGGAGGGCGTCTACCTGCGGTCCCAGAACGGCCAGCCGTTCACCGCCACGGACGGGCAGCAGATCGGCGCTGACAACGTCGTCATCGTCGACGCCTTCCACTACCTCGGCGCCCCGAACTGCTACGGCAGCCCCTGCCCGGAGACCGACGTCGTGCTGGAGGACGCGCCGGCGCTGGTGCTCCGCGACGGTGCTCGCTTCGAGGCGCGCTACCGCAAACCCTCCGCCAGCGCACCGATCGAGCTGCTCGAGCCCGACGGGAGCCCCTTCCCGTTGAAGCCCGGGCGGACCTGGATGCTGCTGCCGGACGCGCTGCCCGGCATCGCGGACTGACCCGAGCCAGCCGGGCCCGGTCACCGACGGGCGCGCCGCGGCCTCAGGCCCGGTTGCCGCGCCTCGCACGCCGGTGGCGAGACCCGGCCGGTCGGGACGCGGCCGGGCCGGATGCGGGCAGTACCCTGGCCTTCTCACCCCCGTACCCGCTGGAGCCCCGCATGAGCGAGACCGCACTCCCGGCCGCCAGCGCCGAGGAACCCACCGCACGCACCGGCACCACCCGCGTCAAGCGCGGGCTCGCCGACATGCTCAAGGGCGGCGTCATCATGGACGTCGTCACACCCGAGCAGGCCCGCATCGCCGAGGAGGCGGGCGCCGTCGCGGTCATGGCGCTCGAGCGGGTGCCTGCCGACATCCGCCGCGACGGGGGTGTGGCGCGCATGTCCGACCCCGACATGATCGACGGCATCATCGAGGCGGTGTCGATCCCGGTCATGGCTAAGGCGCGCATCGGCCACTTCGTCGAGGCACAGGTGCTGCAGTCGCTCGGTGTGGACTACATCGACGAGTCCGAGGTGCTGACCCCCGCCGACGAGGCGCACCACATCGACAAGTGGCGCTTCGACGTGCCCTTCGTGTGCGGGGCCACCAACCTCGGCGAGGCGCTGCGCCGCCTGGCCGAGGGTGCGGCCATGATCCGCTCCAAGGGGGAGGCCGGCACCGGCAACGTGGTCGAGGCCACCCGGCACATGCGCTCGATCGCCGGGGAGATCCGGCGGCTCGCGACCATGGACGAGACCGAGCTGTACGCCGCCGCCAAGGAGCACCGTGCACCGATGGGCCTGGTCCGTGAGTGCGCCGAGACCGGCCGCCTGCCCGTGGTGCTGTTCACCGCCGGCGGGATCGCCACCCCGGCGGACGCCGCGATGATGATGCAGCTCGGCGCCGATGGGGTGTTCGTCGGCTCCGGCATCTTCAAGTCCGGCAACCCCGAGCAGCGCGCCCGCGCGATCGTGGAGGCGACGACCCACTTCGAGGACCCGGGCGTGATCGCGAAGGTCTCGCGCGGGCTCGGCGAGGCCATGGTCGGCATCAACCTCGACACCCTGCCGGCCGACCAGAAGTACGCCGACCGCGGCTGGTGAGCGGCTCCTTCGTCCCCGCGACCTGGACGCCTGAGCGTTGGGTCCCGGGGGAGCGGCTGACCGGCGCCACCGCGCTGCCCACGACGCCTGGTGATGCGCCGCTCGTCGGTGTGCTGGCCCTGCAGGGGGACGTGCTCGAGCACCTCCGGGCGCTGCAGCGGGTCGGGGCCCGGGCGGTGCAGGTCAAGACGCTCGGGCAGCTCGCCGAGGTGGACGCGCTCGTGCTGCCCGGGGGCGAGTCCACCACCATCGGCAAGCTGCTGACGCGCTTCGGGCTGCTCGAGCCGCTGCGGGCACGGATCGCGGCGGGGCTGCCGGTGCTCGGGACCTGCGCGGGCATGATCCTGCTGTCGGACGAGCTCGACCAGGACGAGCCGCAGCCGCTGGTCGGGGGCCTGCACGTGCGCACGCGCCGCAACGCCTTCGGCCGCCAGCTCGACTCCTTCGACGCCTCGATCGAGGTGGTCGGTATCGACGGCGGGCCGATGGACGTCTCCTTCATCCGCGCTCCCCGGGTGGTCGCGGTGCTGGACGCGGACGTCGAGGTGCTGGCTCGCGTCGAGGACGCCCCGGTGGTGGTCCGCCAGGGGACGATCTGGGCCACCGCCTTCCACCCGGAGCTGACCGGCGACGACCGGTTGCACGCGGCCTTCGTGGCCACCGCCTGACCCGCGCGCGGCCTCACGGCCGCTGGCTCGTGCCGGGCGCGGGCTCACGGCCGCTGGCTCCCGCCGGGCGCGGCCCCACCGTCCGCCGGCCTTCGGCGGG
>JBKHEJ010000099.1:0-10039 GCA_046540855.1 Nitriliruptoraceae bacterium
CGGTGATCCGCACCTCGGCGTCCAGCTTCGCGAGCAGCTCCACCAGACGGGCGGCGGGCCGGGCGTGGAAGCCGAGCCCGTTGGGGACGGTGAACCGCAGCGAGGCGCTCGGGACGTCCCCATCCTCGGCGGACGCCGGTGCTGTGGGCGCCGCCGCGGCGTGCGCCGGCTCCACCCCGAGGTGGCTCGCCTTGGCGTCCAGCCCGGCGCGGGCCTCGGCGACCACCTCGGCGATGGGGGCGCCGGCGCTGGCCTGGACGGCCGCGGCGATCAGCCCCTCGACGATCGGCGCCTCGCAGAGCACGACGCGCTCGGCGGTCTCCGGCGGGAGCAGGTCGAGCGCCATCTCCGCCGACAGCACCGCCGAGCCGAGATCCATCAGCACCATCACACCGGCGGGGTCGTCGACCTCCTCGATGGCCGCCATGACCTTCACCGCATCGGTGCCCAGAGGCGCCTCCTCGTCGTCGATCCCGCCGGCGAGCGCGAGGCGGAGGTCGTCGCCGGCCATGGCGCTGGCCAGCTCGGCGGCAGCCGCGGCCAGGGCCGCGCTGTGGGACACGACGACGATGCCGACGGGCACGGGAGCCCTCCTTGCGCCTCAGCGGTGGACCACAGGACCGAGCGGCGGCGGGGTGCGGACCGCAGGTGGTGGGGGAGCCCGCCCCCGGACCGGGCGACCGCGGGAGACGGCAGCCCGGTCCGGGGTCGGGCCGTCAGGCGGTCGCCAACGTCTCCGCGGCGGACCGCACCAGGAGCCACGAGGACGTCGCCCCGGGGTCCTGGTGGCCGATGCTGCGCTCCCCGAGGTAGCTGGCACGCCCCTTGCGGGCGAGCATGGGGATCGTGGCGCGCATGCCTTCCTCGGCCGCCTTCGTGCCGGCCGCGAGCGCGTCGGCGAGGCTGCCTCCCTCGCCCAGGCTGGCCTCCATCGCCTCCACGGCCGGGAGCAGGGCGTCGATCATGGTCTTGTCGCCCGGCTCGGCCTTGCCCCGCTTCTGGACCGCCTCGACCGCGGCTCTCAGCGCCGCGACCGTGCCGGCCCCATCGAGCTCGCCGGTGCTGCCACCGGCGGTCCCGAGCGCGAGGAAGAAGCTGCCGTACAACGGCCCGGAGGTGCCGCCGACGGCGGAGATCAGCTTCATGGCGATGGCGCGGCCGAACCCGCTGACATCCTCGGGTCCGGCCGCCTCGAGAGCCTCGACGGCCGCCCGGCACCCGCGACGCATGTTGGTGCCGTGGTCCGCGTCACCGATGGCGGAGTCGAGCTGGGTCAACTCGTCAGCGTGCTCGGCGATGACCTCGTAGAACCGCTCGATCCAGGCCACCAGATCGGCGACCGTGACGGTCGTCTCGGCCATGGTCACGCCCCCCAGCGCAGCGCGGGAGTCTCGACCGCGGCGTCCCAGTACCCGGTCATCTCCTCGTCGAGCTTGAGCAGGGTGACCGAGCAGCCCTGCATCTCCAGCGAGGTGATGTAGGGGCCGATGAGGTTGCGTGCGATCTCGACGCCGTGCTCGGCGAGGATCCTCGCGACCTCGTTGTAGATGATGTAGAGCTCGATCAGCGGGGTGCCGCCCATCGAGTTGACGAAGACCAGCGCCTTCTCGCCCTCGGCGTAGGGCAGGTCCTCGAGGATCGGCTCGACCAGCATCTTGGCGACCTCGGCGGCCGTGGCGACCTTGCGCCGCTCGCGGCCCGGCTCGCCGTGGATGCCGATGCCGATCTCCATCTCGTCGTCACCGAGCTCGAAGGTCGGCTTGCCGGCCGCCGGCACGGTGCAGGAGGTCAGCGCCATGCCCATCGAGCGACCGTTGGCGTTCACCCGCTCGCACAGCTCCTTGACGGCGGCGAGGTCCTTGCCGGCCTCGGCCGCCGCGCCGCAGATCTTCTCCGCGAGCACGGTGGCACCCACGCCCCGGCGGCCGGCGGTGAAGCTCGAGTCCTGGACCGCCACGTCGTCGTCGATCACGACCGCCTCGACGTCGATGCCGTCCGCGGCGGCGAGCTCGGCCGCCATCTCGAAGTTGAGCACGTCTCCCGTGTAGTTCTTGACGATGTGCAGCACACCGGCGCCGCCATCGACGGCCTTGGTGGCCTCGAGCATCTGGTCCGGCGTCGGCGAGGTGAACACCTCACCCGGGCAGGCGGCGTCGAGCATGCCCTTGCCGACGAACCCGCCGTGCATCGGCTCGTGGCCGGAGCCACCACCGGAGATGATCCCGACCTTGCCCTGCACCGGAGCATCGCCCCGGACGATGACCTTCAGTTCATGGTTGATCTTGAGCTCCGGGTGGGCGAGCTCCATCCCCTGGAGCGCCTCGGCCACCACGTCTTCGGGAGCGTTGATCAGCTTCTTCATCGCGTGCCCTCTCCCGCGGGCCCGTGGCCCGCTGCCGTCCGTCGGACCGGGCGGGATGCCCGGCTGGTCCCGCCGGGGACACCGGCGGGGCGGGGGCGCGACGGCGAGCCCGGGGGGACCGTCGGATCGCTCCGACGGGGGGGCGTGCTCGCCGTCGCGGCGTCCGACCGCCGCCGGCCGAAGGCCTTTCGGCATGGTCGAACATCTCCGAGTCAAGCCCGCGGCGGGTAGGGTGTCAAGCCCGAGGAGGGGGTGCGTCGTGGAGATCCCGCCGGGGGCCGGCAGTGGCCCCGAGATCGCGCCTCAGCGCGGCAGCGACACGGTCCACACCCGGCTCGACGCCGCCCTCGCGCACCGCTGGATCCACGAGCTGGACCGGCGGCTACGAGCCTCCGAGGTGCGACTGACCGAGCTGGATGCCGCGATCGGCGACGCCGATCACGGGGCGAACATGACCCGTGGCGCCCGGGCCGCTGCCGCGCGGCTGGCGGACGGCGTGGACACCTCCGCCGCGCAGCTGATCACCGCCGTCGGCCACACCTTCTCCCGCTCGATCGGCGGCGCGAGCGGGCCGCTGTACGGCACCTGGTTCACCGCGCTCGGCCGGACCCTGCCGAGCGACCACGACGCCGACGCCGGGGAGTTCGCCGAGGCGCTGCTCGCCGCGCTCGTGGCGGTCCAGCAGCTCGGCGCTGCGGAGCGGGGCGACAAGACCATGGTCGACGCGCTCGGCCCGGCGGCGGACCGAGCGCAGAGCGCGGCCAGGGCCGGTGCGGACCTGGCCGGGACGTTGCGCCTGGCCGTCGGCGCCGCCGAGGACGGGGCGCTCGCGACCGTGCCGCTGCGCGCGCGGCGGGGCAGGGCGAGCTACCTCGGCGCCCGCAGCGAGGGGCACCAGGACCCCGGTGCGACCTCCGCGGCGATCGTCCTCGACGCGCTCCGCCGGGCGGCCGGGGCATGAGGGCACGGGCAGGCGGGAACGGGCAGGGGCCCGGCGGAAGGCCCCGGCCATGATCCAGTCGGTCGATCGGGCGATCGCGATCCTGCTGGAGCTGCAGGGCGCCCGGCGCCTGCGGCTCACCGAGCTCGCGGCGCGTCTGTCGCTGCCGAACTCCACCGTGCACGGCATCGTGGCGACGCTCGCGGCCCGGGGCATGGTCGAGCAGGACAGCAGCGGCCGGTACGCGCTCGGTCCCGGCGTGCTGCGGCTCAGCAACGTCTACCTCGACTCCAACGAGCTGCGGCTGCGCGCGCTGACCTGGACCGACGCGCTGGCCGAGCGCACCGGGTGCGCGGTGCGGGTCGGGGTGGCGCTCGACGGCGAGGTCGTGGTGATCCACCACGTGCTCCGGCCCGACGGCAGCCACCAGATGCGCGAGGTCGGGATCGACATCCCGGCGCACGGCACCGCGCTCGGCAAGGCGATCCTGGCCTTCGATCCCCGGCGCGAGGCGAACCTCCTGGACGGCTCGCCCCTGCCGAAGCTGACCGGCCGCACCATCGTGGACCCCGAGGCGCTGGCGGCGCAGCTCGCCGAGGTGCGCGAGGGCGGGCTCGCCGCCGCCGTCGACGAGGCGATCCTGGGCGAGTCGGAGGTCGCCGCGCCGATCTTCGATGCCGAGGAAGCGGTCGTCGGGGCGGTCGGGGTCGTCATCGCCGGCGCCGAGGAGGCCGAGGACCGGGCCATCGGGGACGAGGTCCGGCGCACCGCGGTGAACATCTCGCGCGAGCTCGGGGCCATCGCCTGGCCCCCGCGCGGCTCCCAGGACCGTCTGGCCTGAGGACGCGGCGGCGGGACCGGCCGCCGGTCGGGGTCAGCCGCGCAGCGCCGACAGCGAGGCGATGCGGCCCTCGAGCAGCGCGATCGCCTCGAGCGCGTCCTCGCGCTTGGCGCGCTCCCCGTCGACCACCTCGGCGGGCGCCCGGGAGACGAAGCCCTCGTTGGCGAGCTTGCCCTCGACGCGGGCGAGGTCGCCGCGGGCCTTGCCGAGCTCCTTGTCCAGCCGCGCGAGCTCCGCCTCGACGTCGATCAGGCCCGCGAGCTCGACCTGCGCCTGCCCCGACGCGAACCGGATCGTCGAGGTCCCGGCCCGGTCCTCGAGCGCGTCGGTGGTCTCGACCTCCGACAGCCCCGCGAGCGAGGCCAGCAGCGCCGCCTGCTCGTCGAGCAGCCCCCGCTGGCTCGAGGCGACCCGCAGCTTGAACCGCTTGGAGGGCGCCACCGAGTTCTGGGAGCGGAAGCGGTTCGTCTCGGTGACCAGGTCCTGGAGCACGGCGAAGGCGGCCTCGGCCTCCGGGTCGTGCCAGGCGGGGTCCACCTCGGGCCAGGCCGCGACCATCAACGAGTCCCGGCCCCCCGCCGCACCGGTCAGGGTCCGCCACAGCGTCTCGGTCAGGAACGGCATCACCGGGTGGAGCAGGCGCGCGACGTGGTCGAGCACGTGGCGGCCGACCCGGCGCGCGGTGGCGGCGGCCTGCGCATCGTCGCCGTACAGGCGCAGCTTCACCGCCTCGATGAACCAGTCGGCCAGCTCGTCCCACACGAAGTGGTACAGCGTGCGGCAGACCGTGGCCCAGTCGTAGGCGTCGTAGGCCGCGTCGGCGGCGGTGTGGGCCGCGTGCAGGCGTGAGAGGATCCAGCGGTCCTCCAGCGCGAGCTCGGTGTGCGGCGGGAGCGGCTCGAGGTCCGCGCCGGGCCGGCGCTGGTTCGCCTCCAGGCGGGAGAGCACGAAGGACGCCACGTTCCACAGCTTGTTCGCGAAGCGCTTCGTGCCCTCGACCCACTCCTCGGCGAGCGGTACGTCGGTGCCCGGCGCCGCGGAGCGCAGCAGCGCGAACCGGGTCGCATCGGCCCCGTACCGCTCCACCAGGTCGAGCGGGTCGATGACGTTGCCGAGCGACTTCGACATCTTCTTGCCGTGCTCGTCGCGCACGAGCCCGTGGTTGTGGACCACGTGGAAGGGCACCTCGTCGGTGAACCACAGGCTGATCATCAGCATGCGCGAGACCCAGAAGGTGTTGATGTCGTACCCGGTCACCAGCACCGAGGTGGGGAACCACGTCCGCAGCTCCGGGGTGTCCTCGGGCCAGCCGAACACGCTGAAGGGCCACAGCTGGGAGGAGAACCAGGTGTCGAGCACGTCCTCGTCCTGGACCCAGCCCTCCTCGTCGATGTCGGTGCGCGAGACCCGCACCTCGCCGTTCGGGCCGTACCAGGCGGGGATGCGGTGCCCCCACCAGATCTGGCGCGAGATGCACCAGTCGTGGAGGTTGTCGAGCCACTCCAGGAAGGGCTTGGTCCTGGACTCCGGCACGAACACCGTGCGGCCCTCGCGGACCGCCTGCGCGGCCTTGTCGGCGAGCGCCCGCATCGCGACGAACCACTGCAGGCTGAGCCGCGGCTCGATGACCGTCCCGCACCGGGAGCAGTGGCCCACGGCGTGCTCGTGCGGGTCGACGCGCACGAGCAGCCCGGCCTCGTCCAGGGCCTCCTTGACGGTGCGACGGGCCTGGAAGCGGTCCTGGCCGGCGAACCGCTCCCCCACCACCTCGGTGAGGACCCCGAGCTCGTCCATGATGTCGATGAGGTCGAGGTCGTGGCGCTCGGCGATGGCCAGGTCGTTCGGGTCGTGGGCCGGGGTGATCTTCACCGCCCCGGAGCCGAAGTCGGGGTCGACGTAGTCGTCGGCGACGACCGTGAAGGTGCGGTCCTGGAAGGGGTGGCGGACCTCGAGCCCGACCACGCCGGCGTAGCGCTCGTCGTCGGGGTGCACGGCGATGGCGGTGTCACCGAGCATCGTCTCCGCACGGGTGGTCGCCACCTCGATGCCGAGCTCGCCGTTCGGGGCTCGGACCAGGCCGGCCTCCCCCTCGCCGATCCGGGCGCGCAGCGCAGCGGGGACGGCGTCGGGGTCGGCGAGGGGGTAGACGAACCGGGCCAGCTCGCCGGTGGCGTCCTCGTGCTCCACCTCGATGTCGGACAGGGCGGTGTGGCAGCGCACGCACCAGTTGATGAGCCGCTCGCCGCGGTAGATCAGGCCCTGCTCGTACAGGGACACGAACACCTCGCGCACGGCCTCGGAGCGGGGGCCGTCGAAGGTGAACACCTCCCGGTCCCAGTCCGCGGAGGCGCCGAGCTTCTCGAGCTGGTTGAGGATCTGCCCCCCGGAGGTCTCGCGCCAGGCCCAGACGCGCTCGACGAAGGCCTCGCGCCCGAGCGCGTGCCGGTCGGTGCCCTCGGCGGCGAGCTGCTTCTCGACCACGTTCTGCGTGGCGATGCCGGCGTGGTCGGTCCCCGGGATCCACACGGCGTTGCGGCCCTGCATCCGGGCGCGACGGATGATGACGTCCTGGATCGTGTTGTCCAGCGCGTGGCCGACGTGCAGGGAGCCGGTGACGTTCGGCGGCGGGATGACGATGGAGAAGGGCTCGCCGTCGTCGTCGGGCTCGGCGTGGAACAGCCCCGCCGCGCGCCAGTCCGCGTAGATGACGGGCTCGACGGCGGCCGGGTCGTAGGCCTTGGGCAGGGAGGGCATCGCGGACGTCCGAGGGCTCGGGGACGGAACCGCGCGAGCGTAGCCAGCGCCGCCACGCCACCTGGTCGGGGCCACAGCGGGGCTGGCATCGAGGTGGCACGGGGTCCGGTCCGTGGGGCGCTCAGCCCCCGCTCGACGGCACCGGCGTGCCCTCCCACACCGGGGGCCGCCAGCCCTCGACGTCCTCGAGCCAGACCCGTGGCGGCTGCGCACCGGTCGCGTCCAGCACGAGCAGCCGGTCGGCGGAGTCGAAGGCCGCGACCCAGCGGCCGTCCGGCGAGAGGGAGCCGGGCTCCACCCAGTACGCCTCCGGGGCCTCCGTCGCCCACAGGACCGTGCCGTCGAGGTTGACGGTCAGGACGCCGTCGACGGTGCGGGTCTCGGAGCGCCCGCTGGGGGTCGCCGGCTCCCGAGCGGCGTCGTCCGCGAGCGGTCGGGTGTCGACCACCTCGCCGGTGTCGGGGTCGAGCAGCTCGATCCCGCCGCTGCTGGGTCCGCGCACCGCCGTGGCGATGCCGTCAGCGTCCCAGCCGACGACCTCCCCGCCCTGCAGACCGCAGGCGACCTCGTCGACCGCGCCGTCGGCGCCCGCGACGAGCAGGCAGGTCCCGCGGTCCCAGGACATCCAGGCGACGCCCGGCAGGTCCGGCTCGGGGTCGGCGGCCAGGCTCGGAAGCTGTGGTGGGCGTGCGAGCCCGAACGCCAGCACGAGCGCCACGGTGCCGACCACGACCAGGGCGGCGGCGACCAGGGCCGCGAGGCTGCGGGTGTGGGCCAGGCCAGCGGTCGAGGCTGCACCTTGAGCGCCGCTGCCGGCCGAGGGCGGCGGCGGACCGGAGGGCGGCGGACCGGAGGGCGGCGGGACGGGGGCGGACGGGGTGCTCACGAGGCATCACCGTTCCTGTCGGTCGGACGGTCGGGGACGACCTCGCGGCGGGCCCGACCGAGCCCCACCGCGAGCAGCACCAGCAGCAGCCCGACCAGCAGCAGGGTGGCCGGTGCGCCGATGGCGTCGCCGAACACCTCGAAGACCAGCTGCGGGGCGAGTACGAACAGGGCGGTGGCGCCGACGACGAGGTGGTGCAGCGCGTCCTGCCGGACGGCCAGCCACACCAGGACGGCCGCGCCGACGAGCCCGACCACCAGCGCCGCGATCCGCGCGTCGTCGAAGGCCGCGGCCTGCGTGCCGATGAGGGCCACCACCGCGCCCGCCACCTCGCCGCCGACGCGGGGGCTGAGCCAGCCACCGGCAGCGAGCAGGAACCAGGCCAGACCGACCGCGGCGACCGAGGCGCCGTACCAGATCGGCTCGGGCGACAGGGGTGAGAGCCCCAGCAGGGCGACGGCGGTCGCCACCAGCGCGGCGAGGGTGGCGAGCTGGAGGAGGAACCCACCCTGCCACCGGTACAGGGAGGCCGCGGCCGCGAGCAGGCTGACCGCCACCAGGAGGCCGGCCTGGTCGAAGGGCAGGGAGAGCACATCGTCGCCCACGACGGAGGCGAACCACCCGACCCCGGCGACCGTCGCGGTGAACAGCACCCGGGACAGCCGGGCCATCGCACCGGAGTCAGCGTCGCGGACCGCGACGCCCGCGCCGAACACCGCGAGCGTGAGCACGGCCACCAGCGCGAGCCGGCCACCGACGAGCAGGTCGCGCCACAGCTCGCCGAGCAGCAGGCCGATCGCGCCGAGCGCCAACGCCGCTCCGACGTAGCCGATCGCCTCGGCCAGCGTGATCCGACCGAGCGGACCGCGGCGACCGCCCGGCGCCTGCGCCTGGTCCTGCTGTGCCGGCGCGCTGGGGCCGCCGGGTGGGCTGGCCCCTTCGAAGTCGGCGATGCGAGCCGCCTGGTCGGGCCGGAGCAGCCCTGCGGCGACCCAGGTGTGCAGCCGCTCGGTGAGCGCGTCCGGTGTGCTCGCCTGCGCCTGCCAGGTGACGTGGGAGGCCGAGGTCGAGCCGGGCTCTGCCGGTGTGGGTGCCATCGTGCTCCCCTCGGTCGCGGGCGGGCGCCGACCCTCGGGTGCCGCAGGCCGGGAGCCCTGCCGGGACGGGTGCTGGTCGGGTGCTGGTCGGGTGCTGGCCGGGTGCTGGCGGGTGCTGCGACGCCGACGCGGGGGGTCGGCCGGGTGAGGTGTGGCCGTCGTGCCGGCGCGGGCGCTCACCGGCCTGACCTCCATCCTCGCGCGCTCGGCGGCGCGACACCATGGGGGGAAGCCCCTACCGGCGGCCAGGGGTCCGGAGCACGGGTGCCGTTCGGGAGGCTGCAGCCGAGGTGGCGTGGCCGGGGCGCTAGCCGGCGAGGACCGCGGCCGGGTCGGTGTTCGCCCCGCACACCAGCACGCCCACCCGTTCGGCCGGGTCCGGGCGGTACCGCCCGTGCCGCAGCGCGGCCAGGGCCACGGCACCACCCGGCTCGGCGATCAGCCGGGCGTGCTCCCACAGCCACGCCTGCGTGGCCGCCACCTCGGCGTCGCTGACGAGCACCGAGGCCGCCAGGTGCTCGCGCACGGCCCAGGCGTGCGCGCCGATGCGCCGCGCCCCGAGCGCGGAGGCCGCGAGCCCGCTGACCTCGACGTCGACGGGGTGACCTGCGGCGAGCGCGGCGTGGAGGGTGGGCGTGTCCTCGGTCTCCACGGCCACGACCCGCGCGCGACCGTCCACCGCGGCCACGGTCCCAGCGAGCAACCCCCCACCGCCGCACGCCACGAGCACGGTGTCCACCGGGACGTCCGCGAGCAGCTCCAGCGCCGCGGTCCCCTGCCCGGCCACCACCAGCGGGTCGTCGTAGGCGTGGGCCGCGAGCGCCCCCGTGCGGGCGACGATGGACCCCGCCGCCGCCAGCGCGTCGGCGTAGACACCCTCGACGAGCTCGAGCCTCGCACCGAGCGCCCGGATCGGCGCGAGCTTGGCCTGCGGCGCCCCGGCCGGCACCACGATGGTCGCCGGGTGGCCGAGACGTGCCGCCGCCCAGGCCACCCCCAGCCCGAAGTTGCCGCCCGAGGCCGCCACCACCCCAGCGTCCGGCACCTCGGTCCCGGTCAGCAGCGAGGTCGCGCCGCGCACCTTGAACGACCCGGTCGGCTGCAGCAGATCGAGCTTGGCCTCAACCGGCAGGTCGGTCCCGACCGACGCGGCCTCCAG
>JBKHEJ010000100.1:0-9730 GCA_046540855.1 Nitriliruptoraceae bacterium
GGACCGGGACCGCAACGGTCGCCACGGCGCCAACGGTCGCGACGGCGGCCAGGAGGGCAACGGGACCGCGGACCGAGAGCCCAACGGCGCGCCCGAGCGCGACCGGGAGGCCGTGCGCGATCGCGCCGGTGCCGGCGACAGCGGCCAGGAGCGTGCCGCCGGCCGGTCAGGCGAGGGCTCCCCGGACCGTGGGGGGGAGCGTGAGCGCCACGGCGGGCGGCAGGGCAACGACGACGCCGAGGTGCGCGAGGGGGTCCTCGACCTGCTGCCGGAGGGGTACGGCTTCCTGCGCTGCACCGGCTACCTCGCCGGGCCGCAGGACGTGTACGTGTCGCAGTCCTTCGTGCGGCGCTTCGACCTGCGCCGCGGGGACCTCATCGCCGGCCCGATCCGGCGCAACCGCAACAGCGACAAGTTCCCGGCGCTGGCCCGGGTCGAGCGCATCGAGGGCGAGGACTTCCACCCCGACCCCACCGCCCCCCGCCGGCCCGTGTTCGACGACCTCGTACCCGCCTACCCGACCGAGCGCATCCGTCTCGGCGAGACCGCGACCGGTCCGCTACCCCGGCTCGTCGACCTGCTCGCGCCGATCGGGCTGGGCCAGCGCGGGCTGCTCCTCGCCCCGCCCCGGGCGGGCAAGACGACGGCGCTGGTCGAGCTCGCGCGCGCGATCGAAGCGGCCACCGAGCAGGCACGCACCCTGGCCCTGCTCGTCGACGAGCGACCCGAGGAGGTCACCGAACTCGAGCGCAGCATCTCCGGTGAGGTGATCGCCACCACCTTCGACCGCCCCGCGGAGGACCACACCCAGGTCGCGGAGCTCGTCGTGGAGCGCGCCAAGCGGCTCGTGGAGCGGGGGGAGCACATCGTCATCCTGCTCGACTCGCTCACCCGGCTCGTCCGGGCCTACAACGTGGTGGTGCCCTCCAGCGGGCGGGTGCTGCCGGGTGGCGTCGACCCCGCGGCGCTCACCCCGGCCAAGCGGCTGTTCGCCGCCGCCCGGTCCATCGAGGGCGGCGGCAGCCTGACGATGCTCGCCACCGTGGTCCGCTCCGACACCTCGCGGATGGACCAGGTCATCGCCGATGGGCTCACCGACACCGCGACGATGGAGCTCCACCTCGACATCGGGCTCGCCCAGCAGCGCATCTGGCCGGCGATCGACGTCGCGGCCACGGGCACCCGCCGTGAGGAGCGCCTGGTCGACGAGGAGCGCCTCGCCGGTAGCGCCGCGCTGCGCCGTGCGCTCGCGACGTTCCCACCTGAGCAGGGGCTTCCCCGCCTGCTGGCGCGGCTGGAGGCGGTCCCCGACGACGGCGCGCTGCTGGACGAGCTGCAGGAGCGGGGGCTCGGCGACGCCTGAGGAGGCAGCTGCCGGCCTCAGGCCTCGTGGCGGTCAGAACCAGCGCAGCTCCAGCTCGCTGGACAGCAGCACGAGCACGATCCCGACGACCAGCAGCACCGCGCCGATCCTGAGCCAGGTCCGCCCCGCGCCCTCGGGGGACTCGTCGGGACCGACCTGGCTGCCACCGAGCGCCGCGTCCAGCAGGGCCGTTGCCTCCGCGAGCTGCTCGTCGGGGACGATGACCTCGCTGGTCCCGAGCCCGAAGGCGAGGTTGGGGTGCATACCCCCGGTGTCGTCGTTCATGACGCGCGCGTCGATCCCGTTCGCGAGCAGCATCGACGCGGCCATCTCCGCGTCGACCCGGCTGGAGAAGCGCCGGATACGTGCCATGCGGGCCTCCTCGGTCCCGAGCTCAACGAGCGTGACGGTACGGCAGCGCCGCGCTGGCTGGCGTCGAGGTGGGTCGTCCCCTCAGCACAGGCCGCCCGCGCCGGGCAGCGGGGACAGGCAGGTCGGCCACCAGTGCACCGCGATCACCAGGGGGATAGCCGCCACCACCCCCCGACGCGTGGCCGCGAGCGAGGTGACCGCGACGACCACCCCGGCCGCCAGCGCCCCGCGGTGCAGCCCGGTCAGCAACCCGCCGCCGAACAGCCCCCCGGCCGCGAAGGTCTGCATCAGCACGACCACGACGAGCGGAGCGGCGATGCTCGTGCGGGGCACCTCGATGCCGTAGGGCACGTGCCGGTCGGCGAGCAGCAGCACCGCGACCAGGGCGACGAGGTTCAGCGCCACGATCCGCACGTCGGCGCCGGTCACGACGCGCACCACCCCGGTCAGCAGCGCGACCCCGGTCGCGCCCAGCCCGAGCGTGCGGACCAGCTCGGTCAGGGACAGCTCGGGGGAGCGGGGGAAGCCCACGCGGCCGCGGACCCCGAGGAAGCCGGTCAGCACGAGGGTTCCCGCGCTCAGCACGGCCACCTGCGCGAGGGTGACCACCAGGTTGAGCGCCGCATCGCCGGTGCGCAGGGCGAGCCCCGCGCGACCGAGGACGAGCACGCTCGCCTGCGAGCTGATCAGGGCGGCGAGCAGCACCCCGAGCAGGACCGCCGGCGCCGCGAGCGTCAGCGCGGCCGTGGCGGTCCCGGTGGTGCCGGCGACCCGCAGGTGGCCACCGCCGGGGGCGAACCCGAAGGCCGCAGCGCGGTCCCCGCGGTACCGGGACGACCACAGCGGGACGAGCAGGGTCACCGCGGCCAGCGCGAGCAGCTCGACCACGACGGCACCGACCCCCGAGCCTGGCAGCAGCGGGAGCCGGGTGACGAACCCCAGCAGCGTCGGCCCGAGCACCGCCAGCGCGCCGGCCAGGATCACGTCGGTCTTGGCGTCATCAGCGTCGAGGAACACGGCGCCTGACGCTACCACCCGCCCGGTGGCTACCCTGCCGGCGTGCCGGTTGGGTCCTGGTGGCCACCGGGCCGCGTCCCGGCCGGCACCACCCCCCCGAGGAGGGAGCGTCCGTGCTCGAGGCGTCGATGGTCGTCGTCGGCGATGAGCTGCTGGCCGGGTACGTGACCGACGCGAACTCGCCGCTGCTCGCCCAGCGGCTGCGTGAACACGGTGTGCCGCTGACCGGCGTGCACACCGTCGCCGACGACCTCGCCGCGATCGACGAGGCGCTCACGCTGGAGCTGCAGCACCCCCGACCGCGCCTGATCATCACCTCCGGCGGCATCGGCTCGACCCCCGACGACCTCACCTACGAGGCGGTCGCGGCCAGCCTCGGCCTCCCGCTCGTCGAGGACCCGACCATGGCGGAGCGCATCGCGGAGGTGCTGGCCTGGTCGGCGGAGGCCGGGGTGGAGGTCACCGACGAGTTCGCCTGGCACGTCGGCCGCATGGCCCGCGTCCCTGCCGGCAGCCGGCTGCTGCACCGGCCTGAGGGCTGGGCGCCCGGTGTCCTGGTCGAGGTGGACGGTGGCCTGGACGCCGGCGGCGCGGCGATCGTGATCCTGCCGGGCATCCCGAGCGAGTTCTCGGCGCTGCTGGACGCCGCGGTGCTGCCGGCGCTGGTGGCGGGGCGGGGGGAGCGGCCGCACGTGCGCGAGCTCACCCACCACTACCCGGAGAGCCTGCTCAACCTCGGCTTCGTCGAGGTCATGACCCGCTTCCCCGAGGTGAAGCTCGGCAGCTACCCGGGGCGCCCGATGATCGTCCGCCTGAGCGGGCCGACCGAGCCGGTCGAGCAGGCCGCCGCGCTGCTCGCCGGCTACCTCGCCGACCTGGACGCCTCCGAGGTCGGGGAGCGCCTGGCCGCCCGCCGGGCGCAGCGCGCCGCAGACGAGGAGGACCGATGACCCGCCGGCTGCTGTTCGTCCACGCCCACCCCGACGACGAGTCCTCCAAGGGGGCTGCGACCGCGGCCCGCTACGTCGACGAGGGCGCCGAGGTGGTGCTCGTGACCTGTACGGGCGGGGACGCCGGCGACGTCCTGAACCCGGGTGCTGGGCAGATCCCGACCGAGCGGATGCGTGAGACCCGCGCCGGCGAGCTCGCGGCTGCGGTGGCCGCGATCGGCTTCACCCGGACCCACGAGCTGGGGTACGTGGACTCGGGCTACCACGAGGATCCCGCCGAGGTGCCGGAGGGGACGTTCTCGCGCGTGCCGCTGGACGAGCCGTCCGCGGCGCTGGCCGCGATCGTCCGCCGCGAGCGGCCCCACGTCGTGGTGACCTACCCCGAGGACGGTGGCTACCCGCACCCCGACCACATCATGAACCACCTCGTCACGATGCGCGCGCTCGAGCTCGCCGAGGATCCGGACGCGGACCTCGACGGTCACCTCGGAGCCGACCTCGCCCCCTGGCGGGTGCGCAAGGTCTACGCCGCCTCGACCTTCCCCGCCGAGCGGTTGCGAGCGCTGCACGCGGCGATGCTCGAGGCTCACGGATCCTCGCCCTACACCGAGTGGCTCACCGACCGACCCGAGCGGTTCCGGGACGAGCAGCCGCCGGACGCGCGCGTGTGGTGCGGGGACCACTTCGCCCGTCGGGATGCCGCGCTGCTCGCCCACGTCAGCCAGATCGACCCGGAGGGGTTCTGGTTCGCCGTCCCGCGCGAGCTCGAGCGCGCCCACTACCCCTACGAGGCGTACACGGTGCTGCGCAGCGACGTCCTCGTCCAGCCGGTCGAGGAGGACCTGTTCGCCGGCCTCGACGTCGCGGCGGTCGATGCGGCTGACGCGTCGGGGCGGGACGCGGTCGCGAGCTGAGCGGGCCTGGGCCGCGCGGCACGCGCCGTGGCCGGTCCGCTCAGGCGGGCGGTGACCCGTCCGCACCGGCGGCAGGCACCGGCTGTCACGCCAGGGGCCAGGTGTGCACCGGCTCGTTGGCGCGCATGTGCTCGAGGTACCGGCGGGTCATCTCGATCAGCGCGGCGTCGCGCTCCAGGTCCCGCTCGTCGACCAGGTGGTGGAAGGTCCCGACCTGCCAGCTCGCACCGGTCCGGCGCTTGAGCGCCCGCTGCTCGATGATGCCGAGGTAGCGGTCACGGTCACGCGGATCGACCAACCAGGCGTCCAGCCCCTGATGGGCGAGGGGGAGCAGCACGCGCAGCACGAGCTCGCTCGCGGGCACCTCGCCCACCCCGGGCCAGTACAGCTGCGACTCGATGCCCAGCCGCGAGGCCGCCCGGAAGTTCTCCGTCGCTGCGCTGAAGGACAGCTGTCGGGTGATCGGCTCGTCGAGGTCCGCCACGGCCCTGACGAGCCCGTAGTAGAAGGCGGCGTTCGCGACGGTGTCCACCATGGTCGGACCGGCCGGGAGGACCCGGTTCTCGACCCTGAGGTGCGGCTTGCCGCGCGCGATGGCGTAGATCGGCCGGTTCCACCGGTAGATCGTGCCGTTGTGCAGCACGAGCTCCGGCAGGTGCGGCACGTCGCCGCGGGCGAGTACGTCCTCGGGCTCCTCCCCGTCCATCTCGGGCAGCAACGCGGGGAAGTAGCGCACGTTCTCGTCGAACAGGTCCAGCACCGAGTCGATCCACCGCTCGCCGAACCACACCCGTGGCCGCACGCCCTGGGCGGTCAGCTCCTCGGAGCGCGTGTCGATGGTCTGCTCGAACAGCGCGATGCGGGTCTCGCGCAGGAGCTCCTTGCCGAGCAGGAACGGCGAGTTGGCGCCGACGGCGACCTGGGCGGCTGCGACCGCCTGGGCGGCGTTCCAGGCCCCCGCGAAGCCGGCCGGGCTGACCTGCAGGTGGAGCTGGACCGAGGTCGCGGCAGCCTCCATGGCGATCGAGGAGGCGACGAGGCTGAGCCGCTCCACGCCCTCGATCTCCACCTGGAGATCCTCCCCGCGGGCCTCGAGGATCTGCTCGTTGAGGAGGTGGTAGCGGGGGTTGGCGGAGAGGTTCTGGATCGTGACGTGCAGGTCCTTGAGCGTCGGGATGATCCCGACCATCGCCACGTGCGCCTCGAGCTCCTCGGCGCGGCGGTCGGCGAAGGCGAAGGAGGTGTGCAGCTCCTCCTCGATCTCGCGGAACACCGTGCCGACCAGCTTGTGCGGGGCGAGGTTGAACTCGATGTTGAACTGCGCCAGCTCGGTCTGGAAGTCCTCCGACTCGATGCGCGAGAGCAGCTCCGCGTTCAGCATCGTGGGCTCGCCGCGCCCGTCGACGACGTAGAACTCGACCTCGACGCCGATGAGCTTGCGGTGCGTCTCGAAGGCGTCCGCGGCGACGAGCTCACGCAGCACCTTCAGGTCACGCTTGACCTTCTCCCGGTACCGCTGGCGGTCCTCGCGGCTGAACCGGGTCTCGTCGATATCGCGGCCCACATGGTGCCCCCAGTGCGATGGGCGGGATGCTAGGCGCACGGCGGCTACCGTGCGACCAGGCGCACCCCGCTCGGGTCGTGGACCACGCGCCGGTCCGCGTGCCGCGACGGTCGGCGTGCGGCGACGGTCCGCGTGCCGTGACGGTCGGCGTGCCGTGACGGTCCGCGTGCCGTGACGGTCGGCGTGCGGCGTCCAGCCCCGCGCGCCAGCCCCCGGTCCGTCACCTGTGCCGACCCACGTGTGCTGGAGTGCCCACCCCAGCCGCCGGTCTCCGGACCGGCCGTCCCACACCGCTCGCGCTCGAGGTCTCGATGGCTCCCTCTCCCAAGCACCTGCGCCTGCCGATGCCGGTGCGGCCCTGGCTCGGCGCGGTGCTGATCTCCTTCTCCGGGGTGTGGGTACGCCCCGCGGACGTCGAGGCGGCCCGGTCGGCGTTCTGGCGTGGTGCCTACGCCCTGCCGGTGCTCGCGCTGCTGGTCGCGCTGCGGGCGGGAGCGGCGCGGGCGGCGACGGTGCCGGGTGGCGGCGTCCCGCCGCGTCGCTGGATCCGACCGCTGGCCATCGTCGCCGGGATGATCCTCGGGCTGGACCTCGTCGCCTGGCACGCCTCGATCGCGATCGTCGGGGCCGGGCTCGGCACGGTGCTGCCGAACCTGCAGGTCGTGGTCGTTGGGCTGCTCGGGGTGCTGCTGTTCCGCGAGCGACCACCGGTGCTGTTCTGGCTCTCCCTGCCGGTCGTCCTCGCGGGGATCTGGCTGCTCGCCGCGGTCGGACGCCCGGTCGTCACCGACGGCTCGGTCGCGCTCGGGGTCCTGCTCGGGGTGGTGGCCGGGGTGACCTACGGCATCTCGCTGGTGGTCCTGCGCCTGGCACGCGGGACCGGTCCGGTGACCTCGGCGGTGGAGATCCTCTGGTCGCTGACGCTGGGCATCGTGGTGGTCACGGGCGCCGCCGCGGCGTGGGAGGGGGTGCTCGGACCGGCCGGGTGGCCGGCGAGCGGCTGGCTGCTGCTGCTCGCGCTCGGCTCGCAGGTGGTCGGCTGGCTGCTGCTCACCTCCTCGATCCACCACCTGCCTGCTGCTGCCACCTCGGTGGCGCTGCTGCTGCAACCGGTGCTCGCGCTGGTCTGGGGAGCGCTGCTGCTCTCCGAGCCGATCGGGCTCCCGCAGGTGCTCGGTGCGGCCGTGGTGCTCCTCGGCGTCGCGCTCGCCCACCGGTCGCTGCGCGAGGTGCAGGCCACCGCGAGCGTGCCTTCGGCCCGCTCGGGTCCGCTGGGCGCCTCCCCCGACGGCCACGCCGACAGCTCCGAGGCGCGCCGGTGAGCCGGTCGGGGTGCGCCGGTCGGGGACGGACCCGAGTTCGCCCGGGTTCCACCTCGGCCGTGGGCTCGCCGCGATCGACCGGCGGGACGCCAGCGGCGGCGACCCGGCCGTCGTGTTGCCACCGAACCCCTCGACGGATGACCGGACCTGAGGAGGACGCGTGGGGCCGCTCGAGCAGCCGAGGACGGAGTACCGCGTCGGCACCCTGGGCGAGGCTGATCTGGCCGAGGGGCCGATCGCGCTCGCGCGGCGGTGGCTCGATGAGGCCATCGCAAGCGGTCAGCCCGAGCCGACCTCGGTGACCCTCGCCACCGTCGATGCCGACGGCTCGCCGGACGCGCGGATGGTCCTGCTCCGGCACCTCGACGAGGCCGGCGCGGTGTGGTTCACCAACACGCGCTCGGCCAAGGGCCGGCAGCTCGAGGTGGTCCCGTACGCGGCGCTCGTGGCCTTCTGGCCGGCGCTGGAGCGGCAGGTCCGTCTGCGCGGCCCGGTCGCGCCGGTCGGTGACGCGGAGGCGGACGCCTACTTCGCCTCCCGACCGCGCGGCTCGCAGCTCGGCGCGTGGGCCTCGGAACAGTCCGATCCCATCCCGGACCGGTCGGCGTTGGAGCGGCAGGTCGCCGAGGTGGCCGAGCGGTTCGGCGCTGGGCCGATCCCCCGCCCGCCCCACTGGACCGGCTACCGCCTCGATCCCGCGGCGATCGAGTTCTGGCAGGGACGCCCCTCACGGCTGCACGACCGGCTGCGGACCCGACGGGTGGGGTCGCGGTGGGAGGTCGAACGCCTCCAGCCGTGAGGCGCGTAGCCATGGCGCCACGCACGAAGCGCGATAGCGCGTGCGGAGGGTGCGTTCATCGCACGTTATGGCCGGGAGCCTTGTGGTTCGAACATGTGTTCGCTACCGTCGCTCTCGACGAGGTTCGCATCCGGGGGCGGATGGGATCCGATCGTGCAGGGGACCGAGGAGCGCTCGGCCGCACCGCAACAGCTCGGAGCGGCGCTGAGCGCCATGAGCCACGGCATCGATGCGGTGGCGCGGATGGACCTGGACCGAGCATCGGACCAGGAGCTCGATGAGCTCCTCGCGGGCGTGAGGCGTCCGCTGCAGCAGTTGGAGGGGATCCGGGCACGCGCGGCAGCGCTCCAGCAGTCCCGGCGGCTGGCGAGCCGTGGATCGGTCCCGACCGAGGTGGCCCTGACCGAGCACCGCCGTGCCCTCGGGGAGCAGCAGGGCCTCGCGCCGTCGGAGACCGGCAGGGTCCTGGACGCCGGGCGAGCGGCGGCCCCTGGGACCGCGACCGGCCAGGCGGTTCGGGATGGCCGCATCGGCCTGTCGCAAGCGCGCACCATCGGACGCGTGCTGGCGTCACTGGTCGGAGCGCAGCGCGAGGAGGTCGAGGCTGAGCTCGTCGACCAGGCGGCGCGGTTGGACCCGGTGGCGTTCGGTCGGGCTGCACGCGCGGTGCAGGCGCGGATCCAGCCTGAGGTCCTCGCCGGCGTCCAGCGCCGGCAGGGGTTCGAGCGACGGTTCCAGGCGACGGATACCGAGGACGGCGGCTTCGCGTTCTCCGGCCTGCTGTACGGCTCGGCGGCGGAGACCGCACGGTGCGCGGTCGAGGCGTTCCGGCGGCCGGACACCCCGGACGAGCACCGAACACCCGCCCAACGGGGAGCCGACGCCTTCGAGCAGTTGTGCGCTGCGGCGCTGCGCTCCGGCGCGGCGCCGACCCGCCACGGCGTTCGGCCTCAGGTGATGGTCACGGTGTCCGCGGCCGATCTCGCGCTGCTCGAGCAGGAGCCTGAACGCGCCAGCGGCGTGTTCGTGGGCTCCGGCCAACCGGTCGCTGGTCCACAGCTGCGGCACCTGCTCGCCGACTGTCAGCTGCTCCGCGTCGTCCTGGATGCGGCGGGGGTGCCCATCGAGGTCTCGCGCACGGTCCGCACCGTTCCCGCGGGGCTGTGGCGCGCCCTGCTGGTCCGCGACGGTGGCTGCACCTGGCCGGGGTGTGACGCGCCAGCGAACTGGTGCGATGTCGCCCACGCCATCGAGGCCTACGCCGACGATGGGAAGCTGTCGCTCGACAACGCCATGCTGCTGTGCCGACGGCACCACCGACGCTACGACGCCAGCGACCTCACCGTCCGCATCGAGGGCGGAACCGTCCACTTCCCGCCGCTCGGCGTACGCACGCCGGCCTGCGGCGACCCTGGCACGTCGGCCCGTG
>JBKHEJ010000101.1:0-9651 GCA_046540855.1 Nitriliruptoraceae bacterium
TCCGACGGCCAGACCCACCAGCTCGAAACGGTCCGGGTGTGCCGCGACCACCTCGACGGCCTGCCGACCGATCGAGCCGCTCGCGCCGAGCAGGACGATGCGGCGCCGGCTCACGTCGGCACCTGCGGGAGGCGGGGACCGTCCCCGGCGTCGATGCGCTCGGCCGCCCCGACGGCGGCGGGCAGCCGCGTCCCGGCACCGAGGGTGTAGGAGGCCAGCAGCTGACCGCAGGCCGCGTCCGCGTCCCGACCCCGGGTGTCGCGCAGGGTGACGGTGGCACCGCGCCGGGTGACCCGCTCCACGAAGGCCCGGGTGCGGGCCGCGGTCGGCTCCTTCCACCGCACCCCCGGCGTCGGGTTCATGGGGATGACGTTCACGTGGGCCCTCAGCCGCCGAGCGATCGCGCCGAGCCGGTCGGCCTGCTCCTCGTCGTCGTTCACGTCCCCGATCAGGCACCACTCGATGCTCACGCGGCGGTTGGTGGCACGCCGGTAGGCGGCCATGGCCTGCTCCACCTCGGCGAGGGGGTGCTGGCGGTTGACCGGGACGAGGTCGTCGCGCAGCCGGTCGGTGGCGGCGTGCAGCGACACCGCCAACGTGACCGGCAGGCCGAGGGTGGCGAGCTTGGTGATCCCCGGGGTGAGCCCGACGGTGGAGACGGTGATGGCCCGCGCCGAGAGGTGGAAGCCCTCCGGGTCGTGCAGCCAGCGCACCGTCGCCAGGGTCGCCGGCAGGTTCGCGAGCGGCTCCCCCATCCCCATGAACACCACGTTCGTGACCCTCGAGGGCGCCCCAGCGGGCAGCTGCTCCGCGCCGATCGCGCCCGAGCGCAGGGCGGCGTCGGCGACCACGACCTGCCGCACGACCTCACCCGCGGTGAGCTGGCGACGGAACCCGGCCTGCCCGGTGGCGCAGAAGGGGCAGCCCATGGCGCACCCGGCCTGGGTGGAGATGCACACCGTGGCCCGGTCCGGGTAGAGCATGAGCACGGTCTCGATGGCCTCGCCGTCGGGGAAGCGCAGCAGCAGCTTGTGGGTGTGGCCGTCGTCGGCGACGGTGTGGGCGACGAGCTGTGGCCGGGCCGGAGCGAAGCGCGCCGCCAGGGCGGTCCGCAGCCCCGCCGGCAGATCGGTCATCTCGCTCGGGTCGTCCACCCCACGGACGAGCCAGGCGCGCAGCTGGTCGGCCCGGTAGCGCGGCTGGCCGAGGTCGGCGACGAGCGCCTCGAGGCCGGCGCGGTCGAGGGCGTACGGATCGAGGGTGTCGGCGGTCGCTGCCGGCGCCGTCGCAGGCAGCGCGGCGGCGGTGGTCGGGGCGAGCTCGCTGGACACGGGACCTCGGCGACGCGGTGCGAGGGGACCGGGTCAGGGTACGGCAGCGCGGGGAGCGGACCGCGGCCACCTGCCCCGCCGCCGTGCAGCGCCACGGCCCGCCGCCGGGCTCACGTCAGCAGCGCGAGCCCGTAGAACGCCACCGGCAGCGCGAACAGGATCCCATCGACGCGGTCGAGCACACCCCCGTGCCCTGGCAGCACCTCCCCGAGGTCCTTGACGCCGAGGTCACGCTTGACCATCGACTGCACGAGGTCGCCGAGGAAACCGGCGCCACCTGCGGCGAGCGCGACGAGCGCTCCCGTCAGCGGCGTGAAGGTCTCCCCGAGCCGGGGCAGCACCAGCGCCGCGAGCAGCGCCGCGACCGCCAGGCCTCCGACGAGCCCCTCCCAGGACTTGCCCGGGCTGATCGACGGGACGACCTTGTGGCGCCCGAAGGGGACCCCGAAGGCGTAGCCCCCGATGTCGGTCACGATCACCGCCCCGATCACCGCGAGGACGACCACCGCACCCTCCGGCCGGTCCGCGAGCCGCGGGGCGTAGGACGCGAACAGCCCGATCCACAACCCGAAGAACGCCGTGAGCCCGAGCGTGCGGGTGACCTCGGTCCGGTCACGGTCGACGAGCAGCCACAGGAACGCGGTCACGAGCAGCAGGGCCATGCCGATCGCCTGCCCGGACCCGCCGAGCAGCAACGCCCCCACGACGCTGCCGACGATGCCGAGCAGGAGCGGGACGAGCAGGACCCGCTGCCCGACCCCGCCGAGGACCTGCGCCACCTCGACGGCGGCGGTGCCGGCGAGCAGGACGATGACGGCGGTGAGCGCCTCCGGACGCCAGAACAGGGCGGCCAGGAAGACGGCGGCGAGCAGGACCCCGACGGCGATGGCGACCGGCAGGTTGCGGCCGCCCACCATGCCACGGGGCGCGCTGCTCGGGGTCGGAGCCTCCATCTCGGAGCGCGTCGCCGGGCGCCGGCTCAGACCTCGAGGAGCTCCTGCTCCTTGCCCTCGAGCGCCTTGTCGATCCGGGCCACGTGCTCGGCGGTGATCGTCTCGAGCTTCTTCGTGTACCGCTCGTGCTCGTCCTTGCCGACCTCGCCGTCGTCCTCGAGCTTCTGCATCGCGTCGCGGGCGTGGCGGCGGATGTTGCGGACCGCGACCCGACCGTCCTCCGCCGCGTGCTTGGCGAGCTTGATGTACTCCTTGCGCCGTTCCTCGGTCAGCTCCGGGAACACGCACCGGATGACGCCCCCGTCGTTGGCGGGGTTGAGCCCGAGGTCGGCCTCCCGGATCGCCCGCTCGATCGCGTTGGCCGAGCTCTTGTCGAAGGGGTTGACCAGCAGCATGCGCGGCTCGGGCACGGAGAAGTTCGCCAGCTGCTGCAGCGGGGTGGGCGAGCCGTAGTACTCCACCGTGATGCGGTGGAGCAACTGCGGGTTCGCGCGACCGGTGCGGATGCCCGCGAAGTCCTCGCTGACCTTCTCGACGGCCTGGTCCATGCGGTGGCTCGCGTCAGCGATGATCTCATCGAGGCTCATGGCGCTCTCCTCACAGCGGTCGATCCGGGTGGGTCAGAGGGTGGCGGCGGCCGGGGCGGCGTGGACGAGGGTGCCGACGTCCTCGCCCCGCACCACCCGCGAGATGTTGCCCTCGCGCAGCAGCTCGAACACGACGATGGGCAGGCGGTTGTCCATGCACAGCGAGATCGCGGTGGCATCCATGACCTTCAGGCCCTGGTTGAGCACCGCGAGGAAGTCGATGCGCTCGTAGCGGGTCGCGTCCGCGTGCAGCTTGGGGTCCCGGTCGTAGACGCCGTCGACCTGGGTGCCCTTGAGGATCGCGTCCGCGCCGATCTCCAACGCGCGCTGGGCGGCGGTGGTGTCGGTGGTGAAGTAGGGCACGCCGAGCCCGGCCGCGAAGATCACCACGCGCCCCTTCTCGAGGTGGCGGACGGCGCGGCGGCGGATGTAGGGCTCGGCGAGCTCCTGCATGGCCACGGCGGTCTGCACGCGCGTCTCGACCCCCTCCTTCTCCAGGGCGTCCTGGAGGGCGAGGGCGTTGATGACGGTGGCGAGCATCCCCATGTGGTCGGCGGAGGATCGGTCCATCCCCGCCGCCGCCGGCGAGTTGCCCCGGAAGATGTTGCCACCGCCGACGACGATCCCGATCTGGGTGCCGTCGCTCGCGCGCAGCTCGCCGATCTCGCTGGCGACCTGGCGCACGATCGTCGGGTCGATACCGCCGCGCACCTCGGGATCGGAGAAGGCCTCACCGGAGAGCTTGAGCAGCACCCGGGTGAGCGGGCTCCGATCTGTCACGCGGCACCTCGAGCGGTCGACGGCTGGTCGGTGAGCCTAGCGGTCCGGGTCAGGCTCCCACCTCGAAGCGCGCGAACCGCGCCACCTCGAGCTTCTCGCCGACGATGGCCTGGACCTCGCTGATCGCCTGCGCGACGGTCCGGTCCCCGTCGAGCACGAAGGGCTGGTTCATGAGGACCCACTCCTCGTAGACCTTGCGCACCTTGCCCTCGACGATCCGGTCGACGAGGTGCTCCGGCTTGCCCTGCTCGAGGGCCTCCTTGCGGGCGAACTCCCGCTCCTTGTCCAGCAGCGCGGGGTCGAGCTGGTCCTCGGTGACCACCAGGGGCTTGGCGGCGGCGATGTGCATCGCGAGGTCCTTGGCGAGCTTCTGCACCGCCTCGGCCTTGGCGACGAAGTCCGTCTCGCAGGACAGCTGCAGCAGGACCCCGACCTTGGCGGGCATGCCGGGCGTGGGCGCGTGCAGGTAGGTGTGCACGAGCCCCTCGCTGGCGGTGCGCTCGGCGGCGCGGGCGTCCATCTTGGCCCCGGTGCGCTCGCGGACGAGCTCGGCGGCCTTCTCGAGGTCGCCGTCGGCGTCGACGAGCGCCTTCTTGCAGGCCATCATGGGGGCGTTGGTCAGCTCACGGAGCTGCTTGACGTCGGCGGCGGTGATCGCCACGGGTGACCTCCTGGGTCCGCTGCCCGACGGGGGCAGCACAGCGGGGGGGTGGAGCCCCGGTGTCGGCACCGGGGCGCAGGGTGGGAGGGAGCTTCGGCCGTGCCCGCGGGCCCGGGCGCGGCCGCGGAGCCGTCGTCAGGCCTCGTCGTCCTCGGCCGGGGCCGGCTCGGTGACCGGCGAGGGGTCCGCCGCGTTGCTGGCGGGCGGCGGGGTCATGGCCGGTGGGGTGTCCTCCCCGGCGGCGCGGGTGGCCTGCTCCGCGGCCTGCTGCCGCTCGAGCTCGATCTCCCACTCGGCCTTCGGTTCCGCAGCCGCCAGGCCGCTGCCGGCGGACTCGGTCGCCCTCAGCGCCTGCTCGCGCAGCGCCTCGTCCGGCGAGCGCGAGGCCCGCAGCAGCAACCCGTCGGCGCAGGCGTCCGCGATGATGCGGGTCAGCAGGGCCGAGCTGCGGATCGCGTCGTCGTTGCCGGGGATCGGGTACTGGATGACGTCCGGGTCGCAGTTGGTGTCGAGGATGCCGATGACCGGGATGTTGAGGCGGTTGGCCTCCTTGACCGCGATCTCCTCGATGACGGTGTCCACGACCCAGATCGCGTCCGGCAGCTTCTGCATCTCACGGATGCCGCCGAGGTTGGTCTGCAGCTTCTCGCGCTCCCGCTCGAGCTGCAGGACCTCCTTCTTGGGCAGCAGCTCGAAGGTGCCGGAGGCCTCCATCGCCTCGAGCTCCTTCAGGCGCCCGATGCGACCCTTGATGGTCTGGAAGTTGGTGAGCATGCCGCCCATCCACCGCTCGGTGACGTAGGGCATGCCGACCCGGGTGGCCTGGTACTCGATGGTCTCGCGCGCCTGCTTCTTCGTCCCGACGAACAGCACCGTGCCGCCCTTGGCGACGAGGTCACGGGTGAAGGCGTACGAGCGCTCGAGGTGGTGGACGGTCTGGCGCAGGTCGATGACGTAGATGCCGCCACGCTCGCCGTAGATGAACCGACGCATCTTGGGGTTCCAGCGCCGGGTCTGGTGGCCGAAGTGGACGCCGGCCTCGAGCAGCTGGCGCATGCTGGTGACTGCCACGGTGGTGCTCCTTGGGGTTCGGTTGGGCCTCCGCCCGTCTTCCACCGGGGCCGGCGCGTGGCAACAGCACGCGACCGGGCACGGCCCACCTCGCTGGCGAGGCACCGGGGCCGCCCGTCGACGGACGTGTGGGATGGGGGCGGTCAGGACGTCGGAGCCCGGTGGGACCGGGGTCCGTCCAGCGGTCGCGCGAGGACCGCCGCGCGCACGACCGAGCCGGCCGGTGGCCGGTTCCGGGTCAGGGTAGCCCACCCACGCGGCGGCGACCGCTCGGCCCTCAGCCCGGAGCTGGCGTGGGGGTCCGGACCCGGCTGAAGGGCCCGGTGACCGTGGACCAGATCGCGAAGAGCTGGGCGGCCGTCGAGACGCTCTCGGTCGCCTCGCCACCGACGACACGGGCGAGGTGACCAGGGCTGTCGACGACCTCCTCGCCGGCGAGGAACCGCCAGGTGACCTCGTGCACCGCCTCGGTGCGCAGCATGCTGCTGTGGCCGCCGGGCACGACCCGGTGGTCCACGATCCGCTCGCCGTCGAGCTCCGCGGTGCCCCCGACGCCCGGGGTGAGCATGATGTCGGCGGGCTGCCGGGCGCGCCGCGGGCTGACCACCAGGTCACGCGATCCGCCGAGGTTGAGCACGCGGGTCCCGGTCGCCAGCGGCCCGGCGGTGCCGTCACGCAGCGCCTGCTCCCACCGCTGCGCGAGCTCGCGCAGCTCCGGCGAGTACACGGCGAGCTGCTCGATGGCCGGGGCGTGCAGGGAGAGGCTGTCCCCGGCCTCCCCCGCGTAGTCGCGCAGGTTCTCGATGAGACCTCCGAGCATCATCTCACCGGCGAGGGCGTCCGCGGCGCTGGCCAGATCGGAGCCGCGCAGGGGCGAGCCGAGGGTGACGATGTGCCCGATCGGAGGCAGCGTGGGGTCGTAGGGGTCGTGGTGGAACAGCAGGTACTCGAGCAGGACGAGGCCCCCCATCGAGTGCCCGACGAGGTCCACCGCCCGCCCAGGCTCGCGGATCGCCTGGGCGCGCAGCTGGGCGGCCAGGTGGGCCGCGGCCGGTCCCGGCCCGTCCCAGGTCGCCTGCGGTCCGTAGGGCAGCTGGTCCCGGCGGGGATCATCGGCCGCACCCTGCCCGTCACGGCGGCCGGCGTAGGACAGCTGGGTCACGCTCTGCGCCGGGTAGCCGAGGTAGTCCGGTTCGAGGACGGTGCTGTGGCTGCTCGAGCCCAAGCCAGCGACGAGGATGAGGTGGTTGGGGTTCGGCGGGGTCGCGAAGCCGGGCCGCGTCGCCCGCGGGCTGTCGGCCACGAGCACGCCGCCGAGACGGCCACCTTCCCAGGGCTCGTAGGGCCGCACCACGTGGGCGCGGCCCTCCCAGCTACCCGCGCCGACCAGGGACGGCCGGCGCAGGTCCTCGTCCATGAGCGCGAGCGGATCGAGGTAGGTGCCGCGCGCGTCACGGGCGCTGAAGTGCAGGCCCCGGTCGGCGCCCGCCGCACCGTGGCCCCCGTGCGCCAGGACCGCGAGCACCGCCCCGCGCTCCACCTGCTGGCCCGCACGGACCTGCACCTGCGCGAGCGGGCCGTAGGCGGTCAGGTGCCCGTCCGGGTGGGCGACGCTCACCCAGTGGCGGCCTGCCACCGGCCCGGCGAAGGCCACACGACCAGCGGCCGCAGCCCGGACCGCGCCGCCCGGTGCGAGCTCGAGGTCCACGCCCCGGTGCCCCGGACCGAAGGCGGTGCGAGGCGGCTCGAAGCCGCGCAGGACCCGTCCAGCGGTGGGCAGCTGGTACGGGACGTCCAACCCGAGGTCGGGGGCCCAGCCGGGGACCGACGGATCGGCGACCACCGCCGGTGTCAGCGGCGCCGCGGCCAGCGAGCCCGCGGCGAGCAGGGCCCACAGCACCAGCAGGCAGCGAGCGGGACGAGCCGGTCGAGCGGACACGCGGGCAGCCTCCCCGCCCCCGGGTCGGCCTCACGATCCTAACGCGGCGCATCACCTCGGCGCGGGCGGTCCGCAGGGCCTGTGGACGACCACCCCGCCCGCCCACACCGGCGCACGCTGCCGGGGCGCGCGGGCCCGCGCGCTCACCCGGTGAGGACGTCCCCGAGCTTCGTCCGCAGGCTCAGCACGGCCTTGGTGTGGATCTGGCACACCCGTGACTCGGTGACGCCGAGCACGTCCCCGATCTGGGCCAGGGTCATGCCCTCGAAGTAGTACAGCCCGAGCACGGTCTGCTCGCGCTCGGTCAGCCGGGCCAGGGTCTCCCGCAGCAGTCGCTTGGTCTCCACATCGTCGAGGCGCTCGTCGGGCAGGACCGCGGAGAGGTCCTGCAGGGTGTCGACGAGGGTGATGCGATCGCCCTCGCCGACGTCGAGGACCTCGTCGAGCGCGGCGATCGAGGTCATCGACATCCGCGCCAGGGTGTCCTGGAGCTCCTCGAGGCTCCAGCCGAGCTCCTCGGCGAGCTCCTCCTCGCTCGCACTGCGGCCGAGCGAGGCTTCGAGCTGCTGCAGCGCGTTCTCGACCTGGCGTGCCCGGGTGCGCACCGACCGCGGGACCCAGTCGATGCTGCGCAGCTCGTCGATGATCGCGCCGCGGATGCGCGGCACGGCGTAGGTCTCGAACCGGAACCCGCGCTCCGGCTCGAAGCGCTCGATGGCGTCCATGAGCCCGAAGATGCCGTAGCTCACCAGATCCGCGTGCTCGACGTGGGAGGGCATGCCGACGGCCACACGACCCGCGACGTACTTGACGAGCGGGGCGTAGTGGAGGATCAGCTGCTCGCGGACCTCCGGCGCACGATCCTGTTCGTACCGCTCCCACAGCTGCGTGACGTCGTGCGCCGTGATCGCGGTGCTGCTCACGTTCGCGTCCTTCGTGGACCCGGTCGGAGCCGGGCCGCCGGCGAGGCTGCTTGCGCCATCCTAGCCCCCCGCAGCGCCTGCCCCCGGGCGCAGGGGCGTGCGGCCGGGGACGCGGGCACGGGGGTGGGCGGCACGGTGGACCTCGACGAGGCGGCCACGGGACAGGTGCGTGTAGCGCTGGGTCGTCGCCAGCGAGGCGTGCCCGAGCAGCTCCTGGACCTGCCGCAGGTCGGCACCGCCCTCCAGGAGGTGGGTCGCGGCGGTGTGGCGCAGGGTGTGCGGGGTGACGTGGCCGAGACCGGCCTGCAGCCCGGCACGCCGCACGACCTCGCGCGCCTCCCGGGCGCCGAGCGGACCACCGCGCGCTCCGAGCAGCAGGACCCCGGGGTCCGGCCGGTCGCCGAGCAGCGCACCTCGCGCGGTCGCGAGGTAGCGCGCCAGAGCGCGGCACGCCGGGGTACCGATCGGCACGAGGCGCTCCTTGCCTCCCTTGCCGTCGAGCCGGACCAGGGCCTGGTCCAGATCGAGGGCATCCAGCGGGAGGGGGCACAGCTCCCCGATGCGTGCCGCCGAGGCGTACAGCAGCTCGATCAGGGCCCGATCGCGGGCGCCGAGGTGCGCCGGGGTCCGCTCCGTGGCGGCCAGCAGCGCCTCGACCTGATCCACGCGCAGCACCCGCGGCAGGTGCCGGCCCTGCTTCGGTGTCGCGAGCAGCGACGCCGGGTCGGCAGCGACCATGCCGCGCCGGGCGAGCAGCGCGAACCAGATCCGAAGGGTGGAGGCGCGGCGCGCCGCCGTGCTGCGCGCGAGCCCGCGCTGGCCGAGATCGGCGAGGTAGCGGCGCAGCACCGACAGGTCCACGTCGACCGGCCGCTCGAGCCCCCACGCGGTGCACCGCCGCGCGAGGTCCTCTGCGTCGCGGCGGTAGGCCTGCACGGTGTTGTCGCGCCGACCGAGCTCGCCCTCGACGTGGCCGATCAGGGCCGCGACCGCCTCCCGCCACGCGGGCGGCAGGCCCGCCGGGTGAGCCGGGGCCGGTGTGGAGGTGGCAGGGTCATCGAGGGAGGACACGTGGGGAGCCTGTTCCCTCACGTTGATGACGTCAAGTCCTGTCTCCCGCCTGCGTCCCGTTCCGGCCCGCATCCGGCGCCCGACGCAGCACGAGCCCATCGCTCACCTCGACCACCTCGCCGGCGAGCTGCGCGCGGGTCACCGCGGCGAGCGCGGCGTCGAGCGTGACGTCGGTCCCGGCCAGCAGGTCCTCCAGGCGGCGGGCCCGGGGCCACGCCGCGACCAGGGCCGCGCGCAGGACCGGCGGCAGCACCGAGGTGGCGGCACCCCGATCGTCGGCCATGGTCTGCGCCGGGACGACCAGCATGAACAGGTGCTCCTCGACCGGGATGCCG
>JBKHEJ010000102.1:0-9520 GCA_046540855.1 Nitriliruptoraceae bacterium
GCTCGGCCGGTGCCGGACCCGCGTCGTCCTCGGCCTCGGCCGCCTCGTCGCCGGCCTCGTCCTCCTCGCCCGTCGCCTCGTCTTCGGCCGCCTCGTCGCCGGCGTCGTCCTCGCTCGCCTCGTCCTCGGCGTCGGGCTCCTCGGGCGGGGCGACCACCTCGGGCAACCCGAGCGGCGGCTCGCCCGGCCCGCCGAGCCCGACCGCACACACCACGGACCCGGCACGCGGCTCGACCTCGACCGGCGTCGCAGGCGGGGCAGCGCGCTCGGTGGCCGGCCCGGCGACCGCGTCGATCGCGAGCACGAGCACGGCGACCACGACCAGCAGCGCGAACGGAGCCATCGACCGTCGCATCCTCATCCCGCCACCTCCGGGACCTCCGGCTGCGGCCGGCGGCGGGCCGCACCCGGTGGACGCAGCGCGAGCGAGAGCACCCCGAAGAGCAGCAGGATCTGCCACGTCACGGCGGTGATGCGCGAGCCGCGACCGTCATGCTGCAGCTCGAGCGTGCCCGCGGGGAGCCCGTCGAGACGGGCCGGGGTGCCGGTCGGCGTGCCGACGAGCTCCCCGTCCACGCGGACCTGCCAGCCCGGATCCTCGCTCTCCGCCAGCAGCAGCGAGCCCGGCTCCGCCACGGTGCCCCGGGCCACCCGCTCCTCGTCCAGCGCGAGCGCACGGACCTCAGCGTCGCGTGGCAGGCGACCGCGATCATCCAGGGTCGCGACGGCAGCGGCGTCCACGGCCGCCACCTGGGGCAGCCAGCCCACCACCTCGTACAGCTCGCCGCTGGCGATCGGTCGGGGCTCGAGCTGCTCCTGGGCGAGCAGCGAGGCGGTCAGCTCCGAGGTCCCCGCACCCTCGGGGACGAGGAGGTACCGCACCCCGAGCCGGCCGAGCCTGTCGGCGGCCCCCGGATCGCGGACCCCGAGCAGATCCGCGAGCGAGGAGGTCACGGCCAGCTCCGCGGCAGCAGGCTGCGGCACCCCGAACCCGGCCATCGTCGGCCCACGGCCATCGACGACCTCGTAGACGACCGACCCGCTCGCGACCGTGAGGACCGCCACCCGGAAGGGGCCCTGGGCCGCCGCCTCGGCGACGACCGAGGGGGGCAGCGCCGGCTCGCCACGAGCGAACCCGTCGAGGGGGTCACGGACCAGGGACCAGGCGATGGTGCCGAGGCTGGTGGTGACCGCGAGCACGGTCAGCGCCGCCGCGATCTGGCGCCACCCGAAGGTGTGTCGTGCCAGCTGCCTCGCACCGGTCGCGAAGGCGACCGCGAAGGTGCCCGCGAAGGCCGCCGCGGTGACGAGCAACGGCGTCCCGGCCCACACCCCGACCTCGGCGCGGTCGAGCGCCCAGCCCGCCACCGCCCCCAGGACCGCCGCGGCCCACAGCCCGGTCACGACCGGCGCCGCGCGATGCCAGCCGAGCGCGAGCCCGAGCAGACCGGCGAGCAGGAACCCTGCGCCCGCGAGCAACCCTGGGAAGCCCTCCAGCGTCGGGGCGAGCACGAGCCAGAGGCCGAGGTGATCACCGGCCTGCTCCGCGACCGCGGGCCTGCCCAGCAGCGGCCCGTCGGGGGCGAGCAGGGCCAGCGACCAGGGCGCGAGCAGCGCCAGCGGCCCGATCCCGGCCACCGCAGCGCGTGCCACCAGGCGGGTCCGCCAGACCGGATCGTCGGTGCGTGTGGCCAGCACGAGCGCCAGGACCGCGCTGCCGGCCAGGACCACCAGCAGCACCGCCGGCTCGAAGGCCCCGCCCAACGCGCCGAGGAGCACCGCACCCGCGACCGCCCGCCAGGCACGCGCGGGGGGCTCGCGACGCCGACCGATCGTGCCGAAGGCCGCCACGAGCCCGGGGAGGACCGCCAGGACCACGAGCGCGTCGATCCGCCCGGTGACCAGCGCTGCCATCGCCGGCGGTGACAGCACGTAGGCGGTCGCCGCGACCACCCGAGGGCCACGTGCGGCGCTGAAGGGTTGCACGGCCCTGAGGGCCAGCACCCACGCCAGCACGAAGGGCAGGAGCAGCAGCACCCGTGGCGCCAGGTAGCTGCTCCCGCCGACCGCGAGGTGGAGCAGGCCGAGCACCGCCTGGGCCGGGGAGGGGTCGAGGCTGGTGCCGAAGGCACCTGCCGTGCTCCAACCAGCGAGGTGATCGCTCAGGAACGCCGCGGGGCTCGCCGGCCACGGTGCCAGCTGGCCGCCCCGCAGCGCGCCCGGTCGCAGCAGCGGCCAGGTCCCTGCCAGCGCGAGGACGAGGAGCAGGGCACCGCTGAGGAGCACCGGCCGCCGGCGGATCAGCGCCCTGGCGCGCGCGGTCGCCGTCGCCGGCTCCGGGGCGGGCTCATCGCTGGCTGGCGCGTCATCGACGTAGGTCGTGTCCCCGCCGGCGACCCAGGACGCCATCGCCTCGACGTAGGCCCGGATCCGCGGCGTGAGCCGACCGAACAGCTCGGCGAGCTCGGCGTCGGCCCGCACCCGCTGCTGCTGGACCGCGCGCCGGTACCGGCGCGTCTCACGGAGGTGGACGAGGTTCCACACCCAGGCGCGGACGGTCTGCCAGGCGTCCGAGAAGCGCCGCGTCAGCAGGAACCCGAGCGTCTTGGCGACCCCGACGAGGAAGAAGAGCGGCAGGACCAGGGCGAGCCGCAGCGGCCCGTAGTTCTTCAGCAGCGTCGCCAGGGCGTTGCGCTCGTCGAAGTAGCGCGGTCCGAGGAAGCGGGTCTGACCGAGCCGGAGGTAGTTGGCGGCGCCGGCGGCGTGTGCGGCCGTGGCCTGCGGGACGACCTCGACATCGTGGCCAGCCAGCCACGCCCGCCAGCACAGATCGAGGTCGTCGCGGAAGACGTGGTAGCGCCGGTCGAGACGACCGAGCCCGTCGAGCGCGCCGCGGCGCACGAGCATCCCCGCTGTCGACACGTACAGGGTTCGTCGCTGCTGATCGCGCTGGCCCTGGTCGAGCTCGTCGACCTCGACGCCGGTGTCGACCCGGCCGGTGAGGTCGATGGTGGACCCGACCGCCTGGAGCCGCTCCGGTGCCTCCCAGGAGCGCAGTTTCGGCCCGACGATCGCCAGGCGAGGATCGCGCTCGAGGGCGTCGACGAGGGTGGCGACGGCGTCCGGTGCGAGTTGCAGATCGTCGTGCACGAGCAGCACGTACGGCGCGGCATCAGCGGCGCGAGCGTCCAGCGCCATGGACACCGCTCCGGCGAAGCCCAGGTCCCGATCGGCCACGAGGACCCGGTGCTCACCGAGCCGCTCGAGCAGCAGCTCACGGCTCCCGTCACCGCTGGCGTTGTCGACCGCGACCACCTCGATGGCGGTGTAGGTCTGCGCCGTGAGCGCGTCCAGGGCGGCAGGGAGCCACGCCCGCCCGTCATGGGCCACCAGGACGGCCAGGACCGTTGGCGACGCACCCGTCGCGGTGGGAGCCGACACGGTGAAGCTGACCTCCAGGCGGACGCGGCGTCAGGGGCACGCGCCGGACCAGCTCGCCGGGTGGCTCATCGGGAGCGTCGGGCGGCCCCTCGGGGGCCGCATCCACCACAGCGGTCGCTCGGCGGTGCTCGGTCACGCGCGAAGGGGGAGGCTACCAGCCACACCCCATCCCACCCGTTCCGTGCGGTCCCGGCGACGGCGGCACCGAGGCCCGCCTGCTCGCCGCGCCCTGGGCCGCTCGCGAGGCTTCAGGCGGTCAGGCGCTTCGCGCGCCGACGCTCCCGCTCCGACAGGCCACCCCAGATGCCGAAGCGCTCGTCGTTCGCGAGCGCGTGGTCGAGGCACTCGGTGCGCACCGGGCAGGTCGCGCAGATGCGCTTGGCCTCGCGGGTGGATCCACCCTTCTCGGGGAAGAACGCCTCTGGATCCGCATCCAGGCACTTGGCTTCCAGCATCCACGCTCGATCGTCCGCGTCGAACGCCAGCTTCGTCGCGAGCTCTGCGAGCACGGGCACCGAGGCCTCCTACCGTGCGACAGCGGTGGAACTACACGGCTGTCATCCTGCACGACAGGGACGGCTCCGTCAAGCCCCGAACCACCACCCCTAGTGGTCACCGGGCCTGACCGGTACGACACGTTGCGATGTGGTTCGCCCTGGACGGGCCAGCAACGCCGACGGCCCGCGTACCGGACGCGGGCCGTCGGAGGGAGCTGGGGTGTCCTCAGACGAGGTCCTCGAGCGCCTCACGCAGGCGCAGGAGGCCGTCACGGAGCCGGGACTTCGCGGTGCCCTCCGGGATCCCGAGGACCCGTGCGACGTCCCGGTAGGTGTGTCCGCCGAAGTAGGCCAGCTCGATCGCCTCGCGCTGCCGCTCGGTGAGCGTCGAGAGCGCCTTGCGGACCTGCCAGTGGTCGAGGTTGACCTGGACCTCGTCGGCGACGGCATCGAAGGCACGCGGCTCGTCGCGGCGCGAGACCCGATCGTCGCGGTCCCGGCTGGCCTGCTCGCTGCGGACCCGGTCCACGGCACGGCGGTGGGCGAGCGTGGTGATCCAGCCCGAGGCCGTGCCGCGCTGCGGGTCGAACCGGTCGGCCTTGCGCCAGACCTCGACCATCACCTCCTGGGAGACCTCCTCCGCGAGGGAACGGTCCCTGAGGACACGCAGGGCGACGCCGAGCACCTGGGGCGACACCCGGTCGTAGAGGCTCGCGAACGCCTGCTGGTCACCCCCACCCACCGCGACGAGGAGCTCCTCGGTCGCCAGGTCCGCCCACGACGTCCGGGTGACGGTCGCTGCGGTGCTGGTCGGGATCGCTGTGGCTGCCACGTCGGCTCCGCTCGGCTCAGCGCTGCTCAGGTCGCTGCTGCTGTGGTTCTCGGTCCTGCGAGCGTGCCCACCTGTACAGGTTCTGTCAAGCCAGCTGTACAGCTTCTCGTCGAGGTATCGGTGCCTGCACCGGTGCGGCCACCTCCGGTCGTACAGCCCACCAGCGGCGCGGGAACCCATCGGATCGCCCAGGAACGTCGAAGGAGCGCTCTCTGCACCGGGAGAGGCACCTCCGAGACACCCTCTGCCACAGGATGCAGAACCTCCCCGAGCTGCCGCGGAACCTAGACACCTGCACCGTGCAGGTACTGTGCGGTGGGCGCGCGACCGATCGCGGGAAGGTGGGTCAGACGCGTGCCGGCACCTCGCCGTAGAGGGTGGTGCGTTGGCGGGCGGGGCGGCCGGCGGCGTGGGCGGCGGCTTCGAGCTCGTCGATGCTCTTGCGGACCCCGTGGCTGGAGCCGGCCATGCGGGAGATCGTCTCCTCCATCAGGGTGCCGCCGAGGTCGTCACAGCCGCCACGCAGCAGGTCGACGCCACGTTCGAGCCCGACCTTGACCCAGGACAGCTGCACGTGGTCGATGGCGCCCTGCAGCAGCAGCCGAGCCACAGCGTGGACCCGCCGGTCGTCCTCGAAGGTCGACCCGGGCCGGGCCACACCGGCCAGGTAGATCGGTGCGAGCTGGTGCACGAAGGGCAGCGGCACGAACTCGGTGAAGCCGCCGGTGTCCTCCTGGATCGAGCGCAGCAGCTTCAGGTGCGCGACCCAGTGCCGCGGCTCGTCCACGTGCCCGTACATCATCGTCGACGAGGACCGGATCCCGAGCTCGTGCGCGGTGGTCACCACCTCGATCCACTGCGCGGTGGGTAGCTTGCCCTTGGTCAGCACCCAGCGGACCTCGTCGTCCAGGATCTCCGCCGCGGTCCCCGGGATCGATCCCAACCCCCGCCGCTTCGCCTCCTCGAGCCACTCACGGATCGAGATCCCGAGCCGGGTCGCGCCGTTGACGACCTCCATGGGCGAGTAGGCGTGGATGTGGATGTCCGGGACCCGCTCCAGCACCGCGTCGAGCAGCTCGAAGTACACCTCACCGGGCAGGTCGGGGTGGATCCCCCCCTGCATGCACACCTCGGTCGCACCCAGCTGCCACGCCTCCACCGCCCGGTCCGCGACCTGGGTCAACGACAAGGTGTAGGCGTCCGGATCGTCCCGGCGCTGCGCGAAGGCACAGAACCGGCACCCGGTGTAACAGACGTTGGTGAAGTTGATGTTGCGGTTCACGACGTAGGTGACCGTCTCACCCACCGCCGCCGCACGGACCTCGTCCGCCGCGGATGCGAGCGCCTCCAGCTCCACCCCCGTCGCCTCGAACAGGCGCAGCGCCTCCGCGTCGTCCAGCACCCGGCCTGCCTGCGCCTTCGACAGCGCCGCCGCCACCTCCCGCCGGATCGCGGACCGCGCCGGCCCCTCCGCACGCGGCGCGTTGGACGCCAGCACCCCCTCGGCGATCACGTGCACGTCACCGAACACCGCCCGGTGCACCGCGTCCTCACCCGCCGCCGACCGCGCGTTGCGGCCATCCGCCGCCGACCCCGCCCCGGCGTCGCCGTCCAGCACCTCCGCCATCGCCTCGGTCAACGCCCCCGAGGTGACCTCCGGGTCCTGCCACGGCTGCCCCTCAGGCACCACCCCCGGCCGGGCCAACCCCTGCTCGTCCGCCAGCGCCGCCACCGGACCCCGCATCCGGCCCGCGAGCCACGGGTCCGGCACCCGCGCATGCTCCGGGTAGACCGGCAGCCGCTGGGTCAGCACGAACCCCTCCTCGGCCGAGCGCGCCGCCAGCTCCTCCAGCTGCGGCCACGGGGCCTCCGGGTTCACATGATCCGGGGTGACCGGGGACACCCCACCCCAGTCGTCGATCCCCGCCCGCAGCAGCGCCGGGAACCGTCCCGGGGACAGGTTCGGCGGCGCCTGCAGATGCACCGTGGGCCCCAGCACCACCCGCGCGGTCGCGATCGTGGCCAGCAGATCCTCGAAGCTCGGCTCGGGATGATCGCGCATCGCCGTGTCCGGCTTCGCCCGGAAGTTCTGGACGATGACCTCCTGCAGGTGCCCGTACCGGCGGTAGCTGTCACGCAACGCCAGCAGCGTGTCGACCCGCTCGACCAGGGTCTCCCCGATACCGATCAGCAACCCCGAGGTGAAGGGCACCGACAACCGCCCCGCGTCCTCCAACGTCTCCAGCCGCCGCGCCGGCACCTTGTCCGGCGCGTTGTGATGCGCCTGGCCCTTGGCCAGCAACCGTTCCGAGGTCGACTCGAGCATCATCCCCATCGACGCCGACACCTGCTTCAGCGTCGCCAGATCCGCCCAGCTCATCACCCCCGGGTTCAGGTGCGGCAGCAGCCCCGTCTCCTCGATCACCAGGATCGACACCGCCCGCAGATACTCCAGCGTCGAGGAGTACCCCCGCGCCTCCAACCACTCCCGCGCCACCGGGTAGCGATCCTCCGGCTTGTCCCCCAGGGTGAACAGCAGCTCCGTGCACCCCGCCGCCTGCCCCGCCCGCGCCACCTCCAGCACCTGCTCCGGGGACCGGAACGCCGGCACGTCCTTCCTCGGTGGCCACGCGAAGGTGCAGTACCCACACGCATCGCGGCACAGGTGCGTCAACGGCACGAACACCTTGCGCGAGTACGTCACCCGCCGCCGACCATCCGGCGTCCGCCCCCACGCCCCATCCGCGTACCACGGCGCCGCATCCCGCACCCGCGAGGCGACCTCGAGCAAACGCTCCAGATCCCCACCCCGGCAGGTCAGCAACGCCGCCGCCTCCTCACGACGCAACGACCGGCCCTGCTCCGCCCGACGCAACGCCCGCGGCCGCAGACGCCCCAGCACGTCCAGGTCCACCTCGGCGTCCACGCCGGCCAGGTCGCTGTCAGCCACGATCGGTTCCGTTCTCGGGGTGCGGGCCCGTACCGTAGCCAAGGGCTCGTCCGGCCTACCATCGGCCCCGGCTCCGTCGCCGCGAAGGGGTCGGTGTGGCGCTCGGACCGCAGCCTGACGAAGGCGAGGAGGACGTATGGGCGTGGTCGTGCTGGCCGGCGGGGTCGGCGGCGCGCGCTTCCTCCGGGGGCTCGCACGGCGGCGGCCCCCGTCCACGATCACCGCGGTGGTCAACGTCGGCGACGACCTCGAGCACCTCGGGTTGCACGTCAGCCCCGACCTCGACTCCATCACCTACTGGCTCGCCGGCGTCGTGCACCCCGAGCAGCAGTGGGGCCGCGCGGACGAGCGCCACACCGTCGCGGGCGAGCTCCGGCGGTTCGGGCACGAGCCCTGGTTCACCCTCGGTGACCGTGACCTGGCCACCCACCTGCACCGCACCGCACGGCTGCGCGCCGGCGCGACCTTGAGCGAGGTGACCGCCGAGGTCGCGGCGGCCTTCGGCGTCGGGGTGCGGCTGCTGCCCGCGACCGACGACCCGGTCGAGACCCGCATCGCGACCCTGGACGGCCGTGATCTGCACTTCCAGGAGTACTGGGTCCGAGAGCGCGCCACCCCCGCGGTCGGCGGCGTGCGGCTGGCCGGCGCCGAGGACGCACGCCCCGCGCCGGGCGTACGGGAGGCGATCCTGGGCGCCGAGGCGGTGCTGCTGGCACCCTCCAACCCGGTCGTCTCGATCGGCACCATCCTGGCGGTGCCGGGGATCCGCGCTGCCGTGCGCGACACCCAGGCGCCGGTGGTGGGGGTCTCCCCCATCGTCGGGGGCCGGGTCGTGCGCGGCATGGCGGACCGCCTCCTGCCCGCGGTCGGCGCCGAGGTGTCCGCGCTCGGGGTCGCCCGTCACTACGGCGAGGTGCTCGACGGGTGGGTCGTGGACGAACGCGACCGGGCGCTCGCGGACCAGGTGCGGGCGCTCGGGGTGGCCTGCGAGGTGACCGACACGATGATGGACGACGTCGAGGTGGCGGCCGCCCTGGCCGGGACGTGTCTGACGCTCGCCGATCGGCTGCGGGCACCGAGGGCGTCGTGAGCGGGCCCGTGACCGTCCTGCCCCTGCCGAGCACGCACCGGGTGCGCGCCGGGGACGACCTGGCCGAGCTCCTGCTGACCACCGCGACGGAGCACGGGGTGACCCTCGCCGACGGTGACGTGGTGTGCGTGGCCTCCAAGGTGGTGAGCCTGGCCGAGGGCGCGGTCGTCGCGCTCCCTCCGGGTGACCCCCGACAGGCCCGGCGCGCGCTGGCCCGGCAGGAGGCCGCCGAGGTCGTTGCGGACGCACCCTGGGTGCTGATCACGCGCACCCGGCACGGCTTCGTGGCCGCCAACGGCGGGATCGACGCCTCGAACACCCCCGAGGGGACCGCGCTGCTGCTCCCGAAGGACCCCGACGCCACCGCCGAAGCCCTCCGCCGCGAGGTCCAACGGCGCCGCGGCGTGCGCATCGGGGTGGTCGTCACCGACACCTTCGGGCGGCCGTGGCGCACCGGACAGACCGACGTCGCCCTCGGCAGCGCCGGGATCCCGGCGCTGCGGGACGAGCGCGGCGGCTGCGACCTCGATGGCCGCCCGTTGGAGGTGACCGAGGCTGCGGTCGCCGACGAGCTCGCCGGCGCGGCGGACCTCGTCCGCACCAAGGCGAGCGGCACGCCCTTCGTGCTCGTGCGCGGGTTCGACCCCGGCGACCACGGCAGCGGCTGTGGCCAGGATCTCGTCCGCCCACCCTCAAGCGACCTGTTCGCG
>JBKHEJ010000103.1:0-9396 GCA_046540855.1 Nitriliruptoraceae bacterium
ACCGATGACGGTGGCGCGGTGCTACGCCTGATCGGCTGATCGCGGCTGACGGCCGTGCCGTCGGCACCGGCCGCCACGGCCGCCCCGGCCGGGTCAGCCCAGGCCGAGCCTCGCGGAGCAGGCCGGCCACTGGTTCGAGAAGCTCGCCCAGGGCTTCTCGAGGAGCCGCTCGGCGCGGTAGATCTGCTCCTCCTTGCTGGCCTGGTGCGGGTAGCCGGAGCCACCGACGGAGCGCCAGGTCTCGAGCAGGAACTGCAGCCCGCCGTAGTAGCCGTTGCCGGTGTTGATGCTCCAGTTGCCGCCGGACTCGCACTGCGCGAGGCGCTCCCACATGGCGAGACGCTCCGCGGCCGCCTGCTCGTACCGGCGCTCTCGCGCGGCCTCGCGCTCAGCCTCGAGCTCGGCCTGGCGCTCGGCCTCACGCTCGGCGTCGATGGCCGCCTGCTGCTCCCGGCGCTCCTCGAGCGGCGCGAGCTCGACCTGGGGCATGAGCTCGAGGGCACGCGCGAGGAAGGTGGCGGCGTGGACCCTGGCGACCGGTGTCTGCGAGCAGAAGTGCGTCAGCGGGTCGCCACAGCCCGCTGCGATCCCGGCCTCGCCGAGACGCTGGACGTACGGGCCGTGGACCTCGGTCGCGTCGTCGAAGTGGGTCGTCGAGGTCGGCGGGAGCTCGAAGGCGCGCGCGAGCATCGTGGCCAACTGCTCGCGCGTCAGGGGGTCGGTGGCACAGAACGCCTCCTCGTCCTCGCACCCGTTCACGATGCCGGCGGCGTGGATGGCGTTGATCTGTTGCTCGTGCGTGGAGCCCGCGATGTCCGTGAAGGGGCCATCGGCGACCGGCTCCAGGTCGAGTGCCCGAGCCAGCATGCTCGCCGCCTGTCCGCGGGTCACGTCCTCCCAGGGGCAGAACCGCTCCTCCTCGCAGCCCCGCACGACACCCATCTCCACGAGGGCGTCGACCGCGTCGGCGACGTCGAGCCCGGCGGTGTCGACGAACTCGATCTCCCCGCCGACCTCCGCTGCAGGATCCTCACGGGGGTCCTCGGTCGTGCTGTCGCCCTCCACGGCGCCGTCGTCCTCCGTGGCGCCATCCTCCTCGGTCGGTCGCTCCTCCTGCGCGAGGGTCGGGCCTGCTGGCCACACGGTGGCGAGCAGCGCCGCAGCGACCGCAGACGCTCTCAGCGGCGTGACCGCATCAGGAAGGATCGTGGACACCGACATGCCAGACTCCCGGCTCGTGCGGAGGCGATCGCGCAGGAGGCGAGGGCCCTCCGCCGGATGGTGGCCGACGAGGGTGCCCGACCTTCGGGCACGAGGACGCCGCCCACCCTGTCCATCGGACCAGGGTGGCCGGTGGTAAGCGATCCCCGCTGGCCGGGGTCAGGCGCCTGGAGGCGGGGGCGGCGGGTCGGTCGAGGACGCCGTCTCGGTCGGCACGTCCGTCCGGCGTGGCCGCAGCAGCAGCAGCACGCCGACGAGCACGAGCGCGGCGGGGAGGAGGTAGGCACCGACCTCGGGGACCCCGGTCAGCGATGGGAGCGCGGTCACGACCAGGATCCCTCCCGGGATGAAGGCCCACCACCAGCCAGCGCGGCCGGGCGTGCGGACCCGGTCCACGACCGCGATGAGGAGGAACCCGACCCCGAGCCCGAGCGCCCCGGCTCCGTCGGGGGCGCCCTGGCCGATCGCGACGGCACCGCCCCCCAGGCCGGTCAGGATCGCGCCGGCGACCAGCAGCCCGTACAGCCCGCGGACCGCGTAGCCCAGCAGGAAGCCGACCCCGAGCGCGAGGAGCGCGACCTCACCACCCAGGTCGGTGGTCATGATCACGAGCAACGTCGCGCCGACCCCGATCAGCACCAGGCCGGCGAGCCGGGTCCCGTCCATAGGTCCTCCTCCTCACCGGGCGCGAACCCGCACGGAACGCTCGCTCCGGGTTCCCCGGTTCAGGATGGACGCCGACGCGATGCCCCGCCCGGTCGGATGGCCACCGTCGTTCACGGCTCCGGCCGCCACCTCCCGAAGCCGGGGTCACCCGGAGGCGACCGGGGCGAGCTCGAGCTCGACCAGACGCGCACCTGAAGGCCCGAACTCGACCGTGCAGACCCACCGTTCCCGGACGACCTCCCCGAAGGTGTTGCGCGCATCCACGGTCGAGGCCACGGTCCAGCGTGGAGCTTGCTCGTCCACGGACGCCTCGCGGGGCGGGGGGAAGACGGCCGAGTCGGGCTCACGTAGACGACCGAGCACCTCGCCGCGGCAGGCCTCCCAGGCCAGCACCGGCGAGCCCCCGTCGATCCCGCCGTCGGTGTCGACGAGGAGCGCGGCCGCGAGCAGCGCCGCCGTCAGCACGCTCCCGAGCAGCCACGCCAGCCGGCTGCGCCGACGCAGCGGATCGTCGGGCGTCTCAGCCACGCCGTCCTCCCTGGTCGCACCTGGCCCCGGTAGGCGCCGAGGTGTGTGGGACCAAGGTACGGAGGGAGCCGGCGCGCGCAGGCGCCCGCGACGGCGGTCAGGGCGTCGCGGGTGCCTCGACGAGGGTGATCGCAGCCTCGCCTTCGATGTCCCCCTCCCGGACGTGGCGGAGCGTGTAGTCGCCCGCGTAGTCGGCGTCGATGACGAACCCGGTGAACACGTCGGTGATGGTCTCGCCGCGGCGCACGCACCGCTCGGAGACGCCGAAGTCCGCGACCGCATCACCGTTCGGCAGGGTCAGGAACCACGAGTTGCCCTCGCCACGGCGCGAGCAGGACTGGGCCTCACCCAGGTTCTCCATGCTGTAGGTCACCTCGAACCGCGCCAGGCCGTCCTCGACGTGGGTGGGGGTACCGAGGTTGTCCCAGCGCACCTCGGCGGCGGTGATGGTCATCACCAGGTCGCCGACCTCCAGGGTGGTGCCCTCCAGCGGCTGCGGTACCGGCAGCCGGGTGATCAGCTCGGCTCCCGCGCCGACCGGCACCTCAGCCGCGCTCTGGCCGCTGCGGCCGATGATCAGCCGGGCGGTGGCGTCGTCGTAGTCCGCGAGGTCGTCGGGGAGCAGGGGGATCACGATCTCCCCGGAGCTCGACGACTCCCCGGGAACCTGGCGGACCTCGGCGGCTCCCGGGACGTCCACCACCTCGTCGGTACCGGGCACGTCCCAGCGCAGGGAGACCGGCGGCGCCGGCTGGACCGTGTCCGTGCCGGTGTTGAACACGCTGACGTCGAAGGTCAGCTCCAGCCCGCGGACGCGCTCGTCGGCTCCCTCATCGAGGTCCACGACCACGAGCTCGGACACGGTGTACTCGAGGCCAGCGTGGAAGACGGTCGCGTCGATGGCACGCCCGGTGACCGTCGCCCCCTCGGCCTGGGGCGCGGTCCCAGCGTCCGCCGCGGCGTCGGTGGCCGGATCATCGGCAGCGGTGTCGGGCTCCGGCTCGGCGGCGTCGTCGATCGCGTCGGTCAGGGACGCGACGGCGTCGTCCGCCTCATCCCCGCAACCGGCCAGCAGGACGGTCGCGGCCGCGAAGCCCAAGGTCCATGAACGGATGCTCGGCATGGTGCTGTGCTCCCTACGGTGGGGTACCGGTCGGCGGACGGTCGAGCCCGCACCCCGGACGGGCGTCGGCGCGGGACGTTGCCGGGCGGATGTGTCACTACCGTGTCACGCGGCCGACGGGCCACCTCGCCGTCGCGGCGGGAGCTGGTGGATCCTCATCAGCCGATGGCGACGGCCGGTGCCGGCCGGCCGAGGGCACGACCACCGAGGTGCAGCACGACGCCGCCCACGGCGGTGATCACCGCCGCGGCCAGCCACATCGAGGCTTCGCCGAACACGTCCATGGCCGTGCCGAGCAGGAACGGGCCGACCATCTGGCCCAGCATCGTGAAGACGTAGTACAGGCCGAGGTGGAACCCGATCTGCTCGCGCCCGCCGAGGTCCCCGGCGAGGGCGACGGCGGGGACAGCGAACAGCGGCCACACCGCACCGGCGACCACGAGCACACCAGCGACCGTGGCTGCCGTGCGTGCGCCCGTCGCCACCAGGTACAGCACCGCCAGCACGCTCGTGCCGACCAGCATCGTGGGCACCGGCCCGATCCGCGTGCCGATCCAGCCGGCCAGCAGCACCGCGACGAGCATGGCGGCCGCGAAGGCGGTGAGCAGGAACGCGGCCTCCCCCTCGCTGAGCCCCACCACCTCCACCCCGTAGATCGGGAGCATCGCCTGCAGCCCGGCGAACCCGCTGTAGACGACCAGCATGGCGGTCAGCACCAGCACCGCACCGCGCTGCTGCCCGCGGGCCAGGTGCCGCAGCCGACCGAGGATGCCCCGCAGCGGTGACCCGGTGCCGACGGACAGGTTGTCGACGTAGGCGGGGAAGCGCTCCGCCTGCCACCAGACCACGCCGAGACTGGCGAGCAGCACCACCGCGCCCAGCACGAACGGCAGACGCTGGTCGACATCGAACAGCCGTGCGAGGACCGCGAAGCTGAGCAGCACCCCGACGCCGCCGAGGAACTGCGCGATGGCGCTGGCGGTCGAGCGCCGTCGCGGCGGGGTGTGGTCGATGATGATCGCGGCCATCGGCCCGCGGTAGAGGTGCATCGCCGCGGTGAACGCGACCTCGGTGACGATCAGGATCCACAGCACCGCTGCTGCGTACGGGATGGCCGCCAGGGTGGCGGCGGCCACCGGGATGCCGACCACGATGAACGGCAGCCGTCGGCCCAACGGTGAGTGGATCCGGTCCGACCACGCACCGACCACGGGGATGAGGAGGAGCCCGACGAGGTTGTCGGTGCCCATCAGCAGCCCGATCACCGCGCGGGAGTCCAGGAACTGCCGGTACAGCAGGGGCAGGAACGCGTTGTAGACGGCGAACGCGAGCTGGATGCCGAGGAACCCGACGCCGAGGAACCACAGACGGCTCCGTGGGACGGCGGGCTCGCGGCCAGGGGTGGGCGTGGGTGTCATCATGTGGCCGCAGGCCCCCGGGCCAGGTACGCGGCGAACCGTTCCAGCTCCGGTGTCGGCGCGAGCCCGGCGGCAGCGAAGGCCTCCCGGGCCTCCTCCAGGAGCCGGAGCGCACGGGCACGCCGCCCCTGCTCCGCCAGCAGCCGCGCAGCCGCGAGGTAGCGCGGCTCAGCGACCGGATCGAGCCTCAAGGCGGCCAGCAGCACGCGGATGGCCTCATCGAGGCGGTCCTCGGCGGTCGCCACCTCGGCGAGCACGTCGTGCATCGCCAGGACCCGCTCCTCGAGGTAGCGGCGCGCGATCTCGACCTCGGCGAGGTCGGCGAACTGGGGTGCCGGCTCACCCCGGTACAGCTCCAGGGCCGCGGCGGCGGCCGCCGCACGGTCCGGCGCGGACGGTGCCGAGTCGGCCGGCGGCTCGAGCGCAGCCCGGCAGAACGCGAGCAGGTCGTCGACGTCGACGGTGACCGTGGACCGCAGCCGGACCAGGTCGCCGTGACGCTCGACCACATCGCCGTGCTCCCGCCGGACCCGCCGGATGACGGTACGCAGCCGGTCGCGCCCGAGCCGCGGGTCGTCACCCGGCCACAGTGCGTCGACGAGCTGGTCGACGCTGCGCTGGCCCTCCCCCAGCGCGAGCAGCGCCAGCAACTGCGCCTGGCGGCCCACCGGTTCGGTCCGATGCCCGCCCACCTCGACATCGATGCCGCCGAGCACCCGCAGGCGGCCGCCGTGGGTCGCGGCGACGTCACGGGCGCTGTTCGACCCCGAGGTCGCGGCCGCGAGGAGCTCCTCGGCGACGCGCGGCTCCTGGATGAGCGGCGACCGCGGGTTGCCGAGCTGGGCCGCCTCCTCGAACGCCGCCGCGGCGAGGGTCGCCGCCGCCGGATCACCGTCCCGGTGGCACAGGTGCGCGTGGAGGAGGGTGAGCCGCCAGCGGTCCCTGGGGTCAGCGAGCCGGCCGCCCTGAAGGTGGGCCAGCGCCGCCTCAGCCGCGGCCCGGTCGCCCGCGTAGGCCGCGATGACGAAGGCCGCCACCTCGAGCGCCGGCCGACCGACCTGCGCCCGCTCCCGGGCCTGCGCCAGCATCCGGTACGCCTCGTCGAGCGCGCCGACGCGCGCGAGCAACTGGGCGGCATCGACGAGGAAGCTCTCGGCCGGGCTCTCGAGCACGACATCGGCGCGCTCGACGGCGTGGCAGGCCGCCCAGGTCTCCTCCCGCTCGCCACGCTGCGAGGCCATGCGGGCGGCGGCCCAGCGTCCGTAGACGCCGGCCCGCTGGTTGCCACCCCCGGTCGCCGCCGCCATCTGGCGGAGCTCGCGCAGGTGCCCGGCGGCCTCCGCGTAGCGGCCGAGGTCGATCAGGGCGAAGGTCCGGTACGGCAGGATCGCCACGCGCAGGGCCACGCTCGTGCGTGCCACGGCCGGTACCTGGTCGAGCAGGTCGATCGCCGCCTCGGCCTGGCCGAGCGGCAGGAGGGCGTCGGTGACCGCGATGACGTGCACGGCGATGGCGTGGATCGGGGCGCGCGCCTGCTGGAAAGCACGGGCCCCCTGGCCGAACCGACGAGCCGCGGCCTCGAGCGCGGGCACGGTGCGCTCGCGGGCGGTCGCCCGACCGAGCGCCACGGTGAGGCGGGCCCGCCCCATCGGCGGCAGCGCCGGGTGTGCGAGCAGGCCCTCGACCTCGTCGAGGAGCGGGCCGTCGCCACCCACCGCGACCCGGTGCGCGAGCACGGCGGCCCGCACGTCGAGGGTCTCGCTGTCAGGCTCCGCGTCCCGGTCCCGCTGATCGGCCAGGAGACGCTGCGTGCGCTGCAGGGTCTCGGCGTTGGCGTCCTTGCGGCCCGCCAGGGTGTAGGCATCGGCCAGCAGCACGAGGATGCGCGGGTGCGTGGCCAGCAGCCCACCGGGGAGCGCCGCGACCGCGGACTCCAGGTCCGCCACCTCCATGCGCGCGAGCATCGCGGGCGGGAGGTCGACCAGGATCTTGGCCACGTCCTCCTGCAGCGAGGTGGCCAGGAGCACCTCGAGCCCGGCCGTGACCTCGCCGACCTCGACGTAGTGGCGGGCGGCGACCCGCGCGAGCTCCTCGGCCGGGACGTCCGGGGCGAGCGCGTCCCGGACCACGTCGGGCACCGTCCACCACCCGTCACCGCGGTCGTCGAGGGGGAGACCGAGGTCGACGAGCTCAGCGATGCCGCCATCGATCCCGGCCACGCGAGCGAGGTGGTCGTCGAGGAGCGGCAGGGCGGTCAGCGGCCCGACGGCCGTGACCAGCCGCCGAGGCGCTCGCTCCAGCAGGTGTCGCAGGAGATCGTGGACGGTGACCGGACGGCTCACGAGCTCGGCCGCGACCCGTGCCACCTCGTCCCGTTCCTGGGCCCGCCGCAGCCGGTCCACAGCCAGTCGCATCGCCGCTGCCCACCCGGCACCGCGTTCGGCGATGAGCTCGATGTCGGCCGCCGGGATCGCAGCTGCGAGCGCCGGCCCGAGCAGCTCGCGCAGCTCCTGCGGCGAGAACCGCAGCTCGTCCGCCGACAGCTCGACGCTGTCCGCCTCGAGCAGCACCCGACGCAGCTCGGTCGGGATACGCCGACCGGCCAGGACGAGCCGGTGCGGCGGCGGCCACCGGTCCGCGAGCTCGCCGAGCGCATCGACGAGGTCGGCGTCCGCACGCTGGAGGTCGTCGACCTGAAGGACCAACTGCTCGCCCTGGCGTGTGGACCACTGCGGCAGGATGGCGAGGAGGTCCAGGTCGTCGTCGGGGCCCACCGCCGCCACGAGATCGCTCAGCCCGAGGTGCCGCAGCGATGCTCGGACCTGCCCGAGGAACCGCGCCTGGCTCCCGCCCGCCCCCTCGGTCAGCCGCACCTGCAGGACCGGTCCGTCGTGGCGGTCCGCGAGCTGCTCGAGCAGCGTGGACTTACCGGCCCCGGACGGCGCCTCGATCGCGATCACGCGGCCCGACAAGGCCCGCCGCAGCAGGCCCTCCCGCACCACCGTGTCGTCGATGGTCACCCCGATCGCGTCGCTGGTCCGGCCACGCCGTCCGGCTCCTCCGGCGCCGAACAGGGTGCTGGACGCTACCGCAGCACCGCACGGTCGGCCTCCAGCACCGGATCGCCGATCGCGATCACCCGCTCCGGCGAGGTGAAGGTGGCGACACGACCCGCGGATCCACGCGCCGCCGGGTGCGGACCAGGTCCCCGCGTGAGGCGGATCCCCACGCGGAGACCGCAGCGGCGGGGTTCAGGTCGCGGGGGTCGGCAGCGGTGCCGTGGCGCGCGCCCGGCGCTCCTTCGCGTAGGCGTCGGCGGCCAGCATCGCATCCACGACCATGCCCGGGTGGACCGGGAAGGGCTCGTTGTGGATCGTCTCCCCCGGCGCGCACGCCGCCTCGGCGACGCGTTCCAGGTCCGCGCGGTCGACCCCGTCCAGCCCGATGTCGGCGAGCGTGATCGGCAGCCCGACGGCGAGGCAGAAGTCGTAGACACGGTCGACGAGCTCGTTCGGCCGGTCCTCGAGGACCAGCATCGAGGCCAGCCCGAAGGAGACCTTCTCGCCGTGCTGGTAGTCGTGGGTGGCGTGGAGCGCCGTGAGCCCGTTGTGGATGGCGTGGGCCGCGGCGAGGCCGCCCGACTCGAACCCGAGCCCGGACAGCAGGGTGTTGGCCTCCACCACCGCCTCGACGGCGTAGCTGACCGCGTCAGCCTCCACGGCGCGGCGAGCGGCCACGCCGTACTCCAGCAGCGTGTCGTAGCTCAGGCGCGCGAGCGCCAGCGCGGAGCGGGTCGGGGCCCCACCCGACATCGCCTCGGCCCGGGTCAGCGAGGAGGACTCGGCCTCGAACCAGGTCGCCAGGGCATCGCCGATGCCGGCGACCAGGAACCGGACCGGCGCCTTGGCCACCACCTCGGTGTCGACGATCACGACGTCCGGGTTGCGCTCGAAGAAGCGGTACTCGAGGAAGGCCCCCTCGTCGTTGTACACCACCGACAGCGCGCTGCAGGGCGCGTCCGTGGACGCGAGGGTCGGCACGATCACCAGCCGCGTGCCTGCGGGGTGGGCGACCGCCTTGGCGGTGTCGATGGTCTTGCCGCCGCCGATACCGACCACGGCATCGGCCTCGACCTCACCGACACGGGCGGTGATGCGGTCGATCTCCGAGGGGGAGGTCTCGCCGCCGAAGGTCTCGGTCACCGCACCGTCGAGACCGGTGATGCGATCCCCGAGGATGTCGGATGCGACCGGGTCGACCAGCAGCAGGGGGCGGTGCAGACCGAGCCGGTCGAGCCAGTCCGGGAGATCGTCGATGGCGCCGACACCCTGGATGTAGCGACCGGGAGCGGCGAAGACCGCACTCTTCGGACGGGCTGCGGTGTGGTCGGACATGGGGGGCACTCCTCGTCAGCGTTGCGTCGTCCGGCGGGGTACGACT
>JBKHEJ010000104.1:0-9375 GCA_046540855.1 Nitriliruptoraceae bacterium
ACCGACGACCTCTCAGGCGCACCCGACCGGCGACGTAGGTCGATCGGCGTCGCGGTGCCCCTCGACAGCTCGGGATCGGCCAGGGCGGGAGGGTGCCTCACTCCCGCGCCGTTCGCGAGGCGAGAGGACGGTGGACCGCAAGCCCGACCGGCTCACAGACCCAGGTCGCGCGCGATCAGCATCCGCTGCACCTCGCTCGTGCCCTCGCCGATCTCCAGGATCTTCGCGTCCTGGTAGAACCGCCCGACCCGTGTCTCGGTCGTGAACCCCATCCCGCCGAACACCTGGGCCGCCTCGCGCGCGGCGGTCACCGCCGCCTCCGAGCTGTACAGCTTCGCGATCGACGCCTCGCGCTTGTAGGGCAGCCCTGCCTGCTTGCGCCGGCAGGCGTAGCGGTACAGCTGACGCGACGTCTGCGCGGCCACCTCCAGGTCCGCGATCTTGAAGGCGATCGCCTGGTTCGCCGCGATGGGCCGACCGAACGCCTCTCGCTCCCGCGCGTAGCGGACGCACTCCTCGACGCACCCCTGGATCAGCCCCGTCGCCAAGGCGCTGATCGCGATGCGGCCGTCGTCGAGGGTCTTGAGGAACTGTCGCAGCCCCGCCCCGACCTCCCCGAGGGTGTTGGCGACCGGCACCCGGACCCCTTCGAAGATCAGCTCGCGGGTGTCGGAGGCGTGCCAGCCGACCTTCCGGTACGGGCGGGACACCGTGAAGCCCGGGGTGTCGGTGGGCACGATGATGCTCGTCAGCTCGCCCGGACCGGTCAACGCGGTGATGGTGACGAGCTCGGTCAGCACCGTCCCGGCGTTCGTGATGAACTGCTTCGAACCGTCGATCACCCAGTGGTCCCCGTCGCGCACCGCACGGGTCCGCGTCCCGCCGAGCACGTCGGAGCCCCCGCCGGCCTCGGTCAGCCCGAAGGCCGCCAGCGCCTGACCCGAGCACAGGCGTGGCAGGTACCACTGCTGCTGCTCGTGCGTGCCGAACTCCGCGATCGGTGCCGCCCCGAGCCCGACCCCGGCCTCGAGGGTGATCCCGATCGACTGGTCGACGCGCCCGAGCTCCTCGACCGCGAGGCAGAAGGTGAGGTAGTCCGCTCCCGCCCCCCCGACGGCCTCCGGGAACGGGAGCCCGAACAGGCCGAGCTCGCCCATCCGGCGCACGAGATCGAGCGGGAACCCCTCCCCGCCCGCGGCCTCGTCCATCGCCGGGCCCACCACCTCGTCAGCGAAGGCGGCCACGACCTGCCGGAACGCCTCCTGCTCCTCGCTGAGCTCCGCCGCAGCGGACCCGTCAGCCATGCCCACACCTCCCGGGGTTCGCGCGCGCCACGCAGCGCGTGCGGAACGCTAGCGACCGAGCCGTCTCCCTCCCGCGGTCAGCCGAGCACGCCGGGCGGGGCCGGCCGCACGCGGACGTCCCCGGCGCGCACCGTGGTCCGACCGGTCGCGGTCTCCACGACCAGCAGCCCGTCGGCGTCGACGTCGACCGCGACCCCTTCGAGCACGCTCCCGTCGGGCAGCGACACCTCCACGGGGCTCGAGAGCGTGCTGCACCGCTCCCGGTAACGGGACACCAGGTCCGTCGGGTCCTCGAGCGCGCTGAGCTCCGCGTCCAGCGCGCTCAGCAGCGCTGCCAGCACCTCCGCGCGGTCGACGTCGCGGTCGAGCACCTCGGCCAGCGAGGTCCAGTCCACGGCCCCTCCAGCGCGCTTCACGCCGCGCCAGTCGAGGTCCAGGCCACACCCGATCACCAGGACGTCACCAGCCGGCGAGGCGTGCCGCTCGACCAGGATGCCGGCCGCCTTGCGCCCGGCCAGCAGGACGTCGTTCGGCCACTTCAGTTCCGGCGCCGCACCCGCGGCTCCGTAGGCGGCGTGCACCGCGAGGCCCGCGGCGAGTGGGGTGAGCCCCGCCGCCCGCGGCGGCAGGGGGACCACGACGGAGACCGCGAGGTTCGCCGGCCCCGTGGGACCCGTGAGGTCATCGGTCCAGGTGCGACCGTGCCGGCCCCGCCCCGCGGTCTGGCGGTCGGCCGTGACGACCAGACCGAGCGGCATGCCCGCCGCCACCTCGGCGAGCGCCACGTCGTTCGTGGAGGTCACGGACGCGTGGTGCTGGTGGGCCGTGAGGTGACGGGAACGGCGGAGAGCCGCCTCGACGGCGGATGAACGCGACGGTGACATGCCGGCCTCCGATCGACGACGAGGTGCTCGTTAGGATGCCCGATGGTCGGCGATCGGACGCGACCAGCGATCGAGCGAAAGGCCCGACGTGGCACGGACGACCCAGGAGAAGCTGGCCGAGTTGGAGCGGCGGCGCGCCGAAGCGGCCGCCGGCGGTGGCGATGAGGCGATCGCCAAGCAGCACGACAAGGGCAAGCTCACCGCGCGCGAGCGCATCGACCTGCTCCTCGACGAGGGGTCCTTCGTCGAGACGGATGCCTTCGCGGTGCACCGCGCCAGCGGGTTCGGGCTCGAGGACAAGCGCATCCTCGGTGACGGCGTCGTCACCGGCCACGGCACGATCGACGGCCGGCGGGTGTGCGTGTTCAGCCAGGACTTCACGGCCTTCGGCGGCTCCCTCGGCGAGGTGTTCGCCGCCAAGGTCGTCAAGATCATGGACCTCGCGCTGAAGATGGGCGTGCCCGTCATCGGTCTCAACGACTCCGGCGGGGCACGCATCCAGGAGGGCGTCGTCTCCCTCGGCGGCTACGGCGACATCTTCCTGCGCAACGTCGCCGCCTCCGGGGTCATCCCCCAGATCTCCGCGATCATGGGGCCCTGTGCTGGCGGGGCCGTGTACTCCCCCGCGATCACCGACCTGGTGTTCATGGTGCGGGACACCTCGCACATGTTCATCACCGGCCCGAACGTGATCAAGACGGTGACCGGTGAGGAGGTCACCATGGAGGAGCTCGGCGGGGCGATGACCCACGCAGGCACCTCGGGCGTCGCGCACTTCGCCGCCGAGGACGAGGAGCACTGCCTCGCCGACATCGGCTACCTGCTCAGCTTCCTGCCGTCGAACAACCTCGAGCTCCCGCCGCGTGTGGCCACCGACGACGACCCGCAGCGGCTCGTCCCCGAGCTCGACACCTTCATGCCCGACAGCCCGAACGTCCCCTACGACGTGCGGGACCTGGTCACCGCGGTGGTGGACGACGGCGAGTTCCTCGAGGTGCAGGAGCACTTCGGCCGCAACCTCGTGGTCGGGTTCGCCCGGATCGACGGACGCGCCGTCGGCGTGGTCGGCAACCAGCCCCAGCACCTCGCCGGGGTGCTCGACATCGACTGCTCGGAGAAGGGCGCCCGGTTCGTCCGGCTGTGCGACGCTTTCAACCTGCCCGTGGTCACCTTCGTGGACGTCCCGGGCTTCCTGCCGGGGACCGACCAGGAGTACGGCGGCATCATCCGGCACGGCGCGAAGCTGCTCTACGCCTACGCCGAGGCGACGGTCCCGAAGGTCACCCTCATCGTCCGCAAGGCCTACGGCGGCGCGTACGTGGTCATGGGCTCCAAGCACCTCGGTGCCGACGTGAACCTGGCCTGGCCCACCGCGGAGATCGCGGTCATGGGCGCCAAGGGGGCGGTGTCGATCCTGCACCGCCGCGAGCTCGCCGAGGCCGAGGACCCGAGCGCGCTGCACGAGGAGTTCGAGGAGCGCTACGCCCGCGACCTCGCCAACCCCTGGCGGGCGGCGGAGCGGGGCTACCTCGACGCGGTCATCCTGCCGTCGGAGACGCGCCGCGAACTGGCCCGTGCCCTCGAGCTCACCGCGTCCAAGCGCGAGCCGGGGCCGGCCCGCAAGCACGGGAACATCCCGCTGTGAGCGGCCTCCGCGTGGACCTCGGTGGCGCCGAGGCCACCGACATCGAGGTGGCCGCGATCACCGTCGCGGTCGCCGCGCTGACCGGAGCAGGGGACGCCGGTGGTGGATCGGACCTGGCCGGGCGGGATGGGCCGGGAGCCGTGCCGGCGTGGCGGACGGCAGGGGTGCTGGAGGCGACCGGTGGCCGGCGGCTCGGGAGCCGCGCTGCGCTGACGCGCGTCACGCGGGCCTGACGGGGGCCCCGCGGTCCGGACGGCGGGCCGCTCTCCAGCGGCAGGTGCAGCCGATCGGGGCCCCGCGGCCCAGCGGTGTACCCGGACGCCGCCGTGGTCGGGCGCGTCAGGCGTTCGGGTTCTCGCGGTCGCGATCGACGTCCGTCTCGCCACGCTCCATGGCGAGCTCGGCCTCCTCCTCGCTGGCGTAGACCGTGATCGGCAGTTCCATACCGGCCGCACGGTGACCCGGCACGTTGCAGATCATCAGCCACTCGCCCGGGAACAGCGCCGCCGTCCCCTCGGCGGTCTCGCCGCCGTCAGCCCCCACGAACGCATCCCCGTCCGATCCACCGAGGTAGGTGCCGTCGGCCGCGCCCAGGATCTCGATGTTGTGGTAGGCGTCCGAGACGTTGACGGCCGTGAACTCGACCTCACCCGTGACCGCGATCCCGTCGGTCACGTTGAAGAAGAAGTTGCCCATCTCCACCTCGACGGCGCCGCCGGGGCCGATCGGGAGGATCTCATCGCAGCCGGGTTCACCGGGTGGGCACACCAACGCCTGCGCCTCCGCGGCACCCTCGGGCACGCTGGAGCAGCCGCCCAGCAGGAAGGCAGCGGCCAGGGCAGCGGGGATCAGGATCGAGCGGCGCACAGCGAGCTCCTTGGAAGCGACCCGATAGCCCCCTCGCTGAGGGCAGCTGGATGGGGCCATCCGGCAGCGGATCAGGGTCCTCGGTCATGGTGAAGCGGCAGGACGTAGGGTAGCGAGGGACCTTCGGCCCCCGGAAACCGACGGCTCGCCCGGTCCAGGGCCGCAGGGCCGAGGGATGGGAGCGCCCACGCACCATGGGGCGGGAGCGCCCACGCACCATGGGGCGGGAGCGCCCACGCACCACGGGAGGTGCGGCCAGGTGCGGACCGGACCGAGCGCCCGGCGACCCACGGTGCCCACGGCGAGGCCTCGGCGACCGCTGCGCTCGGGCGGTCAGTCGACCGTGAGCGTCCCCCGCATCGTGCGCTCGTGGCCCGGCACCGTGCACACGTAGGTGTAGGTCCCCGGTTCGAGCTCGATGGAGCCCCGGGAGGTGCCGCCGGGGTCGCACACCGCGACCTCGGCGTCCAGCTCGTCGATCACGATGTTGTGGTTGGCGGCGTCCTCGCACACGAGCTCGAACTCGACCACACCGGCGTCGGCGCGGAGCTCCTCCACGTTCCACCGCAGGTTGTCCTGCCCCACGACCCGCAGCGCGCCGTCCTCGGTGACGGTCGGCTGGGCACCGGCGTCCTCGCTCCCCCCACCGCAGGCCGACAGGGCCACGGCGAGCGCGAGCAGCAGCAGCGCGACGGGGTGCAACCGGGCGCGGGGCACGCCTCGGGACAGGGAGCGGGTCGGGGCGGACATGGGCGCATCCTCGCATGAACCGGAGACCGACCAGGGTGCCGTGCGAGCCACCGGGACGCACATCCGGCGACCTGGACCGCGCTGCCCGAGGACGGCCCGCCAGCGCCCGCTCACTAGAGTCCGACCCCACCCGAGACGTGGGAGCCACGACGATGTTCGACGCCGTCCTCATCGCCAACCGCGGCGAGATCGCGATCCGCATCGCCCGCGCGTGCCGGGAGCTCGGCGTGCGCTCGGTCGGCGTCTACTCCGAGGTCGACCGCGACGCGCCGCACGTCCAGGCCATGGACGACGCCTACCTCCTCGGAGCAGCACCCGCGAGCGAGTCCTACCTCGCCATCGACAAGGTGCTCGACGTCGCCCAGCGTGCTGGCGTGGACGCGATCCACCCGGGCTACGGGTTCCTGGCGGAGAACGCGGGGTTCGCCCAGGCGGTCGCCGACGCCGGGCTCGTCTTCATCGGACCACCCCCCGCGGCCATCGCGGCCATGGGCGACAAGCTCTCGGCCCGCGCGGTGGCCGATCGTGCCGGCGTGCCGGTCGTGCCGGGGACCCGGGAGCCGACCGACGACGCCGCGGTGGCGGTGGCCTTCGGGGACGAGTACGGCTACCCGGTCGCGGTCAAGGCCATGTTCGGTGGCGGCGGTCGGGGCATGAAGGTCGTCCACGATGCCAGCCAGATGGTCGAAGCCCTCGAGGCCGCCCAGCGCGAGGCCAAGGCCGCCTTCGGCCGCGGCGAGTGCTACCTCGAGCGCTACCTCGAGCGCCCGCGGCACGTCGAGATCCAGGTCCTCGCCGACCTCGACGGCACCACCATCTACCTCGGCGAGCGGGACTGCTCCCTCCAGCGACGGCACCAGAAGCTGGTCGAGGAGGCACCGGCGCCCGGCATGACGCCCGCGCTGCGTGCCGCCATGGGTGAGGCAGCCGTCAGGGTCGCGAAGCAGATGGGCTACACGAACGCCGGGACGTGCGAGTTCCTCCTCGATGCCGACGGCGAGACCTTCTACTTCCTGGAGATGAACACGCGCCTGCAGGTCGAGCACCCGGTGACCGAGCTGATCACCGGCGTGGACCTCGCCCAGGCGCAGCTGAGGATCGCCGCCGGCGACGGGATGGGCCTGACGCAGGACGGGGTGGAGCTGCGCGGCCACGCGATCGAGGTGCGGATCAACGCCGAGGAGCCGGCGTTCGGCTTCGTCCCCACCCCCGGCACCATCGGCGAGGTGGTGCCACCGCTCGGCCCCTGGGTCCGCTTCGACACCGGCGTGCGCTCGGGCTACACGGTCCCGCGCGACTACGACTCGATGATCGGCAAGCTGATCGTGTGGGCCGAGGACCGCGACGGTGCCCGCGCGCGCATGGCACGGGCCCTGGACGAGCTGGTCCTGGAGGGGCTGCCGACGACGGTCCCCTTCCACCGCCTGGCGATGACCCACCCGCAGTTCGCAGCCGGTGAGCACTCGACCGCCTCGGTGGAGCGGGAGTGGGACCTGTCGGGCCTGACCCCACAGCCGGTCGCTGGAACCGAGGGAGAGGACGAGGCGGGGCCGGGCCGCGAGGTCACCGTCGAGGTGGCCGGCAGGCGCCTGCAGGTGCGGCTGTTCGGGGATCTCCCCGCCGCGGGACCGGCGCCGGCAGCTCCGGCTCGCAAGCGCCGGCGCGGCGGCAACGGCGCCGGCGGCGTCGTCGTGGCCTCGAGCGAGGACCTGACCGCGCCCATGCAGGGCACGGTGATCAAGGTCATGGTGGAGGTGGGTGCCGTCGTCGCGGAGGGCGACACCCTGCTCGTGCTCGAAGCGATGAAGATGGAGAACGCGGTCAAGGCGCACCGTGCGGGGACGGTGGCGGCCCTGCCGGTCATCCCCGGTGAGGTCGTCCAGCCCGGCGCCGTGCTCGCGCGCATCGAGGACGCCTGAGGCGACCGGCGTCGCCGGAGCCTGCCGCCCCCACGGCGTGCCAGCCGGTGCCGTGGAGCGAGGCCTCGCGGCCTCAGACGTTGCGCCGGTACTGCCCCCCGACCTCGAAGAGCGCATCGGTCAGCTGCCCGAGCGAGCAGTGGCGCACCGCCTCCATCAGCACCGCGAACACGTTGCCGCCGGCGGTGGTCACGCGCTGGAGCTCGGCCAGCCACCGGTCGGCCTCGTCGGCATGTGCTGCCTGGAACGCCCGCAGCCGTGCCAGCTGGGAGCGCTTCTCCTCCTCGGTCGCTCGTGCGAGCTCCGGACCCGTCGTGGCCGGCGCGGCGCGCTCGTCGGGCAGGAAGGTGTTCACGCCGATGATGGGCAGCGTGCCGTCGTGCTTGCGCTGCTCGTAGCGCAGGGACTCGTCCTGGATCCGGCCGCGCTGGTAGCCGGTCTCCATCGCGCCGAGCACGCCGCCTCGGTCGCTGAGGCGGTCGAACTCGGCCAGCACCGCCGCCTCGACCAGGTCGGTGAGCTCCTCGACGATGAAGGCCCCCTGGAGGGGGTTCTCGTTGCGGGCGAGGCCCCACTCCTGGTCGATGATGAGCTGGATCGCGAGCGCCCGCCGCACCGAGGCCTCGGTGGGCGTGGTGACGGCCTCGTCGTAGGCGTTGGTGTGCAGCGAGTTCGTGTTGTCGTAGACCGCGCACAGCGCCTGCAGGGTGGTGCGGATGTCGTTGAAGTCCATCTCCTGGGCGTGCAGCGACCGGCCGGAGGTCTGGATGTGGTACTTCAGCTTCACGGAGCGGTCGCCCGCGCCGTAGCGCTCACGCATCGCGATCGCCCAGATGCGCCGGGCGACCCGGCCGAGGACCGTGTACTCCGCGTCCATGCCGTTGGAGAAGAAGAAGGAAAGGTTGGCAGCGACGTCGTCGATCGCCATGCCGCGTGCGAGGTAGGCCTCCACGTAGGTGAACCCGTTGGCCAGCGTGAACGCGAGCTGGGTGATGGGGTTCGCCCCTGCCTCGGCGATGTGGTAGCCGGAGATCGACACCGAGTAGAACCGTCGCACCCCCTGCTCGATGAACCACTCCTGCACGTCGGCCATGCAGCGCAGCGCGAACTCGGTGGAGAAGATGCAGGTGTTCTGCCCCTGGTCCTCCTTGAGGATGTCGGCCTGGACCGTCCCGCGCACCGTGGCGAGCGTACGGGCCCGTACCGCCGCCGCCTCGGTCACGTCCGGTTCGCGGCCCTGCTCGGCACGGAACCGACTCAGCTGCTGGTCGATCGCGGTGTTCAGGAACATCGCGAGGATCGCCGGCGCCGGCCCGTTGATCGTCATGGACACCGAGGTGGTGGGATCGCACAGGTCGAAGCCGTCGTACAGCACCTTCATGTCGTCCAGCGTCGCCACCGAGACCCCGGAGGTCCCGACCTTGCCGTAGACGTCGGGGCGCTCGCTGGGGTCACGGCCGTAGAGCGTGACCGAGTCGAAGGCGGTGGACAGCCGTGTCGCCTCCGAGCCCGCGGCGAGGTAGTGGAAGCGCCGGTTCGTGCGTGCCGGGTCGCCCTCGCCGGCGAACATGCGCGTGGGGGCCTCCTCGTCCCGCTTGAAGGGGAACACCCCGGCGGTGTAGGGGAAGTGGCCCGGCAGGTGCTCCCGGCGCAGGAACCGGACCAGCTCGCCCGGCTCGCGGGTCCGGGGCAGCGCGACCCGGCGCAGGGGGGTGCCTGCCAAAGTCAGGCGCGTGATCGGGGTGCGCACCGCACGTCCCCCTGAGGAGGTGGTGAGCTCCTCGCCGGCGTGCGCCTCACGCAACCGCTCCCACTCCTCGAGCAGGGCACGCACCTCGGGCGCGATGCCCTCGGCGAGCTCGTCGCGGCGTGCCTCGAGCTGAGCGATCGGTGCGAGCTCGTCACGGCGCGTTGCTTCGAGCTGATCGGGCGGCACGGCCTCGTCGCGGCCCGTTGCTTCGAGCTGATCGGGCGGCACGGCCTCGTCGCGGCCCGTTGCTTCGAGC
>JBKHEJ010000105.1:0-9306 GCA_046540855.1 Nitriliruptoraceae bacterium
CCCAGGTCGAGGGGACGAACGTCACCATCTCGGACATCTACCAGCACGAGGTCGGCGCGGAACCCGAGCGCTCGGCGGCGGAACTGGCCGACGTCCGCGACGCGGAGCACCTCCGCGAGGTCCTCCGCCAGGGCGCAGGTCGTCACGCCCGGTGCGACCGGGTCACGGTAGGAGACGACCAGGCCCCGGAAGCGATCCAGCGGGAGAGGCACCGACGCGTACAGCCCCCTGGCTGCGGGGTCATCGACGGGCGCGAGGCCATCCGACAGGCCGGGCACGAGCACGACCGGTTGGCCGGAGCTCGCTCCGAGCTCGAGGACCGAGGCCACACCCCCTGCTACGGGCACGCGCACCAGCGCGGCCTCGTGCATCGACGCCTCCTCGCCAGCCCCCAACGGGACGAGGGCCATGATCGGCAGGAGTCGGACGCTACCTGGCCGCTACCGTCCGGCCCGTGCCCCCCACCGCGCCGCTCCGCTCCCCCCGATCCGGTCGGGACGGTGCGAGCGCGCTCGTCTGGACCCTCGGCGGTCTCGCCGCCTTCACGCTCGCAGCCGCGCTGGCATCCCTCCTGCTGGCCCGGATCGTCCTGCCCGACCCTTCGGTGACGCTCGAGGAGCCTGGACGCGACGCACCGGCGGCTTCCGCCGGTGAGGTCACCCCGAGCGCGACGTCCCCGACCCGGGACGCTGCGACCGGCGAGGAAGCCGGCTTCACGGTGTGGGCGACCAACGACGACGGCCTCCCCGTGCGCTGGGATCCCTGCCAGCCGATCGAGGTCGTGCTCGCCCCACGTGGCGCGCCCCCGTCCGCTGCAGCCGATCTCGACGAGGCGCTCAGACGGATCGAGGACGCCTCGGGGCTGCCGCTCGTTGGCACCGGCACGACCGATGAACGCCCGCGGGGTGACCGCTCCCCGTACCAGCCGCCTCGGTACGGCGAGCGGTGGGCGCCGATCCTGGTCGCCTGGGCAGCCCCGGGAGAGTCCGGGCTGCCGCTGCGCGACACCGACCGGGGCATCGCGCTGCCGATCGCGGTCGGCCCGGAGGGTGATCGCACGTTCGTGTCCGCGCAGGTGGTGCTCAACCGGGATCGCACCGACCTTGAGCCCGGGTTCGGGGACCGGTCCGATGCCTGGGGCGCGACGCTGATCCACGAGTTGCTCCACGTCCTCGGTCTCGACCACGTCGATGACCCGGAGCAGCTGATGGCGGTCTTCCCCGGAAGCGGCCCGGTCACCTTCGGTAGGGGCGATCTCAAGGGTCTCGCCGCGATCGGCGCAGCGGCCGGGTGCCGACCTGCCCCTGAGCCCGGGCCGGTCCGGTTGCCACCCCCGCCACCGGCAGGCTCCACCCACCCCTGAACCGGCTCCCGGCTCGAGCCGGCCCCACGTCCCTCTGCTGCCGGGCATACCACCCGCAACGGACCCGTCGCCCGAGCCGCGTCCACCCTCGGCCGCTGCCGAGCACCCCGCCGGCAACAGACCCGTCGCCTGGTGCAGGTCTCAGGCCAGCCGGCCGCGGCCACCGGCGCCCAGGTCACCCTCAGCCGCTCCCACCTCGAACAGCGACAACGTGCTCGCCGACCGCGGCGCCCTTCGATGACCGTTGGCACCCGGACGACTCCCCCGAGGCCCCGCCCCGGCGACGCGTCCCCGCATGGCGTGGGGATCGCACCCCGGCCCCGAACCGGTATCCGAACCGGGCATCACCTCGACGCCCGGCTCCTGCTCCGAGCCGACGCCCGGCTCCTGCTCCGAGCCGACGCCCGGCTCCTGCTCCGAGCCGACAGCCGGCAGAGGTAGCTCTTGGTGACCAGGGTCGGGTTCGCCCGGAAGCTCGGCAGGCAGCATCGACGCCGACCCCGGGTTCCGGGGCAGTCGCGCGCCATCGTCGAAGCCACGCTCTGCGATCCCGAGCGGCAGGACACCCACCGGCCGCGGATCCCTGATGTCTGGCGGCGGTGGCGCCGGACCACCACGACCCTCACCGGGATCATCAGGCAGCCCCGGACCAGCACGACCCTCGACACCCCCACCGCGAAGCCACGGACCAGCACGACCCTCGACACCCGCATCCGGACGCTCTTCGTCGTCGACCGACGAACGGGCGGTCGTGCGCGTCGGGCGGGTGATCATGCCGTCCTCGACGCTCTCCGGCGCGGGTAACTGCTCAGCAGCTGCGCCAGACGTGGGCGGCAGACGGTGGTACCGCACCTGGCCTCCGTCGATCAGCATCCGATAGGGCCCACCATCGAAGCGACGGTGATGACGCCGGCAGAGCAGCGCCGCGTTGTCGGGGGACAGCCGGCCACCGTGCCGGAACGCCTGTTGGCCATGCGCGACGTCGCACCACGCGGCGGGTGCATCGCAGCCCGGCCACGTGCAGCCGCCGTCCCGCGCGAGCAACGCCTTCCACAGACCAGCCGGGACCGTGCGAGACCCTTCGGAGGCCTCCAACGGTGTCCCGGGCAGCCCTCGGACCAAACGCGACACGGTCGCATCCGCGAGGAGGTGCCCGATGGCGGCGGTGGTGACCGGCTGGGCCGAGTGCGCGAGCCGGGCGACACCGGTGTCACGATCGAGCTGGTCCTCATCGATCACGACGATGACGTGGGGCCGCACGCCATGGACGGTCGGGGCGCTCCCCGAGCGCAGTGCGGCCTCGCAGAGCTGCTCGAAGGCGTCAGCCGAGGCCTGCTCCGGGGTGCGGTGCTCATCGGGGGTGTTCGGGCGACGGAAGGCCTGGAAGGCGACGCGAGCCGTCTCCGCTGCCGAGCCGTGGAGGAGCCCCGAGAAGGCGAAGCCGCCGTCGGGTGTGTCGGCCGCGCGGACCGAGCGTCGGTCGTGGGCCCGTTGTTCGGTCCGTCGGGCGGCGTCCGGCTCCTCGCGAGCGATGAGCTCACGAGCCTTGCGACCGAAGGCGACCGGCTCCAGCTGGGTCGCGAGCTCGAGCAGCTGCCCCTCCAGCTCACGCCGTCGATCGATCCGCACCTGGCGAAGCAGGCTGCCGATGAGGCGCACGTGCTCCGGATCGACCGCACCGGCCTGGAAGGCCGCGCCGGTCGCAGCGTGATCGATCGCGGCGCGTCCGGCCTCAGCGGCGCGCTTCATCGCTGAGGGCGACATCCGCTGCCGTGCCCCGGTGCGACGACGTTGTTCGAGCTCCGCAGCAGCCGCCCCGCCCGCGGGAGCCCGGCGGGCGGCGCCGCGCTCCAGTGAGGCGAAGCCTCGAGCCCGCACGGCCTCGAGTCTGGTGATCGGACCGCGCAGCGCATCGAGGAACCGCTCGAGCTCGGCGTGGTCGAGCTCGTCGAGCGCGACGGCAGCGACATCCTCAACGATCGCAGCGAGACGGAGGGTGACGGCGGCCGGACCGGCTCGGTCCGGTCGTCCCTCCATGCCAGCCATGCGATCCTCCCGTGACGGGCTCATCGTCGAGACCGTGAGGACACGTGCTCATCAGGTCTCCCCCAACGGTATGCGAACACCTGTTCGAACGCAAGCTTACCGCTCGATATCTCTCGGTATACATCATGGAACGCACGCGGCCGCGCGGAAGACGCACGAGGAGGTCGCGAGAACGGCACGAGAGCCGCGCCACACACGGAGAGCAGCGCGGCACGAGAGCCGCGCCACACCCTGGAGAGCAGCACGACGAACGCGCGAGAGCAGCACGACGAACGCGCGAGACCAGCACGACGAACGCGCGCGGGCAGCGCGCCCCGGCACGGAGGGCTCAGCCGGCCTGCGGCACGATCCCGGCCGCACCCGCGCCGATCAGCCCGCCATCGACGGGCAGCACGACCCCGGTGATCCAGCTCGCCGCGTCGGAGAGCAGGAAGGTCGCGGCGCGCGCGACATCCTCGAGCTCCCCGAGCCGCCCGAGGGGGTGGATCGCCGCGGCTGCCGCCTCGTCGGCGCTCCACAGTGCGGTCGACAGGCGCGTCTTGACCACCGAGGCCGCGATCGCGTTCACCCTCACGCCCGGTGCCAGCTCGTGCGCGAGCTGCCGCGTGAGGTGGTGGAGCCCCGCCTTCGAGACGTTGTAGGCCCCGATCGCCGGGCTCGGCGCGAGGCCACCGACGGACCCGATGGTCACGACCGCACCCCCGTGCTCGGCGAGCCAACCGCGCCAGGCCGCGCGTACCAGCAGCAGCGGCCCGCGGAGGTTGACCTCCCAGGTGCGATCGACCGCACCGAGGTCGACGTCCATGAGCGGCCCGGCGGACGGGTTCGTGCCGGCGTTGGCCACCACGAGGTCGAGCCGTCCGAAGCGCTCCAGGGCCGTGGCCACCGCGGTTGCCGCGCCGTCCTCGTCCACGGCGTTCGCCATGACCGGCACGGCCCGCTCCCCCAGTTCCTCGGCGACCGCGGCCAGGGTCTCCTCCCGCCGGCCGGTGAGCACCACGCCGGCGGCGCCGCTGGCCAGCAGCTCAGCGGCGATCGCGCGGCCGATCCCTCGGCTCGCGCCGGTGACCAGCGCCACCTTGTCATCCACACGAACGTCCATCGCAGCACCTCCCAGGCGGCGGCAGACGCTAGCGGCTCGGCGTCAGACCACGCCGTCGATCGCACGCGCGAGGTCCAGATCCTTGGTCGTCACACCGCCCGCATCGTGGGTCGTGAGCACCACCGTCACGGTGGCGTAGACGTTGGTCAGCTCGGGGTGGTGGTTGGCCTCATCGGCCAGGTCCGCGACGCGGTTGATGAAGGCGATCGCCTCGCGGAAACCGTCGAACCGCAGCTCCCGGCGGATCGCATCGCCGTCGAACTCCCAGCCGTCGAGATCCTCCAGCGCGGCGCGGACGTCGTCATGGGCGAGCAGGGACATGTGTGCTCCTCGTCATCGGGTACCGCTCAGGCTACGGGCTCGGTCGCCGACGTCGAGGTGGTCCGTGACCGACCCAGGGCCACGCGTGGACGCGAACCCACCCCGTGGCGCCCCTCTCCGCGGGCGCAGGCCCATCCCAGCGGCACATCCTCGACCCCCTGGGGGATCCGTGCACGAGCTCCCCATGTTCCCTCTCGGCACCGTGCTGGCCCCACACATGGTGCTGCCGCTGCACGTCTTCGAGCCGCGCTACCGGACGATGCTCGATGACGTGCTCGCCGGCGACGGGCGGTTCGGCGTCGTCCTCATCTCGCGCGGCCACGAGGTCGGCGGCGGGGACCTGCGCACCGACGTCGGCACGGTCGCCCGGATCCTGCGCGCTGAGCGGCTCGACGATGAACGCTGGTTCGTCATCGCCGTCGGGACGAGCCGTCTGCGGGTGGAGGGCTGGCTGCCCGACGATCCGTACCCGCGAGCCGAGGTCGCGCTGCTCGACGACGACCACGACGAGCGCGCCGACGACGCGCTCACCGAGGTGCTCCCCCGGCTGCGGCGGGTGCTCGCGCTCCAGAGCGAGCTCGGGCTCGGTGACATCCCCGCCACCTTCGAGGTAGCCGAGGATCCGTCGACGGCCTGCTGGCAGGCGGTCGTGCTCGCCCCACTCACGCCTTTCGATGCCCAGCGGGTGTTGGCGGTCGACCGCTGCTCCGAGCGGCTCGAACTCCTCGACGAGCTGCTCACCGACGTCGAGGAGACCCTGCGCTTCCAGCTCGAGGTGGACACCTGAGCCGGCTCGTACCCGCGCGCAACCGGAACGTTCCTCCCACTATCGTTCCAGGACACGCTGGGGAAGCCCGGCTGGGACCGGGAGGTCCGGATGCGTACGACCCCGTTCACGGACGAGCACGAGCAGCTGCGGTCCTCGATCCGACAGGCCCTCGACGCGGAGATCGTGCCGCTGCTCGATACCTGGGAGCGCGACGCAGTCGCGGACGGGGCCAGGACCGGTCCCCTGCTGCGCAGACTCGGTGAGCTCGGGCTGCTGGGTCTCGAGCTGCCAGCGGCGGAGGGTGGCCAGGGCGGTGACCCGGGGGCGCTCGTGGTGCTCGCCGAGGAGCTCGGCCGGATCGGTTCGGGATCGCTGTCGCACCTCGTCCTCGCCCACGCCGGGCTGGCCCTGCCGGCCCTCGCTCGGTTCGGGACCCCGGAGCAACGCGAGCGGTACCTGCCGTCGGCGATCCGGGGCGAGCGCGTCGCGGTCATCGCGGCGGAGGACCTCGGGTTCAGCGGCAGCGGCCGCGCCGACGAGACCCGCGAGCTCGACCCTGGCCGCAGCGGGCACACCGCCGACACCCCCGAGCCTGACCTTGCCCGCAGCGCGAGCGGCGCCGAGGACGGCTGGGTCCTGGACGGGACGGCGAGCTGGGTGGTGGGCGGCGCTCATGCGGACCTCCTCCTCGTCGTCGCCCGGACACGGCCACAGGACACGACAGGTCCGGCGCGGTCGGCCTCCCCGACCGTGCGGTCCCTGGTCCTGGTCGAGACGTCGCAGGCCGGCGTCGAGGTGGGTCCTCAGCTCGACCTGGTGGGTCTGAGGGCCAGCGGCGCGGCGACGCTGCGCTTCGAGGGCGTCCGGCTCGAGCCGCAGGCGCGGATCAGCACCGGCCAGGACGCCGAGGAGGTGCTCGCCTGGGTGCGAACGCGTGCGCACCTGCTCGCCGCCGCCTCCTCGGTCGCCTCAGCGCAGGCGATGCTCGACCGGGCGCTCGCCTACGGACGACAGCGGCGCGCCTTCGGCCGGCCGATCGGGCGCTTCCAGGTGATCGCCCACCGACTGGCCGACCTCGCGACCAGCATCGCCGCGGTGCGGGCGCTCGTCCACGAGACCTTCGGTTCCTGGGTCCAGGACCCGGACGACGCTGGTCTGCGACCGCGGGTGGCGATGTGCAAGCTGGCGGCCTCCACCCTCGCCTTCGAGGTGGCGGACGCGGTGCTGCAGGTGCACGGCGGGTACGGCTACGCCGAGGAGTACGGCATCGCCCGGGTCTGGCGGGACACCCGGCTTCACCGGCTCCTGAGCGGATCCGACGAGGCACTCCGCGACCGCATCGCCGACGACCTCCTCACGCCCATCAGGGTTCGATCCGGGCGTTCCTCGACCGCCGTCCACGACGCGGACCGCGGGCACCCCCCACCGGCACCGCCGTCGGGGCTGTTCACGCCGGAACACGACCAGCTCCGTGCCCGTGCTCGGCGCTTCCTCGACGAGCAGGTGGCCCCCCACCTCGACGCGTGGGAGCGCACCGGCGAGTTCCCCCGCGCGCTGTTCCAGCAGGTGGGGGCGGCCGGCTTCCTCGGCCTGCGCTTCGCTCAAGAGGTGGGCGGGTCCGGACCGGACCTGCGCGCGCAGGCGGTCTGGGTGCAGGAGCTGTCCCGCTGCCTGTCCGGAGGGCTGACCGCCGACCTCGGCGCGACCACCGACCTCGCCGCCACCTACGTCGACCGGGCCGGCACGCACGAGCAACGGCACCGCTTCCTGCCCGACCTGCTCGCCGGGAGGCGCATCGGGGCGCTGGCGATCACCGAGCCGGGCGCCGGCAGCGACGTCGCCGGCATCAGCACCCGGGCACGCCGCGACGGGGACGGCTGGCGCTTGGACGGCGCCAAGGTGTTCATCACCAACGGTCCCTGGGCCGACGATCTCGTCGTCGCCGCCAAGGTGCGGCCGCAGGACGGCGCACCGGGCGACGACCCTCACCAGCAACTCACCTTGTTCGTGGTCGACGGTGAGGCAGCCGGGCTGACCCGCCGCCGGCTCGAGATGCTCGGGTGGCGGACCTCGCACACCGGCGAGCTGAGCTTCGAGGATGTGTGGGTCGCCGACGACCGCCGGCTCGGGCCGGTCGGGAGCGGTTTCGGGCACATCATGGCCGCGTTCGCCTGGGAGCGGCTGGTGCTCGCGCTCGGCGCTGTGGCCGCGGCGGAGCGGACCCTGGAGCTCGGCGTCCTCCACCTCCACGAGCACCTCGGCTCAGGCGGTGCGGTCCTCGCGATGCCGGCCTGGCGCCACCGTCTGGCGCAGTTGGCGACCCGCATCGAGGCCGCTCGGGCCCTGAGCGAGCAGGGGCTCCGGCTGCTCGTCGCACGTGATGAGCACGGCGTCCCCGTCGAGGAGGCCGCGATCGTCCGCACGGTCGCCATGGCCAAGCTCGCGACGCAGCGGCTCGCCTTCGAGACGGCCGACGAGGTGCTGCAGCTCCACGGTCGTGACGCCACGCTGCTGGCCTCACCCATCCAGCGCGCGTGGCGCGACGCCCGGCTCGGCCCGATCGGCGGGGGGACGGACGAGATCATGCGGCAGATCATCGCCCGTACCCTGTGACGCCGTGACCGCCGACCCCGCCCCGATCGATGCGGACGCTCCCTCAGAGCGCGTCCGCATCCGCCCCATGCGCTGGGAGGAGGCCGACCGCGTCGGGGAGCTCACGCTCGCCGGCTACGACGCCTACGGCCGCATCGAGGGGCCCTACCGTGAGCACCTCGCCGACCCGAGACGCCGTGTCGACCGGTGCACGGACCTGCTGGTCGCCGAGGTGGCCGGCGAGGTGGTGGGTACGGTGACCTTCGTGCTCCCGCACGACGGGGAGTGGGAGGGTCGCCGGATCGCGGAGGGTGACGCCTCCTTCCGCATGCTCGCGGTCGACCCCCGGGCCGAGGGTCAGGGGGTCGGCCGGGCACTGGTCGGCGCGTGCATCGCCCGGGCTGAAGCGCACGGCGCTCGTCGTATCGTCATCACGACCATGGCGTGGATGGACCGTGCCCAGCGCATGTACCAGCGGTTGGGGTTCCAGCGCCGACCGGACCTGGACATCCGCTTCCCGAGCGGCGTCGGCTACGTCCTGACCTACGACCTGACGGAGGACGCTGCGGCGGCCTTCCCTGCCCCCGGACCGGTACCGGCCGAGCCGCCCTGGTACGAGGACGTCTGGGCGCTCGAGCGGCGGTGAGCCCCCCCGCCGCGGGGACGGGCTCGGCCGCGCGTCGCCTGCAGGTCACGACATCGACAGCAGCTCACTGAGCGCCGCGATGGTGATGGGGACGAGCCACGCCAGCGCGATCGCCCCGACCAGCGTCGCTACGACCCAGCGCGCCGCCTGCAGCAGCGGTGAGGGCCCGTCCCAGTCGTCCTCGTCGAGGTGGCGGTGTCGCGGCGCCTCGTCTACCGCGCGGTGATCCATCGCCTCGGCCGCCAGGCGTGCGGCGAGCGCGGGCCCCTCCGGTCGCGCCGCCCGCGCCGGGAGCGGTGGCGGCCCCGGCTCATCGGCGTCCACCGGTGCGGGAGCGGACGGCTGCTCGCGCTCCGCGGGATGGGGCGGGGCCGTGACCGCAGGTGGAGCCGGGGGCTCCTCGGACGCGGCGGTCAGCACCCCCTCGCCATCACCGGCCCGCGTTACCGCACCGTCCGCGAACAGGA
>JBKHEJ010000106.1:0-9291 GCA_046540855.1 Nitriliruptoraceae bacterium
CCTCGGTGACCAGCGGCAGCGGATCGGCGCCGGTGTCGAGAGCCGTCGGGTGGAACTGCACGAACTCCGGGTCACGCACCTTCACGCCCGCCCGCAGGGCCATCGCCAACCCGTCCCCGGTGGCCAGCGCAGGGTTGGTCGTGCGGGCGTACAGGCGGCCGAAGCCGCCGGTCGCCAGCACCACGGTGTCGACGCGCAGCTCCTCGAGCCGTCCCCCCTGCTCCACCAGGAGCCCGGTGACGCGTCGGCCGTCGTGCAGGATCTCCAGCGCCCGGGTGTCGCTGCGCACCGTGATGTCGCGGCGCGCCCGCACGGCAGCGGTGAGCTGGTCCATGACGGCGGCACCGGTGGCGTCCCCGGCGGCGTGCACGATGCGGTGGCGGGCGTGCCCGGCCTCGCGGCCGAGCGCGAGGGCGCCCCCGGTGCGGTCGAAGGGCACGCCGTGCTGCTCGAGCCAGGCGATCCGCTCCGCGGCGTCGGCCGCGATGGCCCGTGCCACCTCGACGTCGGTCAACCCGCCACCGACCGCCACGGTGTCGGCGGCGTGCCGTGCGGCATCGTCGTCCGGACCGAGCGCGGCGGCGATACCGCCCTGGGCCCAGGCGCTCGCGCCGTCCCCGAGCGCCGTGCGCGTGACGAGCACGCACTCACCGAGCTCCAGCGCCGCGGTGAGCCCGGCCAGGCCGGCGCCGACGACGACCGCGCGGGGGTCCGTCGTGCTCACCTCACGCCACCGCCAGCATCGCCTCGACCGCCCGGCGGGCGCGTGCGGCGATCTCCGGCTCCACGACGACCTCGTGGGTCATCGTCTCCAGCGCGGTGCGGATGTTCTGGATCGTGATGCGCTTCATGTGGGGGCACATGTTGCAGGGACGGATGAACTCGGTGCCGGGGGCGTCGGCGGCGACGTTGTCCGCCATGGAGCACTCGGTGATCATCGCGACCTGCGCGGGCTGGTGGTCGCGTACCCAGTCGTGCATCAGCTTCGTCGACCCGACCACGTCGGCGGCGGCGAGCACGTCGGGCGGGCACTCCGGGTGGGCCAGGATGGTCACGCCGGCGTGGAGCTCACGCAGCTCGGCGACCTCGGCGCCGGTGAACCGCTCGTGGACCTCGCAGGCACCGTCGTAGGTCACCACCTCGATGTCGGGGACCTGGGAGGCGACCCAGGAGCCGAGGTAGCGGTCGGGGATGAAGATCACGCGGTCCGTGCCGAGGGAGCGGACCACCTCGACGGCGTTGGAGGAGGTGCAGGTGATGTCGGAGGCGGCCTTGACCGCGGCCGAGGTGTTGACGTAGGTCACCACCGGGGCGTCAGGGAAGCGCGCACGCAGGGCGGCGATGTCGGCGGGCGTGATCGACTCCGCGAGGGAGCAGCCGGCCTTCAGGTCCGGGATCAGCACGGTGCGCTCGGGCGAGAGGATCTTGGCGGTCTCGGCCATGAAGTGGACGCCGGCCATGACGATGACCGAGGCGTCGGTCTCCGCGGCCATGCGGGCCAGCTGCAGGGAGTCGCCAGCGAGGTCGGCGACGCCGTGGAAGATGTCGGGGGTCATGTAGTTGTGGGCGAGCACGATCGCGTCCCGCTCACGCTTCAGCCGTTCGATGTCGGCGATGATCGGCTCGACGATGTGCCGCTCGATGTCGGGCACGATGCCTGCCAGCCGGCCATCAGAGGCCAGCGGCAGGTGCTGCGAACGGGGGTCGGGCAGGACGGTGGGTGCGGGCATCGGCGACCTCCGGTGCGGTTATGCTCGCCGCGAGCATAAATGGGAGGTTACCGGGCTCATCCGGTGCTGCCAAGCCGGTCGGCCGGGGGGGGTCGTCCGGCCACCCGCCGCTGCCTCAGCGGTAGGGCTGCCCGAGACCGGGGCGTGGACGCTCGAGCTGCACCTCCGGGCGGTAGCGGAACAGCTGTGCCGGGCGGCCAGCGCCGGCGTGACGGGTCTGGCCGGTGCCCTCCACCAGGCCCGAGCCGAGCACGAGCCGCCGGAAGTTCTGCTTGTGCAGCCCGACGCCGGCGAGCGCCTCGACGGTGCGCTGCAGCTCGAGCAGGGTGAAGGGCTCCGGGACGAGCTCGAACACCACCGGGCGGTAGGTCAGCTTGCCCCGGATGCGACCGAGCGCTGTGGCGAGGATGCGTCGGTGGTCACCCCGCATGCGGCGTCCCGGGCCGTCGTGCGGCTGCGATCGCTGCTCGTCCGCGGCACGCTCGGGGACGAGCCCCACGAGGTAGAGCAGCTCGTACCGCTCCAGGGCACGGATCCCGTCCCAGGTCCGGCCGAAGGTGAGCGCGAGGCGCTGGCGCCGGTCGGGGGCGGTGCCGGCCCAGCGCTCGAGCTGCTCGGCGAGCTCGTCGGCGACCTCGGGCCGTCCGCGCCGGTGGTCCTCCCAGGGCAGGAACTCGTGGACGTCCACCCACCGGGTGCCTTCGGTCACCGGGGCCTCCTGGACGAGCGCGAGGTAGCCGACGCTCAGCCGCCGGGTCGTGCTGGCGTCCGGTGCCCGGTCGCGGTCGCCGAAGGTGTAGAGCTGCTCGACGTACCCGAGCTCCAAGCCGGTCTGCTCCGCGACGTAGCGGCGCAGCCCCCGTTCCAGGGTCGCGTCGTGGTCGACGTCCAGCGGGCCCGAGGGCAGCGCCGGGGGGTCTCCGGGCTCCTCGGTCACGAGCACCCTGGCCGTGTCGTCGGTGACGGCGAGGACGACCGCGTCCAGCGAGACGGCCAGCCGCCGCGGACTCACCGTGGCACTCCGGTCAGGTGCCGGCCGATCCACCCCGCCACCTCGGCGTGCTGGGTGGTCTCGTGAAGGCTCGCGTGGGCCCGGTCGCGCACGGCCGCTGGGATGCGCTGCTCGCGCGAGTCCATCAGCGCGGCGGCGTAGGCCGGTCGGAACTCCGGGTGCCCCTGGAAGCCGAGGAGCGAGCCGACCTCGAGCGCGGCGATCGGGGCGTGGGGGCTGGCGGCCAGGACCCGGCCCGAAGGGGGCAGCGCGGTCACCTGGTCCTGGTGGCTGTGCAGCAGCGCGACCTGGTGCGGGGGGCCGAAGCGGTCACGGCCCGCCGGGGTCAGCGCGGCGGTGTGGACGCCGACCCCCCAGCCCGCCGCCGCCCGCTCGATGCGGCCGCCGAGCGCGTGCGCGATCAGCTGGTGGCCGAAGCAGATGCCGACGGTGGGCGTGTTGCGGCGGTGGGCGGCGCGCAGCAGGCCAGCGAGGTCGGTGATCCAGCGGTCGGTCGCCACGGCATCGTGGCGTGAGCCGGTCACCAGCAGCCCGTCCACGGCGTCGAGGTCGGGCAGCGGGTCACCGCCGACCACGTCGACGCGGGTGAGCTCGAGCTCGGGGGCGTGCTCCCCGAGCAGCCGGAGGAACATGTCGGCGTAATCGCCATCGACGTGCCGCAGAGCCGCGTCGGTGTGGTCGCACTCGAGCAGGGCGACCCTGCGCCGAGGTGGCGGACCGTCAGCGTCGGTGGGGGAGCGGTGGGCTGCGGTCAGCTGCCGCGTCCCGGTTCGACGACCTCGTCGATGAGGCCGTACTCCAGCGCCTCGGCCGCCGTCATCCACTTGTCGCGGTCGGTGTCCTTCTGGATCGTCGCGAGGTCCTGTCCGGTGCGCTCGGCGAGGATCTCGTTGATCCGCTCCCGGATCCACACGATGTTCTTCGCCTGGATCTCGATGTCCTTCGCGGTCCCGCGCGCCCCTCCGAGCGGCTGGTGGATCATGATGCGGGCGTTCTCGGTCGCCGAGCGGGTCCCGGTCCCGGTCGCGAGCAGGAACGCACCGGCGGAGGCCGCCAGACCCAGGCACCGGACGTCGACCTTGCTGCGCAGCAGCCGCATCGCGTCGTAGATCGCGAACATGCCGGTGATGATGCCACCGGGGGAGTTGATGTAGAGGGTGATGTCCTCGTCGTTCTCGGCGTCCAGGGCCAGCAACTGGGCGACGAGGGTGTCGGCGACGTCGTCCTCGAGCGGACCCTTCAGGAACAGGATGCGCGAGTCGAACAGGGTGTCGAAGGCGCGGCGCGAGCCACCCAGCAGCTTCTCGAAGTCCTCGGCCACGGTCGGTCCCTCTCCGGTTCGTTGACGTCGTTGGCGTGCTGACGGCGGCGCGGCCGAGGTGGCCGCTCGGGCCAGCAGCGGCGGGCGGGCCCGCGTCCGGTGCTGCGGCGATGGTAGCGACGGTCGGCGGACCGTCCGGGTCCCTGCGTCGCCGGCGCGCAAGCACAACCGCCGCGGTGACACGGACCTCACGGACCCCATGGGGAGGTTCGACGGACCCGGTCGTCCATCCGGGGTCTCGTGCTTGACCGTGCGCCCCACGCGCAGCACACTCGGCCTGGTCCGCGCAGCACTGTGCGGCGGCGCGCATCCGGACTCCCACCCGCGGTGACCGCCCGTCCGACAGAGGGGGGGAGAGCATCGTGAACGTCAACGACGACGAGATCCAGGGTCGGCGGTCGACCGGCTCGCGCACCCTCTCACGTGGTCTCGCGCTGCTCAACGCGCTCGGTGAGCACAACGACGGCGCCACCGTCTCCGGGTTGGCCGAGTCCACGGGGCTGGACCGGGCGGTGCTGTACCGCCTGCTGGACACCCTCGTGGCCGAGGGGTTCGTCACGCGGGACGCGGAGACGCGCCGCTACCGGCTCGGGCTGTCGATGCTGGAGCTGGGGGTCCGGGCGGCGCAGGGGCTCGAGGTCCGTCGGCTGGCAGGCCCGCCGCTGCGCTCGCTGTCGGACGACACCGGGGAGACCGCCTGCCTGGCCGTGCGCGACCGGGAGGACCTCGTGGTCGTGGAGGTCATCGAGCCCGGTGACCGGTTCGTGCAGGTCAACTACCGGGTCGGTTTCCGGCACCGGCTCGGCCTGGCTGCCCACGGCAAGGCGCTGCTCGCGTTCCTCCCGGAGGGGGCACGCAACCCCGAGCTGCAGTCGGTGCGGCAGCGCGGCGTGGCCTACACCCGCGACGAGCTCGAGCCCGGCGCCTCCGGTGTCGCGGCGCCGGTGTTCGACCACACCGGCCGGGCGGTGGCGGCGGTGGGTATCGTGGCTCCGACCGCTCGGCTGCCTGAACCCGAGGCGATCGCGCTGCGCGTGCTGCGCTCAGCGCGGGAGATCTCCGAGCGGCTGGGCTGGCGACCGCGGAGGGCGACCTGACCGTGACCGACTCGACGCACGCACCGACCCCAGCTGAGATCGCGACCGCCACCACCGAGCTCCTCGGCGCGCTCGCCTACGGGCAGCTGCGGGCGATCGAGGCGGCCGCCCGGCTCATCGCGGTCGCGCCCGACGCCAGCACCGCCGTGCGCGCCGCCGTCGTGGTGGAGCACGAGCTCGGTGCCTACCGGCAGCTCGAGGCCGCCCTGGCGGAACGTGTCGAGCACGTGGCCTCGGTCATGGACGCCATGAAGCCGCACTTCGACGCCTACTTCGACCGGGCGCCGCTGGACGACTGGTTCGGCGCGAGCGTGTTCTTCGCCCTCGGGCTGCCCATCGCCGCCGACTTCGCCCGGGCGGTGGCCCCCGTGCTGGACGCGGACACCGCGGCGCTGGTGGTGGACGCGCTCGGCGGGCGGGAGCAGCTCGAGGCGGCGGCGGTCGCCCAGCTCAAGGAGCAGCTGTCGAGCCCCGAGGCGGTCCCGCACGCGCGGCAGCTCGCCGGTGACCTCCTCGGCCGTGCCCTGACCTCCTACCAGGAGGCGATGGGGCAGACCGACGCCCTGAAGGTGCTGTTCGCCGGCGCCGCTGCCGCGGAGGGCTCGACCGCCGAGGCGCAGGTCAAGCGGCTGGCGCTGGAGGTCCTCACCGGGCACCGGCGGCGCACCGTGGCGCTCGGCCTCGACGACCTCGACGAGGAGGACTGAGGGCTCGATCGTCAGGCGCTGCGGTCGACGTCGGCGTCGGCCGAGCGCTCGCGCTGCGGTCGGGTGCGCTCAGCGAGGGTCTGCTGCACCGCGAGCGAGTTGGTCACGAGCTCACCGAAGCCCTCCGGGTCCGCGATGAGCCAGGAGTGGCCCGCGTCGGGGATGATGTCCCCGGGGGCGCCGGCGGCGTCGCACAGCGCGAGGAAGGTCGCCTCCGGGACCACCGCGTCCTCCGAGCCCCACAGGATCGACACCGGCAGCCCCCGCTCGGCGAGCGCCGCGAGCTCCTCGCGCAGATCCGCGGTGCGCGCCAGCTCCGCCGCGCGCCGCATCGCCCCCGGGTTGCTGAGCGCGTTGCCGACCAGGTCTCGGACGACGACCGGCAGCACGCGTCGGTAGTCGCGCCGTCGGAACTCGCCGGGCATGCGCAAGCCCCAGTCCCACAGCGGCCGGTCGGCCAGGCTGCGCTCCCCACCCCGGGAGGTCTTCCACACCGAGCCGCCGACGGAGTTGACCAGCACCAGCGACCGGAACCGGTCCGGGTCCGCCCAGGCCGTCGCGGTCGCGGTCGCTCCACCGAAGGAGTGTCCGACCAGCGTGACCTCCTCGCGCAGGTCGAGGGTGTCGAGCAGCTCCAGCACCCACGCCGCCAGCCGTGGGAAGGTGTAGGCCCCCTCCAGCGGGTCGCTGCGACCGAACCCGGGCAGCGCCGGCGCGATGACCCGGGACCCGGTGGCGGCGATGAGCGGGAAGGTGTGGGCGTAGGAGCGTGCGGTCAGCCCCCAGCCGTGCAGGAACACCACCGGCGGCCCGTCGCCAGCGTCCCCGTAGGCGACCTCCTTGCCACCGATGGTCGTGCGGTGCCAACGCAGACCCGCCCCAGCTCGCGCTGCCACGGCGTCCTTTCTGGTCGCGGGCGTGCGGTCGGGGCCCAGGCCGCCAGATCCCGGTCCCACACCGACGAGGTGGCTGCCACGCAGCGCGTGACCTGCCCGAGTCTAGCGCCGGCCTGCCCGGGTTCCGGCGCCGGCGTCCGGTGTGCTTGCCTACGCCGCCCATCGGGGCGGCGGGGCGCACCGAAGGCAGGGGGGCTGGTCGCACCGCGGCCAGGCGAGGACCGGTCGACCTTCAACGAGCACGAGGAGCAGACGATGTCGGTAGCGATCCTGGGCGGGACCGGGGCGATGGGACGGGGCCTGGCGGCGCGCCTGGCGCGGGGCGGGGTCGAGGTGATCCTCGGGTCACGGGACGCCGAGCGGGGCGCGGCGGCCGCGGCCGAGCTCGCCGCGAGCCTCGGGCCGGGTGCTGCGCCGATCTCGGGGACCGACAACGAGCAGGCGGGCACGGCCCCGGTCGTGGTCCTCAGCGTCCCCTACGACGGGCTCGACGCCAACCTCGACGCGATCGCGTCCACCGCGGCCGAGGCCGTGCTCGTCTCGATGGTCAACCCGCTCGGGTTCGACAAGCGCGGCCCCTACCCGCTCACCGTCGCCGAGGGCTCCGTCGCCGAGCACATCGCGAGCCGCTTCCCGAACGCCCGGGTCGTCTCGGCCCTCAACACCGTCGCCGCCCCGGTGCTCAGCGACCTTGCGCACCCGCTCGACGAGGACGTGCTCGTGGCCGGTGATGACGCCGAGGCGGTCGCCACGGTCGTCGAGCTCGTGGGTCGCATCGAGGGCGCGCGGCCGCTGGTGGTCGGGGCCCTCAGGTTGTCGGTCGTGCTCGAGTCCCTCACCCCGGTGCTGATCGGGATCAACAAGCGCTACCGCACCCACGCCGGGATCAAGCTGTCCCGGGTCACGGTGTGACACCCGGCAGCGGGAGCTGCTCGCGTGCGAGCAGGGCCTGGTAGCCGGTCCGGACCTGCTCGGTGATCGCTCCGGGCTCGCCGGAGGCGATCGGGACCCCACCGAGGTGGGTGAGTGCCCGGATCCCGCGCACCGAGGAGGTCAACCAGGCCTCCTCGGCCGCGGCGAGCTCGGGCAGGGTGCACGCCCGCTCCCGCACCGGCCGTCCCAAGCTCGCGAGCACCTCGAGCACCGCGGTGCGGGTCACCCCCGGCAGGACGCCGGCGTCGAGCGGGGCGGTGCGGACCTCCCCGTCGAGGACCACGAACAGGTTCGCGCTGGCGGCCTCCACCACCCGGCCCGCGTCGTCGCACAGCAGGGCGTCGGTCGCCCCCGCCGCCACCGCCCGACGCTGGGCGAGGGTCGCCGGCAGGTAGGAGGTCGACTTCAGCTCGGCCATGGGCCGGTGCCAGGGCACCGGCTCGCCCCGCGCGCTGCCCACCGTGCTGCCGACGGCCTGGGCCGTCACGACCACCGTCGGTCGGGTGGGGCCGCTGGCCGGGAAGGCGTGCGAGAGGTCCACGGGCCCGGCCGAGCAGGTCACCCGCACCGCCAGGCTGGCACCGAGGTGGCGGTTCGCGGCGACGGTGGCGGCCACCGCGGCGGTGAGCTCCTGACGGTCGAGCACCAGCCCGAGCACGCGCCCGTCCTGCGTCAGGCGGTCCAGGTGCGCACCGAGCCGCAGCACCCGGCCCTCGTCGGCTCGCAGGGTGGTGAACACGCCCTCCCCACCGCGGAAGCCCCGGTCGAGCGCGCTGATGCGCGCCGCGGCGGCCGGGACCACCGCGCCGTCGACCCAGACCATCGGCCCGCTCATGGGTGCGGCGCGGCGATGGATCGGCGCCGTCGCTGCCGGGCCGGCGCTGACGCCAGGACCTCGGTGGCGCGCACCGCGGTGAGGAAGGCTGCGGCCTTGTCGAGGGACTCGGCGTGCTCCTGGTCGGGGTCGGAGTCGGCGACGATGCCACCGCCGGCGCCGTGGTCGACGGTCCCGTCCGCGTGGAGCACGGCGGTGCGGATCGCCACGGACAGCCGTGCCCGGCCGGGCGCGAGGAACCCGACCGCCCCGCAGTACGGACCGCGACGGACCGGCTCGAGCTCGTCGATGAGCTGCATCGCGGCGACCTTGGGCGCCCCGGTGATCGAGCCGCAGGGGAAGGTCGCGGCGAGCAGGCCGCCGTAGCCGAGGTCGGGGACGAGCCGGCCGGTCACGGTCGAGACGAGGTGCCAGACGGTCGGGTGGGCCTCGACGCGGGTGAGCTCCGGCACGCGCACCGACCCGGGGACGCAGACCCGACCGAGGTCGTTGCGCTCGAGGTCGACGACCATCACGTTCTCCGCCCGGTCCTTGACGGCGGTGGCCAGGTCGTCGGCCATGGCCGCGTCCAGACCCGCGTCGCCGGCGCGCGGCCGGGTGCCCTTGATGGGGCGGGTCGTGACGAGGCCCTCGTCGACGGCGAGGAAGGTCTCGGGGGAGATCGAGGCGACGCCGGTATCGGGCAGCGCGGCACCGAGGGGCGCGGGGGAGACCGCGCGCAGCGCCCGGTAGAGCTCGTGCACGTCGCCGGGCCAGCGGG
>JBKHEJ010000107.1:0-9243 GCA_046540855.1 Nitriliruptoraceae bacterium
GGCTCGGGAGGTCCTCCACCTGCATCCGGGGCTGGGCGTGCGGGATGCGGTAGGCGGCGAGGCGCTCCCAGCCCTGCACCTCGGTGCCGTACCACCCCGTCAGCTGCGCCCGGACAGCCCGGTCGAGCCAGGCATCGTCCTCGGCCGGGACACCGACCGTCGAGACGGACACGAGCGCATCACCTGCCGGTGGGCCGTAGGTGGGCGCCACCTCGGTCATCACGGCCAGCGTGGTCACCGGGCCGCGGTGGTCCGCGTCCAGCACGAGATCGGGGCGGGTGACCGGGGGCGTCGCGGCGCGGTAGTACAGCGTCGTCGTCCCACGGTCCGGAGCCACACCACCCGGCAGGCGGCGTCCGAGCAGCCGGGCAGCGGCCGGGCCCTCGGTGGCGACGACCACGTGGTCGGCACGCACGCGCTCGGCTCCGGCGACCTCGACCTCACCGCTCATCACCGCGGTGACGCGCTGCCCGGTCCTGACGGTGTCGAGCGGCAGCTGCGCGGCGAGCTGGATCGGCAGCTGCTGCATGCCGAGGGCCGGGACCGCGACCTCGCCCCGGAAGAAGCTGCGGAACACGAGCTCGGTCACGCGGGAGGAGGTGGTCATGCCGGGGTCGAAGAAGGTGCCCGCGAGGAAGGGCCCGAAGAACCCCGCGGTGATCGCCGGCGAGAACCCGCGCGCGCGCAGGAGCTCGGCCGTGGCGACCTGTGGTCGGGCGGCGAGCGCCGGCCCGGCGGTGCGCAGCACGGACCGGCGCCAGGCCAGCAGCCGGAGCCCGTCCAGCACCGAGGCGACCGGCGAGACGACCGAGGCGGCCCCGGCGAGCGGGGCCTGGAACGGGTCCGCGAGCCGCCGGAAACGGTCCCGGTGACGGATCAGCACCCCCGGCGAGAACGCGTGCAGATCCAGGGCCTCGAGGTCGAACCACCGCCGCGCCGCCGGGTAGCCGGTCAACAGGACCTGGAAGCCGCGGTCGAGCCGGTAGCCGTCCACGACGTCGGTCCGGATGCGCCCGCCGACCTCGTCGGCCGCCTCCAGGACGACGACGCCCCGCCCGGCGGCCGAGAGCGTGAGCGCGCAGGTCAGCCCCGCGAGCCCCGCGCCGACGATGACGACGTCCGCGTCGGCCATGGTCAGGCCGCCGCTGGGCGACCGAGCGCCTCCTCGAGCGCGGCCCGCAGGGTCGGGTGGGTGAAGGTGAACCCGGCGTCCAGCAGCCGCTGCGGCACCACGCGGTTGCTGACCGTCGCCAGGGTCTCCCCCATCTCGCCGTACAGGAGCCGGACCGCGAAGGCTGGGATCGGGAGCACGGTCGGGCGGCGCAGCACCGCGCCCAGCTCCTTGGTCAGGTCGCGGTTGGTCGCCGGCTCCGGACCGGCCAGGTTGACCGGGCCGGCGAGCTCCTCGTGGTCGGCGAGGAAGCGCAGGGCCCGGACCTCGTCGACGAGCGAGATCCACGGGACGTACTGGCGGCCGTCACCGACCCGACCACCGACACCGAGGCGGAAGGGGAGCTCGATCTTGTCGATGAGCGGACCGTCCTCGGCGATCACCACACCGGTGCGCGGGTGGACGGTGCGGATGCCCGCATCGACCGCGGGCCGGGCAGCCTCCTCCCACGCGATGCACACACGGGCGAGGAAGTCCTCGCCAGGGGCGCTGTCCTCGGTCAGCACCTCCGCGCCGCGGTCGCCGTAGTAGCCCACCGCCGAGGAGGAGAGGAACGCCCGCGGCTTGGTGTCCAGACCGGCGAGCGCTTCGGCGAGCAGCCGGGTGCCGACCGCGCGGGAGTCGTGGATGCGCCGCTTGGTCTCCGCGGTCCAGCGCGAGGATCCGATCGGCTCCCCGGCGAGGTGGACGACCACGTCGACGCCCTCGAGCTTTCCCTGCTCGATGGTGCGCGCTCCGAGGTCCCAGACCAGGTCGTCCGGGCCGGCCGCCGATCCCGATCTCACGACGCGGTGGACGGTGTGGCCGTCAGCGGTGAGCGAGGCGACGAGCGCCTCCCCGATCAACCCCGTCGAACCGGTGATCGCGTACCTGGCCACCCTTCGCCTCCGTCGTCGGCTCCCCGGGCTTCGCAGGCTACGCCGACGCTGGACGGGGTGGGTGCGGCCGGTGTCAGGGGTGACGACGGGCGACCGCGTCGATCTGGACCGTCGCGCCCTTCCACAGGAAGGCGACCCCGAAGCTGGTCCGCGCCGGGTAGGGCTCGACGAACCGTTCGGCGTAGATGCGGTTCATCGCATCGAGGTCGTCCTCGCGGACGAACTGCACGCAGGTGTGCAGCACGCGGTCGAGCGAGGAGCCGGCGCCCTCGAGGATCGTCCCGAGGTTGGTGATGGCCTGGTGGAACTGCGCCTCGAACCCACCCGCCACGAGGTCCCCCGTGACGGGATCGCGACCGATCTGGCCGGTGACGAAGACGAGGTCGCCGTCGATCCGGGCGTGGGGGTACGGGCCCCGGGGCTCCGGTGCGTCGCTCATCGTCAGGGTGGGGTCGGTGCTCATGGGGCCGCTCCCTCGGGTGGGGTGACGTAGCGGGCTGGGCCTGGCCAGGCGGCGGGGGTCATCGCCTCGGCGACGACCCGGGGGAAGTGCGGCATCGCGACCTCCGGGATGAGGTAGCGCGCGATCGTGGCGAGCTGCTCCGGATCCTCGGGGGCGCCGAGCAACAGGTGCGTCGCACCGGCGTCCCGCCAGCGCAGCAGCAGCTCGCGATCGGCATCCAGGGAACCCGAGAGTTCCGCCAGCGCCGGCTGGACGGGGCGCGTGCGGTCGGCCTCCTCTGGACGCGTCGCGAGGAGGGGGTGGTGGCTGGCCAGCGCCAGGTCGACGGCGACCGTTCCGGTGAGCCAGACCGGCACCTCGACCTGCACGGGCTTGGGCGTGACCTCGACCGCCTCCACATGCTCATGCCCTTCGAGCCCCGCAGGAACCCGCCAGCGCGCCCCCTCGTGCCGGACGGGTCGCGCGGACAGGCCGGCGACCAGCAGCGCGAGGTCCTCCCGGGCCGCCTCGACGTCGAGGGGTCCGGTGTCGGCCAGGACCACGACCCGCCCGCCGGAGAGGTTGTCGAGGACGGCGAGGTCCTCCGCGAGGGTGATCGGATGGACGGCCCCGAGCCGGATCCGGACGACGAGCCGGATGAGCCGGGTACGTGCGGCAGCGGCGGCCGCAGCCACTGCGGACGTCTCGGGGTGTGGCTCGATCAGCACCCCGAAGACACCGTGGCGCTCGGCCTCGACGGCCTCGCGAGGCTCGCAGCCGGGGTGGGTACGGACTCCGATCCTCACGCTGCCTCCTCGTCTCGCAACGCTGGCAGGACCTCCTCCGCGAGGCGGTGGAGGACCTCGTGGACGGCCGCCTGTGGGGCGCCCTCCACCACGACGCGGAAGACGACGTCGTCCACGCCTGCGTCCGCGACCTCCTGCAGCCCCTCGATGACCTGCTCCGCCGGACCGATGATCGCCGTGGCGACGGCATCGTCCAGGGCCTTGTCGAGCTCGGCTCGGAAGTCCATCGCCACGGTCTGGCCCCGCTGCGGCACCGACCAGCCGAGCCCGGCGTAGAGCACGTAGCTGGCGCGGAACCAGTCGAGCACGGCGGCCCGCTCGCGCTCGTCCTCGGTGACCCAGACGTTGCGCAACGCCGCGACGCGCGGGCGGGGTCGCGTGCCGTCGCTCGACTCGTAGCCACGGCGGTGCGCGTCAGCGAGGTCCCGGACCAGGGTGAGCGGGTTCGCCCCGGAGAACAGGACCCCGTGCGCGTGACGGCCGGCACGCTCCACGGCCTCAGGCAGCGCTGAGCCGAGCCAGAGGGGCACCTCAGGGGCAGCGTCGTGGACGGCGTGCAGGGTGTCCTTGCGGCGCTGCACCCGCTCCTTGCGTGGCACCCCCATGCCGTCGAACTCGATGTCGCGGTAGCCGAGTCCCACGCCGAGCTCGAAGCGACCGTTGCTGCGCTCGTGGAGCGAGGCGGTCTCCGCCGCGAGCTTGGCGGGCGAGCGCAACGGCGCGAGCAGCATCCCCGTGGCGACGTGCAACCGCTCGGTCACCTCCAGCGCCGCCGCGGCGGCCGTCGGCAGCGAGGGGCAGTAGCCGTCGTAGAAGAAGTGGTGCTCCGACAGCCACAGCGAGTCGTAGCCCAGCCGTTCCAGCAACCGCGCGTCCTCGAGCAGTTCCTGGTACGCGGTCGCCGGATGGCGGGGCATCGTGGCGGTGCTCTGCAGGCACCACAGGCCGGCACCGAACCTCATCCAGATCTCCTGGTCGTCACCCTGCGAACGTTGTCCTGGTCAAGCATGCGCGAGCCAGCCACCGTCGACGGGCAGGAACGCCCCGGTGATGTAGGCAGCCGACGGTGAGGCGAGGAAGGTCACCGCAGCCGCGACCTCGGATGGCTGCGCGGGACGGCCCAGCGGGATGCGCTCCAGCAGCCGGCGGGACCGCTCGGGATCCGCGAGGCTCGCGGCGCTCATCGGGGTCTCGGTGACACCGGGGCCAACGACGTTGACGGTGATCCCGTCCCCCGCCCAGTCCACGGCGAGCGCGCGGCCGAGGAGCAGCACCGCACCCTTGGAGCTCGCGTACGCCACCTGTCCCGCCAGCGCCACCTGCGAGTTGATCGAGCCGACCAGCACGATGCGGCCACCCTCACCCTGGGCCCGCATCGGCCGGGCGCAGCTGCGCGCGAGGTTGAGGGATCCGGTGACGTTGACGGCGTGGATGCGGTGGAACACCTCGAGGTCGAGCTCGTGCCCGAGCCCGTGCACCTCGATACCGGCACAGGCCACGCCGATGTCGACCCGACCGTAGCTGGCGAGCACCTCGTCGACGGCCGCATCCACCTCCGCGGCATCGGTGACGTCGGCCCCGACCGCCACGGCCTCGGGAAGCGCGGCCGCGGTCCGCGCGGCGGCGTCCCGATCGACGTCCAGGCACACGACGGCGACCCCGTCACCAGCCAGGGCGGCGCAGACCGCAGCGCCGATGCCCGACCCAGCACCCGACACGATGGCGACCCTCACGTGAGCCAGCCGCCGTCCACGACGAGCGTGTGTCCCGTGACGTAGCCGGCGGCGTCGGAGCTGAGCCATGCCACCGCCTCGGCGACGTCCTCGGGCGCACCGAGACGACCGAGCGGGATGCGGTGCGCCGCCAACCGGTCCAGCGCGCTGTCGTCCGCCGCGAGCGCCCGTGAGAGCTCGGTGTCGATGGTGCCTGGGGCGACCGCGTTCACCCGCAGGCCGTGGGCTGCGAGCTCCCGAGCGGCACTGATGGTGAGCATGCGGACCGCGCCCTTGGAGGTGTCGTAGGGCACCATCGGGACCGTCGAGGCGGTGAAGCCCGACGTCGAGGCGAGGTTGACGATGCTCCCGGTGCCGCGGGGCGCCATCACCCGAGCGGCGGCCTGGATGCCGAAGAACACCGCTCGCACGTTCACGGCGAAGAGCCGGTCGAACTGATCCGGGCTGATGTCCAGCAGCGGCGTCGAGAAGCCGATACCCGCGTTGTTGACGAGCGTCGCGAGGGGGCCGAGACGCTCGGCACGCTCCACCGCCGGGGTCCAGGCCTCCACGTCAGCGACGTCGAGCTCCCAGGCCTCGGCCGTGCCACCCTCAGCTCGCAGTCCCTCAGCCGTGCGCTCAGCGGATGCGCCGTCGAGGTCAGCGACGACCACCGCCTGCCCGGCACGAGCGAGCCGCTGCGCGATCGCACGGCCGAGGCCGCGTCCAGCGCCGGTGACGATCGCACTCGATCCGCTCGCCATGGGTCTCACTCCCGGTCGGGCGATGCGACTGACGGAGCCAGCAGGCGTCGACCCCCACCGGACGCCTCGTACCAGCGCAGCAGACGGGCGAGTCCCTCGCGAAGGTCCGCCTCCACGCTCGCGAGCGAGAGGCGCAGGTGGTCGGCGGCGACAGCACCGAAGGCGGTCCCCGGCGCCGTCGAGACCCCGGCCCGGACGAGGTCGATCGCGGCCCGCCGGCTGTCGGTACCGGGCGCGAGCGGCAGCATGACGTAGAAGGCCCCCCGCGGGGTGGCGACCTCCAACCCGGCGTCCGCGAGGAGCCCCACGACCAGATCCCGCCGGGACCGGTAGGCGTCGCGCATCTCGGGGACGATGTCCTGAGGTCCTTCGAGCGCCGCCATCGCGCCAGCGGCCATCGGATCGGGGATGCAGGAGAGCATCGGCTCCTGCAGCTTCGCGAGGGTCGGCGAGAGCCACCTCGGGGCGACCGCGTACCCGACCCGCCAGCCGGTCATCGCGTAGGTCTTCGAGAAGCTGTAGACCCCGACGACGTGGTCGCGGTCGTAGGCGAGCACGTTGGCAGCACCGCCCTCGAAGATCAGCTCGTCGTACACCTCGTCGGCCAACAGGACCAGATCGCGGTCGATGGCGAGCTCGACCAGCGCCTGGACCGTCTCGGCCGGCAGCACGGCACCCGTGGGGTTCCCGGGGCTGTTCAGCACGAGGACCCGGGTGCGATCGGTCACGAGACCGGCGACCTCGTCGGGGTCCGGGATGAAGGACTGCCGGGCGCGCAGGGGGTAGCGCACCGGGGTCGCACCGAGCAGCGTGGTCTGCATCTCGTAGTTCGGCCAGGCGGGGTCGGGGAGCAGGACCTCATCGCCCGGCCCGACCAGCGCAGCGAGGGTCGCGAAACAGGCCTGCACCGCGCCCTGGGTGACGATCACGTCCTGGGCATCGACCGCGAGCCCGTGCACCCTGGCGAGTCGACCTGCCAGCGCCTCGCGCAGGTGGCCGTGACCCGCACTCGGCGCGTAACGAGCCGAGCCGGCGGCCTGCGCCCCGGCCGCGACGATGTGCGCGGGGGTCGCGAACCCCGGCTCACCGATCTCCAGACGCACGACGTCGAGGGTCGGGTCCCCGAGCACGAGGTTGACGATCTCCCGGATCCCCGAGTGCTGGACCGCCGCCGCTGTCGGTGCCACCTGCGCCACGAGCCACCTCCCAGCGGCGAACGAGCGAACGTTCGTAAGCGGAGCCGGACTCTAGGGCCCGGTCGCGTACACCGTCAAGCGAGCCCAGGCAGGCCCGGCAGGACGCGGGTCGCAGCGGCACGCGCCACGCCCGCCGTCCACGGAGCCCTCAGTTGGCCAGACGACGCCGCGCGGCGACGGCCGCATCGTGCACGGACTCGCCAAGGGTCGGGTGCGGATGGATCGTGCCGAGCACGTCGTCGAGCCGCAGCGCGCACTCCACCAGCACCGCCCCCTCGCTGATCAGGTCGCTCGCATCGGGCCCAACGACGTGCACGCCGAGCACGACCTCATCCTCCCGATCGATGACGAGCTTGACGAGCCCGTCGGGCTCGTCGAGGGTCAGTGCCCGGCCGGAGGTGGAGAAGCGGGCCTTGCCGACGACCACCTCATGCCCGGCTGCGCGGGCTTCCTCCTCGGTCATCCCGACGGTCGCGAGCTCAGGGTCGGTGAAGGCGATGAGCGGCACGGTCGCGTCCATGGCGCTCGGCAACCCGGCGATCGCCTCGGCCGCGACGCGACCCTCGGTCGACGCCTTGTGGGCCAGGGCCGGCCCGGCGACCAGGTCCCCGATGGCGTAGATCCGGCGGGCGTTGGTGCGCTGCTGGGCATCCACGGGGATCCGGCCGTCGGGCCCGAGCTCGAGGCCGGCGTTGTCGAGCTGGAGCTCGGAGGTGTTGGGGACCCGGCCGACGGCGACCAGGACGCGTTGGGCATCGACCCCGCGCTCGGCGCCGTCGGCGCCGGTCACCGTCAGCACGCCCTCGGCGGCACGCTGGGCCCGGGCACCGGTGAGCACCGTCACCCCGAGCTGCTCGAGCCGACGCTCGACCACCCGGACCAACTCCGGATCGAACCCGGTCCCGATGCGATCGAGCGCCTCCACGATGGTGACCGGCACCCCGAGCTTCGCGTAGGCCGTGCCGAGCTCGAGCCCGATGTAGCCCCCACCGACCACCGCGAGGCTCGCGGGGAGCTCCTCGAAGGCGAGCGCCCCCGAGGAGTCGACCACGTGCTCGCCGTCCACCTCGAGGCCCGGCAGCTCGATGGGGCGGGAGCCGGTCGCGAGGATGCAGGCGTCGAACTGGAAGTGGCTGACCTGGTCCCCGGACTCGACCGAGACGCGCCGGTCGTCGAGCAGGCGCGCGAAGCCGTCCACCACCTCGACGCCCGACAGCAGGGTCCGGACCCCGCCGACGAGCCGGTCGACGACCGTCCGCTTCCAGGCCTGCGTGGCAGCGAGGTCGACGGGGGCGTCGCTGGTGGGGATGCCATACGCCGCGAAGGTGCGGGCACGGTGGTGCTGGCTCGCGGCGGTGATGAGCGCCTTCGAGGGGATGCAGCCGACGTTCAGGCACACCCCTCCGAGCTGGCCGTCCTCGACGAGCACGACCTCCTTGCCGAGCTCCGCGGCCCGGGCCGCGGCGGTGTAGCCACCCGGTCCCCCACCGATGACCAGGACGTCGACCGGGCGGGCGATCTCACCGACGACCACGGCTCACCCCTCCACGAGCAGGCGGACCGGCGCCTCCAGCGCCTCGCGGACCGCGACGCAGAAGCCGATGATCTCGTTGCCGTCGGCCACGCGGTGGTCGGCCGCGAGCGCGAGCACGGCGACCGGCCGGACGACGATCTGACCGTCGCGCGGCACGACCTGGTCGCGCACCGGCCCCATGGACAGGATGGCCACCTCGGGGGGCTTGATCAGCGAGGTCCCGAACCAGCCCCCGAGCGGTCCGTAGTTGTTGACGGTGAAGGTCCCGCCCCGGAGCCGCTCCTGAGGCACGGAGCGGTCGCGCGCCTGATGAGCGAGCTGGGTGAGCTCGACCCCGATGGCGTGGACGGGCTTGACGTCGGCATCCTCGATGACCGGCACGATCAGCCCGTCCGGCGCGTCGACGGCGACCCCCAGGTTGATGCGGTGCTTGAGGATCATCTCCTCGCCGTCCGGGCTGACCTGGGCGTTGAGCACGGGGTAGGTCCTGAGGGCACGGGCGACGGCCTTGGCCAGGAAGGCCGTGATCGGGATCGGTGTGCCGGCCTCCTTGAGCTGCGCCCGCAGCTCCTGCAGCGCCTCGAGGTCGACCTCGTGCATCGAGTTGACGTGCGGGACGGTGGTCCAGGACTCGGTCATGGTGCGCGCGACGGCGCGCCGGACCCCGCGCATCGGCACGCGCCGGTCCTCACCCGCGGGCGGTCGGACGGCCCGCGCCGGGTCCGGGGCCGAGGGGCCGG
>JBKHEJ010000108.1:0-9107 GCA_046540855.1 Nitriliruptoraceae bacterium
CCCTACCAGCTCGGCATGAGCGTGCGCCTGGTGTCCCCGCCCGCCGGCTCGTCCTGGCCCTCGGGCCACACGGCGGTCACGACCGCCATGGCGGCGGGGCTCGCGCAGGCGGGCGGACGCCGTGCCGCGACGATCATGGGCGTGCTGGCGGCCGGGGTCGGGGCGAGCCGGGTGGCGGTCGGGGTGCACCACGCCACCGACGTGGTCGCCGGCGCCGGGGTCGGCCTCGTGGCCGCCGCGCTCGGGGATGCGCTGCTCACCCGGCGGCGGCCACCGCGACGCTGACCGTCCGGGGCTGAGCACCCCGGCCAGCCAGCAGCTACGACACGCTCAACGGCAGGCTGCGGCCGAGCAGCGAGCGGCTCCGCTTCGCGAGCGTCGTCGCGACCTCGGTGATGGCCTGGGAGGCCGGCAGGTCCGGGTGGGACACCACGAGCGGCACACCGGCGTCCCCGCCCTCGGTCAGGCGCGGGTCCAGCGGGATGCGCCCGAGCAGGTCCGTCTCCAGCGCCTCGGCGAGCTCCTGGCCACCGCCGCTGCCGAAGATGTCGTGGGTCTCGCCGGTGGCCGGATCGGTGAACCCGGCCATGTTCTCCACCACGCCGACGACCCGCATCCCGGTCTGCTCGGTCGCCTTGCCAGCACGCAGCGCGACCTTCTGGGCGGCCTGCTGCGGGGTGGTGACCACGACCATGTCCGCGTTCGGCAGCATCTGTGCCAGCGAGATGGCGATGTCGCCGGTCCCCGGGGGCAGGTCGCACAGGAGCACATCCAGATCCCCCCAGTGCACGTCCGAGAGGAACTGCTGGATCGCCCGGTGCAGCATGGGCCCGCGCCAGATGACCGACCGATCCGGGTCGGTGAAGAACCCGATGGAGATCACCTTGCAGCCGTGGGCCTGGAGTGGCATGACCATGCCATCGAAGGCGACCGGCTTGCCCGAGACCCCGAACATGCGCGGGACCGAGTAGCCCCAGATGTCCGCGTCGAGGACGCCCACGTTGAGGCCCTGCTTGGCCAGCGCCGCGGCGAGGTTGACGGTCACGGTGGACTTGCCGACCCCGCCCTTGCCCGAAGCGATCGCGATGACCTCGGTGGGCGAGTCCGCTCGTGCGAAGGGGATCTCCATCTCCGGGTTGCCAGAACCGCGCTCGGCGCGCAGGTCAGCGGAGAGCTTCTGGCGCTCCTCGTCGGTCATCGAGCCGAACACGACCTGGACGTCCTCGATCCCCTCGAGCTGCATCACCGCCGCGGTCACGTCGGTCGTGATGCGGTCCTTGAGGGGGCAACCGGGGATCGTCAGCTTGATCTTGACCCCGACGCGCGAGCCCTCGATGGCGATGTCCTCGACCATCCCGAGCTCGGTGATCGGCTTGTTGATCTCCGGGTCCTCGACGCTGGCGAGGACCTCCATGACCTGATCGGTGGTGGGCACGTGTGACGCTCCCTCGGCGGTGGGGGGATCGGGCACCGTCGAGGGTAGCGAGGGGCGCTGTCAGGTCGGATCGGGCGTGACCCGGACCGCCTCGGCTGCGGTGATCTCGCCCGCCCAGGCCCGGCTCGCGGCATCCTCGCGCAGACGTCTCAGCCCGTCGATGCGAGCTTGTGAGGCCAGGGCACGTTCGGGTGCGCGCTCGACCACCAGCTCCCGGAACGCCGGGCTGATCTCCAGCAGCTCGGTCACCGCGACCCGCCCGACGTTGCCGTGTCCCTCGCACGCCCGGCACCCGGTCCCGCGGCGGAAGCGGGGAGCGCCGTGAGCATCGGCACCGCCGGGGGGAGGCCCGAGCCGCTCGAGCAGCGACGGATCGGGGTCGTCGGGGACGGCGCACGCCTGGCAGACCCGTCGCGCGAGCCGTTGTGCCAGCACCAGCTGGAGCGAGGACGCGATCAGGAAGGCGTCAGCACCCAGATCCACGAGCCGCGCGACGGCCGAGGGCGCATCGTTGGTGTGCAGGGTCGCGAGCACCAGGTGGCCGGTGAAGGACGCCTCCACGGCGAGCTGGGCGGTCTCCTGGTCCCGGATCTCCCCGACCAGGACGACGTCCGGGTCCTGGCGCAGCACGTGCCGCAGCCCGCGTGCGAAGGTCAGCCCGATGCGCGGGTCGATCTGGGTCTGGTTCACCCCGGGGAGTTGGACCTCGACGGGGTCCTCGAGCGTGAGGACGTTGCGGGTCGGGTCCGAGACCTCGGCCATGCCCGCGTACAGCGTCGTGGTCTTCCCCGAGCCGGTGGGTCCGGTCACCAGCACGAGGCCCTGGGGACGCCGGAGCGAGTCGATCAGCACCTCGCGGGAACCCGCGGACAGGCCGAGCTCGTCCAGCGAGACCATGTCGCTGCCCTGGGGTAGGACGCGCAGGACCACCGTCTCACCGTGCAGGGTCGGCATCGTCGAGACACGCAGGTCCGTCGCACGCCCCGAGACCGTCACGCGAGCGCGACCGTCCTGGGGCAGGCGCCGCTCGGCGATGTCGAGCGAGGCGAGGATCTTCAGCCGGGACGTCGCCTGCCGCCCCAGGGGACGCGGGAGGTCCATGACCTCACGGAGGATCCCGTCGACGCGCATCCGCACCCGGACGCCGCTCGCGTGAGGTTCGACGTGGATGTCGCTGGCGCGTGAGGCGATCGCGTCATCGAGCAGCGAGGCCACGAGCCGGACGACCGGTTGGTCCGAGACCTCCTCCTCGTCGGGCTCATCATCGACGGTGGCTTCCTCGATGACGTCCTGCTGCGCGTCGAGCCGGTACGCGCGGCGGCGCAGCCGGTCGACGTCGGAGGCCGCCGCGGCGAACCGTTGCACGGACCGCACGCCGGTGGCCACCCGCAGATCGTCGATCGCGACCACATCGGTCGGATCAGCCATCGCGACCGAGAGCAGCCCCTCGTCGAAGCGGACCGGGACCAGCTGGTGCCGTTCGGCGAGGCGTGCCGGCACGGTGTCGATCGCCACGGGGTCCGGCTGCAGGCCGGTGAGGTCGATCACGTTCAGCCCGAGCTGGCTGGCCAGGGCGTGCGCCACCTCGACCTCGTCGATCAGCCCGAGCCGCAGCAACGTCTGGCCGATGCGCTCCCCGGGTGGGGAGGCCTCCAGCGCCTGCGCGAGCTCCGCGGCGGTGAGGATGCCGGCATCGACGAGCAGATCCCCGAAGCGGCGGCGGCGGGTCGAGCTGCCGGGCTCCGGGGTGTCTGTGCGGGTCGGGTCGTGGTCCGTGATCGCCAAGGGATGGCTCCGTCGGGGTTGGGCGTCGGTGACGCTGGGTAGGCTCGCCGGCCAGCCGACGGTCGGTCCCACCATGTCCCGCATGCTACGCGCGCCACGTGCCGCGGCGCTGGTGGCGCTGCTCACGCTGATCCTGAGCGGCTGCCGGCTGGATCTGGTCGCCCCGATCGAGATCACGCCCGACGGGGCCGCCACCGCCGGGCTGTCGGTGCGGTTCGACGCTCGCATGCTGGCGGAGCTGGACGCGCTCGGGGTCGACCCGACCGCGGAGCTCGGAGCGGCCGTGGCGGCGGATCCGGCCTGGCAGCTGGTGCGCACCCGCGAGGAGGGCGGGGAGCTGGTGGTCGCCCTGACCCGGCGGCTGCCGGACCCCGCCGCGGTCGGCCAGGTCTACCGCGACCTCGTGGCAGGGTTGTCCCCTGAGGACCCGGCTCTCGTGCTGGACGTCGAGGTGGAGCCCCTGGAGGACGGGGGGCACCGCGTCTCCGGAACCGCCCTGCTGCGACCGCCCACCACCTCGGGCCTCGAGGTGGACGGCGAGCCGATCGGCCCCGACGCACAGGAGCTGGAGAGCCTGGTCGCCGAGCACGTCACCGCGGCCGTCGAGGTCCGCTTCCCCGGCGAGGTGGTGAGCCACGACGGGGTCGCGCTGGACCGCACCAGCGTGCGCTTCGACCTGGAGCCGGGTCGGTCCCGTGCGCTCACGGCCGTCGGTGCGCCAACCGCGTGGTGGGCGCGGCTGGCGCTGGACACGACGACCTGGCTGGTCCTCGTCGGGGGCCTGGTCCTGCTGGTCGGCGCCGGCCTGGTCCTCGGCGCTCGCCGTCGCACCACCTCCGCCGGCTGACCGCAGCCTCGGTGTGCCGGCGGGCGGTGCCGGCGCTGCTCAGGCGCGCGGCGTGAGCTCCACCAGGGTGCAGGTGTCCTTCCAGCGCTGCAGGGCGGCCTCGCCATCGCGCAGGTTCAGACGGGTCCCGAGCCCCATGGTCGCCACGCGCTCGAACTCGGCCTCATCGGTCACGACCCGCACGCCGGCCGGCATCTGCCCGAGCGTGGCCTTGACGTCCTTGGACTTCACGGTGAGCGTGACCTCACGGGCGTGCTCGAGGCCCGGGAGCTCCTGCTCGGCACCGCCCTTGAGGACGAACAGCGTGCTCCCCTGCTGGACGTACCAGGCCGGCCGGGTCAGTTGGCTGCCGTCGCGCTGCGGGATGGTCAGCCAGCAGATCGCGCCCTTCTTCAGCGCCACCTCGGCCGCCTCGAGCAGCACACCGGACGCGGCCACCGACTCCGGTGCCTCGACGAACACGGGCACCCGCGCGACCAACTGCCCCTCGAGGTAGAAGGCGAGCGTGTGCTCGCGCGGGCTGGAGATCGTGATCGCGTCGCGGACCTGCTGGCGGAACAGGTCCTCGAACATCTCCCCGCGCAGCTCGCGCACGCGCGGCGCGGACTCCCACAGCACCTCGCCGTCGGGACCGGCGATGACCACGACCTCCTCGTACACCCCTTGCGGGCCCTTGTAGACCCGGTTGACCTCGAAGGGCTGGGCGCGGCCGGGCAGCTCCCCGAGCACGCGCAGGACGGGATCGGCGACGCCGGTCTCGGTGTAGGTGTCGAGGTCGTAGGCCATCCCCGACAGCAGCTTGACCCGGGACATGGGGTGTGGTCCTTCGTCCGGCGACGCGTCCGAGGCGGGGGTGCCCGCCGGCGCGTGAGCCTAGCGCTGCCGCGGTCGGCCACCGGGACCGGCGACAGCGGTGCCGGCGCACCGGGCTGACTAGCGTGGGCCGTGGCGGGCGTCGGTCGCCCCGGAGGAGAGGCACGAGGTGGACACGAGCGAGCTCGAGGCGCTGCGGGGCAGCGTGCGGGCCTTCTGCGACGAGCACGTGCGGCCGACCGCGCGCGAGCGCGACCGGGCCGAGGCCTTCCCGGCGGAGCTGCTGCCGGGCCTGGCCGCGATCGGGGTGCTCGGCGCGACCATCCCGGAGGCCCACGGCGGGGCCGGGCTGGACGCGGCCGGCTACCGGGTCGTGATCGAGGAGCTCGGAGCCGCCGACTCCTCGCTGCGCTCGCTCGTCTCGGTCAACCTCGGCCTGGTCGCCGGGTCGATCCGGCGCTGGGGGAGCGAGGAACAGCAGGCCCGCTGGCTGCCGGGGCTCGCGCGCGGGGAGCTCGGCGCCTTCGGGCTGACCGAGCCCGGTGCCGGCTCCAACCCGAGCCAGATGACCACCCGCGCGGTGCACCGCGGCGACGGGTGGGTGCTCGATGGCGCGAAGATCTTCATCACCAACGGCTCGCTCGGCGCGGTGACGATGGTGTTCGCCCGCGCCATCGTGGACGGTGAGGACCGCGGCATCACCTGCTTCCTCGTGCCCCAGGACGCCCCCGGCTACCTCGGCAGCCAGATCCACGGCAAGCTCGGGCTGCGCTCCGGCGACACCGCCGAGCTCGCGCTGGACGGGGTCCGGGTCGCGGACGACGCGGTCCTCGGCGAGGTCGGTGGCGGGATGAAGGTGGCCCTGTCCGCGCTGGACGACGGCCGCTTCTCCCTCGCCGCCGGGGCCGTCGGGCTCGCGCGCGAGGCGCTGGAGGTGTCGCTGCGCTACGCCGCCGAGCGGGAGCAGTGGGGCGGGCCGATCGCCAGCAAGCAGCTCGTGCAGGAGCTCCTCGCCGCCATGCACGTCGACATCCAGGCCGCCAACGGGCTGGTGGACGCGGTGGTCGCGTGCAAGCTCGCCGGGCAGCGCTGCACGTTGCAGGTCTCGACCGCGAAACTGTTCGCCACCGAGGCGTCGGTGCGGTGCGCCGACCGGGCCGTGCAGGTGCACGGCGGGTACGGCTACATCGACGAGTACCCCGTCCAGCGCCTGCTGCGCGACGCCAGGGTCACGACGCTGTACGAGGGCACGAGCCAGGTCCAGCACCTGATCATCGGCCGGTTGCTGACCGGGGAGAGCGCGTTCTGAGCGGCTACGACCTGCACACCCACTCGACCTTCTCCGACGGGGTCACCACCATCGAGCACAACCTCGAGGTCGCCGCGCGGCTCGGCCTCGAGGGGCTCGGCATCACCGACCACGACACCACCGAGCCCTTCGCGCTGGCGGTCGAGGTCGCGGGCCGGCTCGGGCTGGACGTGCTGCTCGGCACCGAGCTGTCCGCCGAGGAGCACGGGGTCAGCGTGCACGTGCTCGGGTACGGCGTCGACCCGGACGACGCGGCGCTGGCCGCGGAGCTGGAGAGGCTCCGCGACGAGCGGGGGCACCGGGCCCGGGCGATGGTCGCCAAGCTCGAGGCGCTCGGGGTGCCGGTCCGCTTCGAGCGCGTCGAGGCCCTGGCCGGCGACGCCCCCATCGGACGCCCCCACGTCGCGGCGGCGGTCGTGGAGGCGGGGGCCGCTGGCAGCCTGCAGGAGGTCTTCGACCGCTACCTCGCCGACGGCGGCCCGGCCTTCGTGCCGAAGCACGCCCTGCCGCCGGAGGCGGCCGTGGCGCTGGTCGTGGCGGCCGGCGGGGTTTCGGTGCTGGCCCATCCGGGCCTGCACGGCGCCCGCGACGGGCGCGAGGGGATCCCGGTCGAGCTCATCGAACGGCTGGTCGGCGCCGGGCTGGCCGGGCTCGAGGTGGACCACCCGGACCACACCCCGGCCCAGCGCCGCCGCTACGCCGAGGTGGCGGACCGCCTCGGCCTGCTCGTCACCGGGGGCTCCGACCACCACGGCAGCGGCACCCGGGACCGGATCGGTGCGGCGACGACCCCGCGCGAGGTCGTCGCGGCGCTGCGTGGCCGTTGCCGTCACCGCGGCTGAGCCCTCCTGCCTCTCCGCGCCGCGCCGCGCCGCGGTGGTGCCGAGCGCCGGGACGCCGGTGCCTGGCCCCACCGTGCCGCGCGCGGTAGGGTCCGCGGTCAGCCAGGGAGGTGAGACCTCCTTCCCTTCACGCCGCGCGCGTGCGAGGCTGTGGCGCCAGGATCTCTCTCGGGCGTGGCTCGTGCAGCCCGCCGCGATGGTGACGAGCGAAGGAGCGAGCTGTGGCGGATGGCACCGTTCAGAAGGCGCAGAAGATCGTGCCCGTGCCCACCCTGCACTTCAGCGAGGGCGCCCTGGCGGGCCGGGTGATCCGTCTCGACCGCGACCTGGCCACGCTCGGGCGGCGTGAGGACAACCCCTACGTCGTGCCGGACCCGCGCGTCTCGCGCGTCCACGCCGAGATCCGGCGCGAGGCCTCGGCGGTGATCATCGCCGACCTCGGCTCCGCGGCCGGCACGAAGGTCAACGAGGAGACCATCGAGGGTCCGCGGGTGCTCCAGCACGGGGACCGGGTCAGCTTCGGTCCGGTGACCGCGGTGTTCGAGGATCCAGCGGCCGCCTCCCAGCGCGAGGACCTCACGCTCGTCTTCGACGTCCCGAAGGTGGAGACCGGCCCGCACCTCAGCCCGCGCCAGCAGCAGGTGCTCGAGCTGATGGCCGAGGGCATGACCAACTCCGAGATCGGCGAGGAGCTCGGGGTGACCGAGCGGACCGTCAAGGCCTACGCGCAGGAGCTGTACGACAAGCTCGGGGTGCGCAACCGTGCCGGTGCGGTCGCCGAGGCGGCCAAGCTCGGGCTCCTGTGACACCGCCGGTCACCTGACCGCGGCCGGTAGGCTCGGACGGTCCACGGGGGAAGCGGTCCAGGAGGCCGACGTGACGGCGACCGTCTACGCGGTGGCGAACCAGAAGGGCGGGGTCGGCAAGACCACGACCACGCTCAACCTCGCCGCGGCCATGGCCGAGCTGGACGCCGCGGTCCTGGTCGTCGACCTCGACCCCCAGGGGTGCCTCACCTTCTCCCTCGGCTACGACCCGGACGCGATCGAGCCCACGCTCAACGACACCGTGGTCGGCCGGGCGAGCCTGGCCGACACCGTCATCCAGCAGGGCCAGGTCGACCTCGTCCCGGCCAACATCGACCTCGCCGGCGCCGAGGTGACCCTGCTGGCCCGCACGGGGCGCGAGTACCTGCTGCGTGGGGAGCTCACGGAGCTGCTCGACAGCTACGACGCGGTCCTGATCGACTGCGCGCCCTCCCTCGGGGTGCTCACCATCAACGGGCTCACCGCCGCCGACGAGGTGATCATCCCGGTGCAGTGCGAGACGCTCTCGCACCGCGGGGTGAGCCAGCTGCTCGAGACGATCCACGACGTCAAGCGCCTCACCAACCGCTCGCTCACCGTCCGGGGTCTGGTGGCGACGCTCTTCGACCCCCGGCCGCGCCACACCCGGGAGGTCCTGCGCGACCTGCTCGCACGCTACGACCTGCCCCTGCTCGGGCCGCCGGTGCGCAAGTCCATCCGCTTCGCCGAGTCCCCGACCGTCGGGGCGAGCCTGATCGGCTCGACCGCCGGGACCGGGGTGCCGGGGGCCGCCGCCTACCGCGCCATCGCCCGGGAGCTGCTCGGGCTGCCGGTGGAGGAGGAGCTGCTCGAGCTCGCGGGCTGGAGCGACGCTCAGCGCGACGAGGTGCTGGGCCTGCGCGAGGGGACGGCCGGATGAGCGATCCCGAGCGAGGTCCATCCACCTCGGCGGCCTTCGATCGCATCGCGGCGCCGGGGGCCCGGTCCGCGCGCCGCCGCGACGGGCTCGGCAAGGAGGCGCTGTACACCACGGCGCCGAGCGCCGCGCCGAGCACGCAGGTCCAGGTGCGCTGCCGCCGGTGCGGGGTCCCTACGGGACGCTCCGTCCTCGGCCTGGTGGCGCTGTGCCGGCCTCCCTGCCTGATCGACCCGGTCCGACGCCGGGTGTGGACCCGCTGCCCGACCTGCGGGCAGCGCGCGTGGCTGGAGGTGTCCGCGGGGCCGGTGCTGCGGACCCTGCGGTCGCTCGGGCGCGTCGGCGAGTGAGCGC
>JBKHEJ010000109.1:0-9038 GCA_046540855.1 Nitriliruptoraceae bacterium
GACACCGCGGCGGGCCTTGGCGCGTGCCGCCCGGGCGCCACGCTATCGGGCCGCAGGAGCGCTCCCGACCCGTCGCGCAGCGTCCGACCGCATGGGTGTTCCCAGGGGACCCGGCGCACCGGCCTATCCTGCCAGGACCCGGAACGGAGGACCCTGGTGCACGAGCTGGCCATCACCGCCATCGGCGCGGACCGCCCCGGCATCGTGGCGGCCGTGACGCGTGTGCTGCACGAGCGCGGCGGCAACCTCGAGGACTCGGCGATGACGATCCTGGGGGGCCACTTCGCGATCATGCTGCTGGTCGCCACCGACGAGGACGCCGACAGCCTCCGCGAGGCGCTGACCGACGCCACCTCCGAGCTCGGGTTGACGGTGTCGGTCTGCCCGGCCGAGCCGAGCGAGCGGCACGACGAGCCGACCCACCTGCTGAGCGTGTACGGCGCCGACCAGCCGGGGATCGTGGCGGGGGTCTCCGGCGCGCTCGCCCAGATCGGCGCCAACATCGTCAACCTCGAGACCCAGATGATCGGTGCGAGCGACACCCCGGTCTACGCGATGCTGATCGAGCTCGAGACCGACGACGAGGCGGGCGTCGAGGCAGCGGTCGCCGCCGCCTGCGAGCGGCTCGGCATCGACCACAGCTTGCGCGCGATCGACATGGAGACCTACTAGGTGACCGTCCGCCGCGTCGTCCCCTACCCCGCGCGGATCCTGAAGGGCATCGCCGGCCCCGTGGGCGCGATCGGTCCGCGCGAGCGGGCCCTGGCCCAGGACCTCGTGGACACGATGTACGCCTCCCCCGGCTGCGTCGGCCTGGCCGCGCCGCAGATCGGGGTGGCCTCGCGCGCCTTCGCGATGGACGTCTCGGTCATGCGCAAGCCGCCGACGGGCAACCACGGGCTCGTCGTGCTGTTCGACCCGGAGCTCGTCCTCGCGAGCGGGTCGGAGATCAAGCGCGAGGGGTGCATGTCGGTCCCGGACTTCACCTGCGACATCCGCCGGGCCACCGAGGTGGTGGTGCGCGGGACCACGCCCGAGGGTGAGGTCCGGGTCCTCGAGGCGAGCGGGTTCGAAGCCCGCGCGCTGCAGCACGAGCTCGACCACCTCGACGGCCTGCTCGTGCTCGACCGGGTCGCGGCCCGTGCGGACGTCTTCCCGCGCAAGCGCCGCGCCAAGCCCGGCCAGCACCTGAGGTAGGCGGCCGGCACGACCGGGCGAGGGCGCGTCAGCCCGGCAGCGGCCGGCAGGCGGTGTTCGCGTCGATGGCGAGCTCGTCCGTCCCCCGGTCGATCGCCACGGTCAGGCGCAGCCCGTCGCGCCGGCCGAAGACCTCCTCCGGCTCCTCGCTGGGCACGAGCACGTAGCCGGCCTCGGTCAGCACCGCGGCGGCGCGCTCGAGCACGTCGGGGGTGTCGGGGACCGGGCCGCGCACCGAGGAACGGCTCGAGGCGCCGGTCCCGGTCGTCACGAGCTCGCACCTCTCACGCGCCCCGAAGGGCTCCTCGGAGGTGACCTCGAGCCCCGTGATCGCCACCACCTCGTCGACCAGGCCGGCCAGCTCCGCCTCGGCCTCGTCGATGCGGATCGTGGCCTCACCGAACCGGGAGCAGCCGACCAGCACGAGCACCAGCGCGGACAGCGCCACCGCGCGTCCACCTCGCACCCGACCGGAACCGTCCCGCTGCATCTCGACCACCTCGGTGCCAGCGCCGCCTCCGGCTGGTCCTGCGACCACCGGCTGGCCTGCGAGGGTACGGCTCCCGGCACCTGGCCCACGTTGGTCGCCAGGGTGACCGCTCGTACACTGACCGTGGCCTGTCCGGGGATGGAGCCGCCCCCTCGGGCCACGACGAGGGCACGACGAGGGAGCGACCGGTGACCGACGAGACCCTGCTGACCCTGTTCCGCGTCCTGGTCGGCACCGCCGTGCTGGCCTTCTTCGGAGCGTGGGCGGTGCGGCGCGGGCTGTTCCTCGTGCGGCTGACGAAGGCCGCGAAGCCGAACCCGGAGCGCAACATCCGTGCCGCCTTCCGGGCCAACCTCAAGCACGCTCTGGTCAACATCTTCGGGCACAAGAAGCTGCTGAAGTGGTCGCTGTCGGGGATCGCGCACTTCTGGGTCATGTACGCCTTCTTCGTGCTCCAGACCACGGTCCTGGAAGCCATCGGCGAGCTGTACGTCGGACCGTCCTTCCAGCTGCCGCTGCTGAACTCGATCAGCCTGTTCGGGGTCACCGCCTACGACGTGCTCGGGTTCTCGCAGGACCTGTTCGGGCTGCTGTCGCTGACCGGGATCGCGATCTTCGCGACGATCCGCGCGGCCCAGGAGCCGCGCCGGAAGGGCCGCAGCTCCCGCTTCCTCGGCTCCAACCTCAACCAGGGCTGGTGGGTGCTCGGCGCCGAGGTGCTGGTCGTGTGGACCCTGTGGACCGCCCACGGCGTGCGCGCCGCCAAGGGCTACGCCCCCACCGAGGCCGCGTTCATCTCCAACCTGTTCGGCGAGGCGATGACCGGCATCGAGCCGCTGACGCTGGAGTGGGTCGGCGCCATCAACCTCGTCGCCCACCTCGCCATCGTCGGCGCGTTCCTGGTCTTCACCCTGCACTCCAAGCACCTGCACATCGTCACGATCCCCTTCCAGGAGCTGACCCGCGACCCGAACCGCGACAAGGCCCTGGGCAAGCTGACCTCCGAGCCGATCGACCTCGAGAACATGAGCGAGGAGGACGTGCTCGGCGTCGGCGCGATCGAGCAGTTCACCTTCGACCGGTTCCTGGACTTCCAGACCTGCACCGAGTGCGGCCGCTGCCAGTCGCAGTGCCCGGCGTGGAACACCGGCAAGCCGCTCAGCCCGAAGATCCTGATCCAGGACCTGCGCGACCACATGTACGCCAAGGGGCCGTTCCTGCTCGGGCAGGTCGACGAGGCCCACGCCGGGGACGTCATCAAGATCCCCCTGGTCGGCGACGAGCCGGGGGCGGAGGCGGTCATCGACTACGACGTGCTGTGGTCCTGCACCACGTGCGGCGCCTGCGTCGAGGAGTGCCCGGTCGACATCCAGCACGTCGACACCATCGTCGACCTGCGCCGCTACAAGGCGATGATGGAGTCGAGCTTCCCGGCCGAGGCTGGGGTGATGCTCAAGAACATCGAGACCGCCGGCGACCCGTGGGGGGTGGGGCAGGCCAAGCGCGAGGAGTGGACCGAGAAGCTCGGGTTCGACATCCCCGTGCTCGAGCCGGGCGAGGAGCAGGGCGGCCAGTACGAGTTCATCTTCTGGACCGGGTGCGCCGGGGCGGTGGACGACCGCTCGAGGAAGATCACCCAGGCCACCGCCCAACTGCTGCACGACGCGGGGGTCAGCTTCGCGATCCTCGGCAAGCACGAGACCTGCACCGGCGACCCGGCCCGTCGGCTCGGGATGGAGTACCTGTTCCAGTCGCTGGCCAAGGCCAACATCGAGCTGCTGAAGAGCGTCGGTGCCGACCGGACGAAGATCGTCGCGTGGTGCCCGCACTGCTTCAACACCCTGAAGAACGAGTACCCGGACTTCGACGGGCACTTCGAGGTGCTGCACCACTCCGAGGTGCTCGCGAAGCTGATCGACGAGGGGCGCCTCATCGCCACCAACCAGCTCGACAAGCGGGTCACCTACCACGACCCGTGCTACCTCGGCCGCCACAACGAGGTCTACTCCACCCCGCGCCAGGTGGTGAACGCCGTGCCCGGGCTGCAGCCCACCGAGATGACCCGCTGCCGCTCCAACGGCTTCTGCTGCGGTGCGGGGGGCGCCCGCATGTGGATGGAGGAGAACATCGGCAAGCGGGTCAACATGGAGCGCGTGGACGAGGCGCTCGGGCTCGACCCGGAGCTGATCACCACCGCCTGCCCCTACTGCACCACCATGCTCGAGGACGGCATCGCGCAGAAGACCCAGGAGGGCACCCTGTCCGAGGGGCAGGTCGAGGTCCTCGACATCTCCGAGGTCCTGCAGCGCGGCCGGATGCTGCCCATGGCGGCGCAGGGGGTCACCCCGTCCGGGGCGAGCGCCGACGACCAGGCCTGAGGCGCGCGGGGCGTCAGCCTCACGCCGAGGACCGCGGCTCCTCGCTGCGCGACGGCTGAGCGAGCACCGCCTCGAGCATCCACGGCTCGAAGGGGCGCACCGCGCCCTTGCCGTCCTCCTTGGCCGCGTACATGGCGAGGTCCGCCGCGCGGAGCACGCCGTCGCAGCCCTCGCCGTCGGTCAGCATCGCCACCCCGATGGAAGCCCCGACACGCACCGGGCCGTCCCCGACCGACAGGTCGTAGGGCTCGCTGAGCCGCAGCCGCAGCCGCTCGGCGACCATGAGCGCGGTGTCGCGGTCATCCACCTCATCGAGCAGGACCGCGAACTCGTCGCCCCCGAGCCGCCCGGCGGTGTCCGCATCCCGCAGGCTCGCCCGCACCCGACGGGCTGCCTCGGCGAGCAACCGGTCTCCGACCCCGTGGCCGTAGCGGTCGTTGACGGGCTTGAACTCGTCGAGGTCGACGAACAGCACCGCACCCGTCCGCGGCGGACGGCGGCGGAGACGGTCGTCGGTCCGCAGGCGGAACAGCCGCAGGTTCGCCAGGTGGGTGAGCGGATCGTGGAAGGCGAGGTGCTCGAGCTCAGCCTCGAGCTCCTTCTCGCGGGTCACGTCCACGAGCACGCCGCGCCGGAAGGGCCGGCCCGCATCGTCCTCCTGGAACCGGCACTGGTCCCGGATCCAGACCAGCGACCCGTCCTTGTGCCGCATCCGGTAGGTCAGGGTCAGCGGCACCGTGGCACCGCTGTCGCGGTGGGCGTCGAGGTCGGAGAGGACCTCAGCGCGGTCGGCGTCGTACAGCAGCGAGCGCCACAGACCCGGGGTCGCGTACCACTCCTGTGGCGTGTAGCCGAGGAGCTCCTCGATGCGTGGGCTGACGTAGCTGGCCGCGATGTCGGCACCCGCATCGGTGAGGTAGACGACCGCGGGCACCTCCTCGACCATCTGGCGGTAGCTGGCCTCGGCGGCGGCGAGCTCGGCCTGGAGCCGCTTCTCCTCGGTCACGTCCTGGAGCAGCCCGATCGCGAGCCGCTCGCCGTGCTCGTCCCGCATGGCCGCGACGAGGAGCCGGCCCCACACGACGTGGCCGTCGCGGTGGAAGAAGCGCTTGTCCAGATCGAACCGGTCGATGCGTCCCGCCATGAGCTCTTCGAACAGCTCGTCGTTGTGCTGCTGGTCCTGGGGGTGGGTGAACTCGCGGAAGTGCAGCCGCGCGAACTCCTCCGGGGAGTAGCCGAGCATGCGACCGAGCGCTTCGTTGGCCAGGACCGTCCGCCCCTGCGCGTCGACGAGCCCGACACCGATCGGTGCCAGCGCGATGATGCGCGCGAGGACCTGGGCGGGCGTCGCCTCCAGCGACCTCGCCAGTTGCTGCGCGCCAACCACGGAGCCCACCACGCGCTCCGAGAGCGCCTCCTGCTGCAGACCGTCGTACGGCACCATGCCTCCCCACGAGCCGACAGCGTTCAGCCGCCGTCGTAGCCTAGAGCAGGACGGCGCGGGTCAGGGGAAGGGCCAGCCGTTCGCGACGCACTCCCCGGTCCCCATCGACTGCTGCATCATGACCGGCGCCAGCGCTCCCGGCTCCTCGCAGCCGACGTGACCGAACCCGAGGGCGTGGCCCACCTCGTGGTTGACGAGGTAGCGGCGGTAGGTCGTGAGATCCTCGAAGTCGGTGGCGCCCTCCGCCCACCGCCAGGCGTTCAGCGCCGCGAACCGACCTGTCCAGCAGGAGTACCGCCCCACGGTCCGGAGCCCGACCTGCCCGCACAGCCGATCCACGGTCGCCGGGGTCGCCAGCAGGACCCGCACCGCCGCCTCGCTCGGATCGTCCACGCGGACCAGGCGCCACCGCCTCGACCAGCTGCGAGGGTCGCCGAGCGCCTCCTCCACCGCTGCGGTGAAGGCCAGGAGATCCTCGCCGACGGCCGGCTCGACCTCGACGGTGTAGGTCACCTCCGGTCCGTCGCCGACGGCCACACCCCCGGCCGCCACCTCGAAGCCTTCGGGGGTACGCAGGGCGACAGCGTCGCCAGCGTCGACGCGCACATCCGCCTCGTCCACGACCGGCGCGGTCGGCACCGTCGTGTCCCCGTCGGTGGACGCACGCTCCGCGGAGCGCGGGGCGGTGTCCTCGGGCGCCGGCCGGTCCGTCCCCGCAGCGGTCCCGTCCGCGGCAGCGATCGGCCAGGGCGTGAACCACCACCGCGGGAGCCGATCGGACGCTTCACCGGCTGCGGGTCCGAGCGCGTCCGGGGCGGCGACGGGCGCCGAGGGCGTGCTCGCGTCGGGTGGCGTTGGGGTCGGCGCGGACACGACCGCGGCTGCTCCCACCCCGAGGGTGAGCAGCATGAGCCCCGCGGTCAGCCCGGAGACGACACGCCGATCCTCAGACCTCACCGCTCGCCACACCGGGCTCGTACCTCCATGCCATGCGGCGCAGTGTACGACGCTGCCCCGGAGCGTCCCCGAGGCGTACGGCGGTTAGGCTGGCTCGGACGGCCCGGCACGCCGTGACCTGCCCCTGGAACGCGGAGCGAGGACGATGGAGACCGCGGCGCTCTGGCTGCTCGGCACCCTGCTCTTCCTCGCGCTGGTCGTCGTCGTGCTCTACAACCGGCTCGTCCGTGCCAAGGTGAAGGTGCGCCAGGCCTGGGCCCAGGTCGCCGTCCAGCAGCAGCGCCGGCACGACCTCATCCCCAACGTCGTCGCCGCTGCCCGGGGCTCCGCCGCCCACGAGCGTGGCCTGCTCGACGCGGTCACCGCCGCGCGCACCCGGGCTCTGGCCGCCACGAGCCACCTCGACCAAGATGCCGCCGAGCAGGAGCTCACGGCGCTGCTGGGCCAACTGCTGGTGCTGACCGAAGCCCAGCCCGACCTGCAGGCCGATGGCAGCTTCCGCCAGCTGCAGGAGGAGCTGCGCGACACCGAGGACCGCCTCGCCTTCGCCCGCGGGTTCGCGAACGACCGGGTCGCGCGGTACCGGACGCTGACCGACACCTTCCCGAGCTCGATCCTCGCGGGACTGTTCCGCTTCCCCCGTGAGGAGATGTTCGCGCGAGCCTCCGAGCGCGTCGCTCTCGCGCCTGACGTCCAGCTGGGAGGTCGCTGAGGATGCGGGTCGGATGGCGCGTCGCCGTGTCCGTGCTGACGGTGGGGGCCACCTTCGGGCTCGCCGCCGCGACCGGCGCGTTCTCGGGCATGACGGGACGCGACGACGCCTTCCGGATCGACCGCTTCGTGCAGACGATCGAGGTCGCGGCCGACGGGACCCCGCGGGTCACCGAGGAGCTCCAGGTCACCTTCGCCGAGCCGCGCCGCGGCATCTTCCGTGACCTGGATGAGCGAGCACCCTTCCCCACGACGGGCTCCTTCCGTGACATCACGGTCGACCGCGGCGACGCAGCCGAGCCCTGGAACGTCGCCCTGGAGCGGTGGGAGCACGGGCCTCGGGTGCGCATCGGCGAGGCCTCCACCTGGCTGCAGCCGGGGACCTACCCCTACCGCATCCGCTACACCGCCCCGACGTGGACCGTGACGCTGCGCGACGACCCGTCGCTGGTCGAGCTTCGGGTCGACACCCCGGGCTTCGACTGGCCGACGACCGTCGGGCCGACGACCGTGGTGGTCGACCTGCCCGGCGAAGCTGTCGAGGCGGCCTGCGTGAGCGGCCCACGACGTTCGACCCGGCCCTGCCCGGTCCAACCGCGCCTCGACGGCTCGCGCGTGGTCTTCGAGGTCGGCCCCTTCGAGCCCTTCGAGGCGGCGACCATCGCGGTCCGCCTGCCGGCCGAGGCCTTCACCGTCGCGCCGCCGACCTTCGCGCCAGCGCCGCTCGACTCGACACCCGGGCCGGGCCCCTGGGACCTCTCCCCGGCCGTCGCCGCGCTGCTGCTCGCGGTGCTGCTCGCGCTGCCCCTCGCGGCCTGGGAGGCCGTCGCCGCCCAGCGCGTGTACCGCGACCGCGTCACCGACCCGCGTCTCCACGACCGAGCGCAGCCGACGGCGCTGCCGGCACCCCCCTTCGGCTTCAAGCCCCCGGAGGTCGCCGGGCTGCTCTCCCGCGCCTCGAGCCAGGATCTGCTGCTGTCGACCATCGTCGACCTCGATCAGCGCGGGCTCCTCCGCTCCTCCTTCACCGAGGAGGAGGGCGGGTTCCTCCGAACGGAGAAGGGCACGCTGACCCTCGATCGGCCACCGCAGGGCACCGTGCTCCCACCCGCCGACGCCGAGGTGATCGACGAGCTGGTGCCACCCGGCGCCCCGACGGTGTTCGACGGCTCCTACGACGCGGGCACCGCGCAGCGCGTCTCCGAGGCGACCACGACGCTGACCAGGCGTGCGGCGGAGGTGTTCGCCGCCCACGGCTTCGAGCACGACGAGGGCGGTGCGATGCGCAGCGGCTGCTTCCGCTCGGTCGCCTTCCTCGGCTGGCTGGGGCTGGCCTTCGCACTCGGCGCCCTGTTCGCCTACGCGAGCCCGCTACCCGTCGTGGCCGCGGCCATCACGGCGGCGCTGGTCCTGGTCGGGTGGATCGTGGCGCGGGCCCCGTGGCGGCACCACCGCCGGCCGCTGAACTCCGCCGGACGTGACGCGGTGGGGCAGGCGCGTGCCTTCGACCACTTCGTGCGTACCGTCGAGGGCGAGCAGCTCGAGTGGGCAGCCGGACAGGCCGGTCTCGACCACACCCACCCGGCCCTGGCGCTGCTGCCCTACGCCATCGCCCTCGGGCACGCGGACAGCTGGTACGAGCGGTTCGGTCCCGTCCTCCAGACCCTGACGGCCGCGAGCGCCGGCGCCGGGGCTGCCGGCGCGGGCGCCTGGTGGGCGAGCCAGAGCAGCTTCGCGGGCGTCGCGACCGCGCAGTCGGGGTCCTCGACGGCACCCTCGAGCAGCGGCGGCGGGGGCGGCGGCAGCGGCGGTGGCGGGGGTGGCGGTGGGTCCTGGTGATCACGGCGCGCGGGGGCTCACG
>JBKHEJ010000110.1:0-9016 GCA_046540855.1 Nitriliruptoraceae bacterium
GGCCAGGAGGCTGGCGCGCACGGTCTCGTCGCTACCCGCGGCGTTCACGAGCGGGCCGCACCCTGCGGCGCTGGGCACCACCCCGCGGCCGATCGGCTGCGTGGAGGCACCGGCCGCGATGAGGGCGGCCAGGACGCGGCTCCCGACGTGCCCCCCGGCACCGAGCACCGCGACCTGCATGCTTCACCCTCCTCGCTCCTCGGCAGGCTAGGCCTCCGCCGTGGGTGCGTGACTCGACCGGTCCGGGCTGCGAGGATGACGCCACGGCCCGGCCGTTCCCACGACGACCGACCGGCCGCGCTCCCCCGTCCCGCTGCGTGAGGTCCGCGTTGCCTGCCACCGCACCGACCCTGCCGGAGGACGCCGTGCTGCTGCGGCTTCCGGTCACCGGGCGCGGGTGGCCGCGGCAGCTGCCGCGGGTCCCGCGGGGCGCGAGGGTCACCGTCACGGTCGGGCTCGCCTCGCTCCTGCCGGCCCCGACCGAGGCTGCCCGGCGCGGCTACCTCGTCGTCGGAGCGGCGAGCGAGTCCCGGCCGATCGGCTCGGTCGTCGACGTGCTGGTGCCGGGGGCGCTCAGGGAGGCGGAACCCGGCTGGTGGCAGGAGCTGCTCGGTCGGGCGCTGCGGGCCTTCGACCTGCGCCTCGGTCCCGTGCAGCAGGTCCTCGGCGCGGAGCTCGCGCTGCACGCCCGCGCCCTCGACCGCTAGCCGGGAGCGAGCAGGCCGGCTCCGCGACCGCCCACAGCGGACCGGACACCCCACAGCACGGCCGAGCAACCGCCGCGTCAGGACCGGAGGCGCGGCCGCTGTCCATCCGAGCGGCCCGAGACGCTTGCATCCGCTCGCAGCATGCGCGTACTATTGCAAGCACAGGGCTCGTCATGCTCGGCCGGTGGGGCCCGGAGAGGGGACGGCGTCCACGGTGGGTGCGTCCGGATGATGTCCCCACCCGGCTCCCACGCGGTCCCCTCCCCGGACCCTCACCGGCCCGAGCCCACGAGCCACCTCGACGACCTACCCCGACCCTGATCCGGAGGACACCGATGGCCGAGACCACCGCCACGGACCGTCCCGCCGCCAAGAAGACGGCGAAGAAGACGGCCACGCGCAGGACCAGCACGGCGAGCAGCACGAGCAAGCCCGCCGCGAAGAAGACCACCCGCAAGGCGACCGCGAAGAAGACCGCGGCCCGCAAGCCCGCCGCGCCGAAGACCCCCAGCCTGCGTGAGCGCGAGCTGAAGGTCATCCTCGAGGACGCCGGCTACGCGACGGCCGGGCTCGTCAGCGACGTCGTCAGCTACGCCAAGGCGATCCCGGGCCAGATCGAGCGGCTGCGCGACGACGCGGAGCACCTCGTCGAGGACACCCCGGACCGGCTCAAGGGCCTGCGTGAGGTGCCGGAGAAGGCCGAGAAGACCCTGGCCGATCTGCGCAAGCGCCTCGAGAAGGACGCGGACCGCTACCTGAAGAGCTTCGAGAAGCGCTTCGACGCCAAGGCCAAGGAGGGCCGCAAGCTCGCCGAGGACGTCCGCAAGGACGAGCGCGTCGACCGGGTGCTGTCCCAGGCCGGCAACGCCCGCTCCCAGCTCAAGGGCGCGTTCACCTCGGTGAGCCGCACCGCCGACGTGGCCGTCGACACCGCGCACGAGCAGGCCGGCAACGTCACCACCCAGGCGAAGGCCACCGCGACCACCGCCCGCAAGGCCGTGGACGAGACCGTGGCGAAGGCCAAGGGCACCGTGACCGCCACCAAGGGGGCCAGCGCGGAGACGCTGGAGGCCACCGGTGAGCAGTTCGAGCACGCCAAGCAGCAGACCAAGGCCGCCGCGACCTCGGTGAAGCGCACCGTGGACGCCGCGGGCGATGCCACCAGCTGAGCCGATCCCGCGCCGGTCCCTGCCCGCCGGCGCACCCTCAGGAGCCCGCCCCACGACCGACCGGGGCGGGCTCCGCCGCGTGCACGCGGCCGCCGGCACTACCCTGCGAGCGGCCGAGCCAGGGAGACACCATGAGCCTGCAGCGTCAGATCGAGGACGACCTCCACGCCGCCATGAAGGCGCGCGACAAGGCCGCCACCTCGGCGCTGCGGATGGTCCTCGCCGCGCTGAAGAACCGCGCCGTCGCCGAGGGGCTCGGGCCGCAGGGCCAGCTCGAGGACGAGGTCGTGCAGCAGGTGCTCGCGACCGAGGTGAAGCGCCGACGCGAGGCCGCGACGGCCTTCGCTGACGCCGGACGTGACGAAGCCGCCGCCGCGGAGCTCACCGAGGCCGGCCTGTACGAGCGCTACCTCCCGGCCCAGCTCGAGGAGGCGGAGCTCGTCGCCATCGTGGACCGGGTCATCGCCGAGCTCGGCGCGGACGGCCCACGCGCGATGGGTCAGGTCATGAAGGCCACGATGGCCGAGGTGGCCGGCCGGGCCGACGGCAGCCGGGTCTCGACCCTGGTGAAGCAGCGCCTCACCTCCTGAGCGCGAACGGCCACGCGGCTGCCTCCGCCGCGGGCACGGTGCACCACCGCCCGACCGCGCTCGCGCGCCCCGAGCCCGTCCACGACGCCGGCGCCGCCTAGCATCCCGCGCATGCCGATCCTGACGAGCTCCATCGACCCGAGCTCCGCCGCCTTCCAGCGCAACCGGGCCCACCACCTCGCGCTGCGCGACGAGCTGCGGGCCGCGATCGACCAGGCGGCGCTCGGCGGGCCGGCCGCCGCCCGGCAGCGACACCTCGAGAGGGGCAAGCTGCTCCCCCGCCAGCGTGTCGAGGCGCTGCTGGACCCCGGCAGCCCGTTCCTGGAGCTCTCGCCGCTCGCCGCTCACGGCATGTACGACGACGAGGCGCCGGGTGCCGGGCTGCTGACCGGCGTCGGCCGGGTCTCGGGCCGCACCGTGGTGGTCGTCGCCAACGACGCCACCGTCAAGGGTGGCACCTACTACCCGATGACCGTGAAGAAGCACCTGCGGGCCCAGGAGGTCGCGCTGGCCAACCGCCTGCCGTGCGTCTACCTCGTGGACTCCGGTGGCGCCTTCCTCCCGCTCCAGGACGAGGTGTTCCCCGACCGGGACCACTTCGGCCGGATCTTCCGCAACCAGGCGCAGCTGTCGGCGCTCGGCTGCGGCCAGATCGCGGTCGTGCTCGGCTCCTGCACGGCCGGTGGCGCCTACGTCCCGGCGATGAGCGACGAGACCATCATCGTCCGCGAGCAGGGCACGATCTTCCTCGGTGGGCCCCCGCTGGTGAAGGCGGCCACCGGCGAGGAGGTCAGCGCCGAGGAGCTCGGTGGCGGGGAGCTGCACGCCCGCACCTCCGGGGTCGTGGACCACCTCGCCGTCGACGACGCGCACGCGCTCGCGCTCGCCCGTGACGCCGTCGCCACCCTGCCGCCCCGACCCGCCGCCACCGACCTGGCCACCGAGGGCCTCGCCGGCCTCGAGCTCGAGGTGCGCGAGCCGCAGCCGCCCGCCTACGACCCCGACGAGGTGTACGGGATCCTCCCCGCCGACGTCCGGCAGCCCTACCCCGTCCGCGAGGTGCTGGCCCGCATCCTCGACGGCTCCCGGCTGCACGAGTTCAAGCCGCTGTACGGGGAGACCCTCGTCACCGGCTTCGCGCACATCCACGGCATCCCGGTCGGGATCGTCGCCAACGACGGCATCCTGTTCCGCGAGTCGGCGCTGAAGGGCGCCCACTTCGTCCAACTGTGCGACCAGCGCCGCATCCCGCTGCTGTTCCTGCAGAACATCGCCGGGTTCATGGTCGGCCGGGAGTACGAGGCCGGCGGCATCGCCAAGGACGGGGCCAAGCTCGTCACGGCGGTGGCCTGCGCCCGGGTCCCGAAGCTGACCGTGATCATCGGCGGCTCCTTCGGTGCCGGCAACTACGCCATGTGCGGCCGGGCCTACGACCCGAGGTTCCTGTGGATGTGGCCCAACGCCCGCATCAGCGTCATGGGTGGCGAGCAGGCCGCGACCGTCCTCGCCACCGTGCGGCGCGACCGCATCGAAGCCGAGGGGGGCAGCTGGGCCGCCGCGGACGAGGAGGCGTTCAAGGACCCCATCCGCGCGACCTACGAGGCCCAGGGCCACCCCTTCCACGCCACCGCCCGGCTCTGGGACGACGGCATCATCGAGCCGGCCGCGACCCGCGACGTGGTCGGGCTCGGCCTCGCGGTGGCCACCGGCGCCCCCCTCGCCCCGGTCCGCCGCGGCGTGCTGCGGATGTGAGGGCGCCGATGTTCCGTCGCGTGCTGATCGCCAACCGTGGTGAGATCGCCACCCGCATCGTGCGCACCTGCCGTGAGCTCGGCATCGGGACCGTGGCCGTCCACAGCGACGCCGACGCCGACGCCCCGCACGTGCGGGCGGCGGATCGGGCCGTGCGGCTCGGGCCCGCCCCGGCGCCCGCCAGCTACCTCGACGCCGACCGGCTGCTCGACGCCGCCCGGAGCACCGGGTGCGAGGCGGTCCACCCGGGGTACGGGTTCCTGGCCGAGGATGCCCGGTTCGCACGGGCCGTGGAGGCCGCCGGGCTGACCTTCGTCGGCCCCCCGCCCGAGGTCATCGCGCTCATGGGCGACAAGGCGGCCGCGAAACGGCACCTCGCCGCTGCCGGGGTGCCGGTCATCCCTGGCGAGGACCGCGACGACCTCGACGACGACGCGCTCGTCGTGGCCGCCACCTCGATCGGGTTCCCGCTCATGGTCAAGGCCGTCGCCGGGGGTGGTGGGACCGGGATGCGCCGCGTGGACGACCCCGCACGGCTGCCGGCCGCGCTGGCCGCAGCCCGGCGCGAGGCCCGCGCCGCCTTCGGCGACGACCGGGTCATCCTCGAACGGCTCGTGGCGGCCCCACGCCACCTCGAGGTCCAGGTGGTGGCCGACGCGCACGGCAACGTCGTGCACCTGTTCGAGCGGGAGTGCACCGTCCAGCGCCGGCACCAGAAGCTCGTCGAGGAGGCACCCTCGGCGGTGGTCGACGAGCGCCTGCGAGCTCGGCTGACCGACGCGGCGGTGACCGCCACGCGCGCGGTCGGCTACCGGGGTGCCGGGACGCTCGAGTTCCTCCTCGACGGCACGACGCTCGGGGAGGACGAGCCGAGCTTCGCCTTCCTGGAGATGAACACCCGGCTGCAGGTCGAGCACCCGGTCACCGAGGCGATCACCGGCATCGACCTGGTGGCGTGGCAGCTGCGGGTGGCCGCCGGTGAGCCGCTGCCGCTGCCACAGGAGCGCATCCTCCGGTCCGGCCACGCCATCGAGGTCCGGCTCTACGCCGAGGACCCGGTGCACTCGCTGCCCCAGACCGGCACGATCCACGCGCTGCGTCTGCCCGAGGGTCCCGGCGTCCGGGTCGACGCCGGTATCGAGGCAGGCAGCGAGGTCAGCCGGCACTACGACCCGATGCTCGCCAAGCTCATCGCCCACGGCCGCGACCGCGACGAGGCCACCGCCCGGCTGCGCGACGCCGTGGCCCGCACCAGCGTCCGTGGTGTGGTCACCAACCTCGAGCTCGCCGACGCGATCCTGGCCCACCCGGCCTTCGCCGCCGCCGCCCTGACGACCTCGTTCCTGCCCGACCACCTCGGGGGGTGGCAGCCGCCCGCCCTCGCCCCCGAGCAGCTCGCTGCCGCAGCCGCGGCGCTGCACGAGCACGGTCGGCGGGGCAGCCCGGCCACCCCCTGGACGCGGCTCGGCGCCGTGCGCACCGGTGGCGGCGGGTGGGCGGTCCGGCTCAGCGACCGGCTCCGGGACCACGCGGAGGACCACCACCTCGAGGTGCGCGTGCGCGGTAGCCGCCCCGAGGTGGTGGTCGCGGGCGTCCCGGTCGAGCCCGACGGCGGCAGCGAGCTCGAGGTGCTCGGCCCGATCGGGTCCCGGTCGGTGTGGCTGCACCGCGACGGGCACACGCGCGTCCTGGACGAGGTCAGCCCGACCCGGCACGCCGACGCGGGTGCCCCGGTGGGCACCGCGAGCTTCACCGCGCCCATGCCGGGGACCGTGATCGCGGTCGAGGTCGCGGCCGGCACGGCCGTACCCGCCGGCACGGTCCTCGCGGTGGTCGAGGCGATGAAGATGGAGCACCCGGTGCTCGCGCCCGTCGATGGCACCGTCACCGCCGTCCACGTCCACCCGGGCCAGGCCGTGGACGCCGGGGCGGTGCTGCTCGCCTTCGAGGTGGCGGAGGTCGCCGGCCCGACCGCTTCCGACGGTTGCTGAGGAGACGCCCATGGAGCTGCCCGACCAGGTCACCCTCATCGAGATCGGGCCGCGGGAGGCACCCCTGGGGGAGCTGCCGCCCTCGACCGCGGTCACGATCGCCTTCATCGAGCGGCTCACGCAGGCGGGCCTCGCCGTGATCGAGGCGACCAGCTTCCCGGGGCCGGCTGCCGCGCCCGGCGCACCGGAGGCCGTGGCGGTCCTCGAGGGCCTGCCCGAGGTCCCCGGCGTGCGCTACGCGGTGCAGGTCGCCGACGCCAGCAGCCTCGAGCAGGCCCTGGCTGCCGGCGCCCGTGAGATCGGCCTGGAGGTCTCCGCCTCGGGCCCGCACAGCGAACGTGACCTCGGCGGCCCGGTCGAGGAGGTGCTCGAGCGCGCCGGCGCGATCGTCCGTCACGCGCGCAACGCGGGCTGCCGGACACGCGCGACGGTGGCCATGATCGCCGGCTGCCCCTACCAGGGTGAGGTCGCCCCGAGCGCGGTCCTCGAGGTCACCACGGCGCTGTTCGAGTGCGGCTGCGACGAGGTCTGCCTGCAGGACACCATCGGGGTCGGGACCCCGCTGCAGATCCAGGACCTGCTCGCCCGGCTGGCCCCGGTGGTCCTGGTCGACCGCCTCGCCGTGCACCTGAGGGACACCTACGGCCAGGGGCTCGCGAACACCCTGGCGGCGCTGGAGGCCGGTGTCGGCACGACCGTGACGAGCGCGGGCGGGATCGGCGGGGAGCCGTTCCCGCACCGTGTGGCCGGCAACCTCGCCACCGAGGACCTGCTCTACGCCCTGGAGGGCTCCGGGGTCGCCACCGGCGTGGACCTCGAGGAGGTCGTCGCCACGACCGCCTGGCTGAGCGAGCAGCTGTGGCACACGCCCCGCTCCCGGGTCGCCGAGGCGGTCCTGGCCCGCCGGCGCGGAGGCTGACCACGCGCGGACGCCGCCACCTGCTTGCCGGCGGGGGCCTCGATGTGGTTGGGTGCTGCGGTGGCCACCGGCCACCCACAACCGAACACCGAACACCACGACGCAGGGGAAGTCCGGTCGGAATCCGGCGCTGACCCGCAACCGTAGGTCGTCCACGCTCCCTCGCGCCCGCCAGGCGCACAGGAACGTGCCAGGCGACGAGTCGGGATACCTGCCCGTGGCGAGCGGCTCCATCCACCGTCGAGGTCTGCGGGGCGGAGCCCGGGCGAGCCACGCCCGAGCGTCCGTCCTCCCGTCGTCGCGCTCCACGCGTCGCGGGGGGACGTCGTCGTCTCTGGGCTGGTCCGTGCGGGATCCACCGTCACGGACCGCTCACGAGAGGCACCACCGTGTCCACCACCCTCCGAACGCGCGGGCCGATCCGCGCACGACTCGCCCTCCTGCTCACCGCCCTGCTCCTGCTGGCCGTGCCGCTGCCCGCAGCCGCACAGGTCACGCCCGAGGAGGACCCCGCCGAGGCCGCCGCCGGCTGGCTCGTGTCGGTGCTCACCGACGACCCGGCGGTCGGGACCGAGTTCGGTCCGAGCGCCGGGCCCACCATCGACGTGCTGTTCGCGCTGGCGGCCGTCGGTGTCGCCGGCGACGAGCTCGGCTCGATCGCCGACTGGCTCACGACACAGGCACCTAGCTACACCCAGGGCGCCGGGTTCGACGCCGAGGACGCCGCCTACGCCGGCGCGAGCGCGAAGCTCGCCCTGGCGATGCTGGTCATGGACCGCGACCCGCGCGACGTGGGCGGGATCGACCTGATCGAGCAGCTGTCGCAGCTCGAGGTCACCGACCCGGAGGACGGGATCGTGGGCCGCTTCAGCGACCGCGGGGAGTTCGACGACTTCTCCACCCCGCTGACCCAGTCGCTCGCCCTGCTCGCCCTCACCCGTGCCCCGGACGTCACCCCGTCCACGGAGGCGGTCGACGTCCTGGTCGACCAGGCCTGCCCGGACGGTGGGTTCCCGTCGCAGTTCGCGCCCGAGACCTGCACCTCCTCGGTGGACACCACCGGGTTCGCCATCCAGGCGCTGCTCGCGGCCGGTGCCACCGACGCCGCGGAGGCGGCCGCGGACTGGCTGGTCGAGGTCCAGGCCTCCGACGGCAGCTTCTCCTCCCCGGACGGCGTCAACACCAACTCCACCGGTGTCGCAGCCGCGGCGCTGACGGCCACCGGGCAGGACGACGCTGCCGAGGCGGCACGGGCCTGGATCACCGACCAGCAGGACGGCTGCGCCACCGACAGCCCCGGCGCGATCCCCTTCAACCGGTCCGAGCGCGGGTCGGTGGAGCTCGCGACCGCGCAGGCCACCTTCGGGCTGGCCGGCGCCGGTCTGGCGACCGTCACCGCCGAGGGTGCGGCACCCGAGGCCCCCGAGGTGGTCTGCGCCCAGGCGGAGCCGCAGGAACCGCAGGAGCCGGAAGCCCCCGCGGACGACGACACCGCGGAGGCGGAGCCGGAGGAGCCCGTGGACGCACCCGCGCCGTCCGACGACGTGCCCCAGCCGACCGGGGTGGACGCCGGGCTGTCCCCCTCGAGCACCCCGGACGAGGTCCCCGGGCTCGTGCTCGCGGTCGCGCTGCTCGGCGCGGCGCTGCTCCTCGCCGGGCTCGCCGGTAGCCGGCGCAGGCGGTCGGTCACCCGATGAGGCGACGGCCGGGGCGCGTCCGGGCGGCCACCCTCGCGGTGGTCCTGGCCAGCCTGCTGCTGGTCGGGCCGGACGTCGCCCCGGCCGCAGCAGCCGGGTGTGAGGGTGTGTGGGTCGTGATCGACGCCCGCGCCATCGGGGGGGATCTGACCACGACCTGCGCCCCCGGGGATCCCGCGAGCGGTCTCGCC
>JBKHEJ010000111.1:0-8987 GCA_046540855.1 Nitriliruptoraceae bacterium
ATACCCCGTGCCCCGACTCGCCCTGCGCCGCTGGCAGAAGGAAGCGCTGGACGCCTTCGAGGCCGCGAGCCGGCGCGACTTCCTGGCGGTGGCCACCCCCGGGGCGGGGAAGACGACCTTCGCGCTGACCGCGGCGGTGCGTGACCTCGCCCGCCACCCGCACCGGCGGGTCGTGGTGGTGACCCCGACCCAGCACCTCAAGCACCAGTGGAGCGAGGCCGCCGCGTCCTTCGGGCTCCACCTCGAGTCCTCCTGGTCCTCCGCCGAGCCCTTCCCGGCGGACATGCACGGGGTGGCGGTCACCTACCAGCAGGTCGCCGCGGCACCGAAGGCGCTGCGTGGGCCGTCCGACGACGCCTTCGTGGTGCTCGACGAGCTGCACCATGCGGGCGCGGAGCGGGCCTGGGGGGACGGGGTCGCCTGGGCCTTCGAGGCGGCCGCCCGGCGGCTCGCGCTGTCCGGCACCCCCTTCCGCAGCGACACGAACCCGATCCCCTTCGTGACCTACGGCCCGACCGACGAGCAGCCGTGGATCGAGGCCGACGAGGCCGCCCCCGACCACGTCTACGGCTACGGCGACGCCCTGCGCGACGGCGGGGTGGTCCGCCCGGTGTTCTTCCCCCGGCTCGGGGGCCAGATGGAGTGGACCGCGCCCGACGGCACCGCGATGTCGGCGACCTTCGACGACCCCCTCGACCGGACCGGGACCTCGCAGCGGCTGCGCACGGCGCTCTCCCCGGACGGCGAGTGGCTGCCGACGGTGCTCGACCAGGCCCACGAGCAGCTCGTGCGGCTGCGCGAGCAGCAGCCGGATGCCGGGGCGCTGGCGATCGCCATCGACCGCGAGCACGCCCAGGCCGTCGCGCGGCTGCTACGGCAACGGCACGGGGTACGGCCCGCCGTGGTGACCTCGGACGAGGCGGACGCCTCCGAGCGGATCGCGGCCTTCGCCGCCTCGCGCGAGCCGTGGATCGTGGCGGTGCGCATGGTGTCGGAGGGGGTGGACATCCCGCGGCTCAGGGTCGGGGTGTACGCGACCACGACGGCGACCGAGCTGTTCTTCCGCCAGGCGGTGGGCCGGCTGGTGCGCTGGCAGGCCGGGCAGCGCCGACAGAAGGCGTTCATGTTCCTCCCGGACGACCCCCGTCTGCGCACCTACGCCGCGCAGCTCGCCGAGTCCCGCACCCACTCGCTCAGGCGGCGGGAGCAGGACGGGGACCAGCCGAGCGTGGAGCTGGACCAGCTCGACCAGGCCGGGGGCGAGGATCAGCTCTCGCTGTTCCAGGCCATCTCCGCGACCCCGCTCGGGGGTGAGGCCGGCGGGGTGTTCGACGACGCCCATCCGGAGGATCTCATCGTCGACGACGCGACGGCGCTGACGCTGGAGATCGAGCTCGCGGCACCCCCGCCGCTGGCCGGCGCCGGGCAGCAGGCACGCACCCTGACCGTCTCCCGCGCCCAGCTGAAGCGCGAGGTCCGCCAGGAGAACACCGACCGGGTCCGGATGCTGACCCACCTGACGGGCCTGACCCCGGAGGTGGTCAACGCGCGGCTCAACCAGGAGGTCGGGATCAGCTCCATCAGCGAGGCGAGCCTCGCCCAGCTCCAGCAGCGCCGACGGGTCGCCGATCGCTGGATCGACCGTGCCTGAGCTGGGGCCGGTCCCTGCCTACCCTGGTGGTATGGAGGAGACGACCGAGACCGATCTGGCGGCGGTCCTGCGCGCCCACGGCCACCGCGTGACCCGGCCGCGACTGGCCGTGTGGGCCACGCTGCGGGAGGGCGGCGAGCACCTGACCGCCGAGGAGGTGACCGCGCGCGCCCACGCGGCCGGCAGCGAGGTCGATGTCGCGTCGGTCTACCGGACCCTCGACCTGCTCGAGGAGCTCGGGCTGGTGCGTAGCAGCCGGCTGGGCGACGTGGACGCGAGCCGGTGGGAGCTGGCCCACCCCGACGAGCACTTCCACCTCGTCTGCACCGTGTGCGGCGCGGTGGACCACCACGTCGGCTCGCTCGTCGCGCAGATCCGTGAGCACCTCGACCAGGGCCACGGGTTCGGGGTCGACGAGGTGGAGCTCACCGTCCGCGGCCGGTGCGCCCGCTGCCGCTGACGGGCCGGTGCGCCGCCTCCGGCGGCCCGGTACCCGGGCCGAGCTCCGGCGTCAGTGCGGCACGGCCACGATCACGGTCCGTCCGCCGGCGGCCCGGGCCAGACGGCGGGCCCCTCTGCCGAGCCGGCTCTTGACCGGCGGCACCCCCGTCAGGACGACGTCGCCCGGCTGCAGGAGACGGTTGAGCCGGCCCACGACCCCCGGGACGGTGATGAGCTCCACGTCGGAGGCGACCCCCCAACCGGCCAGCTGGGGCTGGACCCGCTCGGCACCAGCCTCGCTGAGGATGACCAGCTCGACCTCGGCCTGACGTGCCAGACGGTGCCCGATCTCGAAGGCCAGCACGGTGCCACGGAACCCCTCCGGTTCCACGTCCTCGTCGGTGACCACCACCACGACCCGGCGGGTCGCGTCGTCCTCGCCGGGACGGCACACCAGCACCGGCACCGGGCTCTGGGAGACGATCTGGTCGATGGTGGAGCCGAACAGCCCCTCGCGCCGGTTGGCGTACCCCTTCCACCCCATCACCAGGCAGGTGCCGGCCTGCTCCACGACGGTGTGCAGGACCCCGCTGGTGGTGGTGGCATCGATCCGGACCGAGGTGGTGACCTCCGAGCCCGCCTTCAACGCCGTCTGCTCGGCGCTCGCCGCGAGCTGTCGGTGCGCCCGGAGCTGATCGGGGCGGGCATCGAAGGGCAGCACGTTGACCGCCACGACCGCACCGCTGTCGGCGGCGGCCACCTGCGCGCCGACCCGGACCAGGGGACCCACCGTGCGCGGGTTGGACACCGGGACGACGACCCGGCTGCCGAGCGGCGCCTCGAGGTGCTCGGGGACCGGGACCTGCGGGGCCGCCCGGTCCCCGGTCAGCCCCGCGAGCAGGGCCGTGACCAGGATCACGAGCACGACCGCGTTGACGACCTCAGACCCGACCAGGCCCAGCTCCTCGGCGACGATGACCGCGGCCAGAGCCCCGGCTGCCTGCCCGACCGACAACGAGAACATCACCCCGCGCTCGGCCCGTGAGACCCCCATGAACCGGCCGGACCCCTCGGCCGCGAGCCACTTCGACGCGACCTCGGCCGCCACGAAGGCGCCGCCGAGCATCAGGGTCCGCGGGTCGGTGAGCAGGGCCACCGGGTCGAGCATCATGCCGGTGGAGATCAGGAACGCGGGGATGAACACGCTCTGGCCGAGCACCCGGACCCGGTCCTCGATGACCGTGCCGGAGGGCACGAACCCGTTGAAGGCGAGTCCGGCGAGGAACGCACCGACGATCGGCTCGATGCCGATCAGGTTCGCGAGCCCCGCGGCGATGCCCATCCCGGACAGCAGGTAGGTCAAGCGGACCTGTCGGTCCTGCCCGAGACCGGTGAAGAACCAGCGGGTGATGCGCGGGACCCAGACCAGCATCAGGACCAGGTAGCCGGCCAGTCCGAGGGTGAACAGCAGCCAGAACCCGGCCCCGGTGTCACCGCGAGCGCCAGCGGCCGCCACCGCCAGCACCAGCAGCGCGAGGACCGTCGACAGCAGGGTGGCCCCGAGCGTGGCGGTGACCGCCCGGTTCTTGGTCAGGTCGAACCGGACGATCGTCGGGTAGCTGAGCAGGGTGTGGGTGGTCAGCGCCGTCCCGAGGATGAGCGCGGCCGCCCACCCGAGCCCGAACGCCAGAGCCACCGCGGTCACCATCACCATCGGGAGCACGAAGGTGGCGATCCCGAACACCACCGAGTCGCGGCGGCGCTTGGTGAACCCCTGCATGTCGAGGTCGAGGCCGCCCTGGAACATCAGGTAGAGCAGCCCGATGTAGCCGATGGTCTCGATGAAGGTGTTCTGGTCGATGATCCCGGTGACGTTGGGGCCGACGAGCATGCCAGCGACCACCAGGCCGATGACCCCGGGCAGACGGACCCGTTCGGCCAGCAGCGGGCCGAGCAGCACGAGCACGAACAGGACGACGAAGACGGCACCCGGCTCGGTCAGCGGGAGGAGCCCGTCCAGCACCACCCCTCCTGCCTCCGGCGCGGGGACCCGGGAGCTCGTCACGGTCGCCCGCCGCGGGCCGACGGGGCGCGGAGCGTAGCGGCGAGCGGGCCGAGCCAGAGCGGACGTGCCCTGGTGGCGGTGGAGCGAGCTCTCAGTTCAGGATCAGGGTGTCGAGGCTCAGCTCGGGATGGTCGCGGGCGACGCGCTCGGCGACGTAGCGGCTGCGGAAAAGCGCCAGCGGCAGCCCGTTCTCGCGCCGGTAGACGTCCACGTCCCGCATCGTTTCCAGCCGTGCGGCGCTGTCGTCGTCGGTCGCCCGTGCCACCTCGAAGCGGGTGCCCTCCAGCCGGACGGGGGAGCCGAACTCGTGCGCCATGCGCCAGGCCGCCACGTCGAACTGCAGCTGCCCGACCGCAGCCCAGATCGGGGCCTGGTCGCCGAGGTCGTCGTGGCGCAGCACCTGGACGACGCCCTCCTCGTCGAGCTGCTGGACCCCACGCCGGAACTGCTTGATGCGGGAGCGGTCGGCCGGGTGGGCGGTCTGGAAGTGCTCGGGGGTGAAGGTCGGCAACGGCGGGAAGACGACCTCCGCACCCTCGGCGTGGAGGGTGTCCCCGGCGCGCAGGTCGGTGGCGTTGACCAAGCCGATCACGTCGCCGGGGTAGGCCTCGTCCACGGTCTCGCGGTCGCGTCCGAACACGGCGTGGGCGTACTTCGCCACGGTCCGACGGCCGGTGCGCGCGTTCACGAGCGTCGCTCCCCGCTCGAACCGCCCCGAGCAGATCCGCACGAAGGCGAGCCGGTCGCGGTGCCGGGGGTCGAGGTTCGCCTGCACCTTGAACACCAGCCCGCTGAAGGGCCCGTCGACCGCGTGGAGGTCGCCGTCGATGTCCGCGCGGGCCGACGGCTCGGGCGCGTAGGCGACCACCGCGTCCAGCAGCAGCCGGACCCCGAAGTTGGACAGGGCCGAGCCGAAGAACACCGGTGTGGCGCTCCCGGCGGCGAAGGCGTCCAGGTCGATGTCGGCACCGACCGCGTCGAGCAGCTCGAGCTCCTCGCGGACCTCCTCGGCGACGGTGTCGACGCTTCCCGCGTCCTCCTGGGCGCGGCGTGCACCACCGGGGGTGTTGGCGAGGAAGCGGTAGCTGCGCCGGTCACGGCGGTCGACCACGCCCTGGAAGACGCCGGCCGGCTTGATCGGCCAGGTCACCGGCTGGCCGGGGATGCCGAGCTTGGCCTCGAGGTCGTCGAGGATGGCGAGCGGCTCGGGCGTCGGGCGGTCCATCTTGTTCACGAAGGTGATGATGGGCGTCCCGCGGGCCTTGCACACCGCGTAGAGCTTCTCGGTCTGGGGCTCCACCCCGCGCGCGGCGTCGATCACCATCACGGCGGCGTCCACCCCCGACAGCACCCGGTAGGTGTCCTCGGAGAAGTCCCGGTGCCCGGGGGTGTCGAGCAGGTTCAGCACGGCGCCGTCGTGCTCGAAGCGGGCGACGGCGGAGGTGACCGAGATCCCGCGCTTCCGCTCGAGCTCGAGCCAGTCCGAGGTGGTGGCGCGCTCGGCCTTCCGGCTCTGGACGGCGCCGGCCTGCTGGATCGCCCCGGCGTACAGCAGGAACTTCTCCGTCAGCGTCGTCTTGCCGGCGTCCGGGTGGGAGATGATGGCGAAGGTCCGGCGGCGGGCGGCCTCCGCGGGCACGACGGACACGAGCAGCTCCTGCAGGACGACGGCGCCGGCTGGCGAGGGGAAGGCCGGGCGGCACCGACCACACCCGACGGTACCGCACCCCGATGTCGCCTCCACGGCCACCCCCGACGTCCGGACGACCCCGAACCGACCGGTCCACCCTGAGCGGCGTACGCTGGCAGACGGACCGAACCCGAGGGGGTGGAGCGCGCCACATGACGATGCGGGAACCTGCTGCCGATCAGGCAGCCGTCGCCGCGCCGAGGTCCGGTCGGGGTTTCCTCGTGCTGCGCGTCCTCGGCGGCGCCACGATCGTGGCGCTGTTCTCGCTCGCCGTCCTCTCCGGGGTCGTCCTGGCGCTGGACGGCTCGCTCACCCGCGTCGAGGTGGATGGGCTCGGCGACCAGACGACGCTGGAGCCACCGGACCCGCAGAGCAGCGACGACACGACCGCGAGCGGCGACCCGAGCGCCGACCCGGATCCCGACCCCGCCAACGAGCCGCGCAGCTCCGACGTGGAACCGGTCACCGTGCTGCTGCTGGCCTCCGACAGCCGTGAGGTGCTCACAGAGGCCGAGCGTGAGGAGCTCGGCACCGGGATGGCGTACGGCGAGCGCACCGAGGTGGTCGCCCTGGCCCGGCTCGATGCGCAGGCCGACCGTCTGCGGACGGTGCACGTGCCGCGCGACACCGTGCTGCCCCTGTGCGACGGGAGCGAGGGCCGGGTCAACGCGGCCTACGGCGTCGGCGAGAGCAGCGGCGTCGGGGGCATCAGCTGCGTGGTGGAGACGCTGACCGAGTGGAGCGGGGTGCAGATCGACCACGCCGTGATGGCGGACTTCCGCGGCTTCGTCGACATCGTCGATGCCATCGGTGGTGTGGAGCTCTACCTCGAGGAGGCGCTCTACGACCAGCGCGCCAACCTCGACCTGCAGGCCGGGTGCCAGGTGCTCGACGGCGCGGATGCGCTCGCCTTCGCCCGCGCCCGCGGCCTGGACGACGACTTCGGCCGCATCAGCCGCCAGCAGCGGCTCCTGACCGAACTGCGCGACCAGCTCAGCGAGGATGGGGTCCTCGGCGACCCGGTCAGCTCCCTGCGGCTGGCGGAGGCCGTGGCCTCCTCGCTGCAGATCGATGACTCGCTCACCCTCAACCGCATCCGGCAGCTCGTGACCGACCACCGCCGCACCGTGCAGCGCCCGCTGGACATGCGCACCGTGCCGGGCACCCCGGACACCAGCGGCGAGGCGTGGCTGCTCCGGCCCGACGAGGAGGCGGCCGAGGCGCTGTTCACCTGGCTGCTCGAGGGCGACCCAGCGGCACCGGAGAGCGGGTCGGACACGGGCGACGCCTCCGGCGGGGAGGCGGACGAGGACGGTGGGGCCACGCAGGATGGCAGCACGCCGCCCGAGGACGACCCGTCGCCACCTCCGGTGGGCTCCGAGCCGCAGCGCTGTGACTGACCCGCTCAGCGGCAGGCGGGACCGTGCACGCCGAGCCGTGCGTCGATAGCGCGCTGCTCCGCCGCGACGATGCGCGCGTGGAAGCGGTCGTTGGGCGGGAACAGCACGGCGGTCGCGAACCCCTCCGCGGCGAGCACCTCCGCGACGAACACGCCGTCGGCCGACCACACCGCCCTCAGCGGACGGTCGTAGCGGTCGCGATCCTCGCGGTCCGCCGCGACGTACACCACGTCACCGACCGCGAGCAGCTCCTCGAGCCGCTCGGCCGCCTCGACCGCGAGGCACCCCCCGCGCCGCCCGTCCCGCGGCAGCTCCGGTGCGTCGATGTTGAGCAGGCGGACCCGGACCGACGGCTCGGCCCCCAGCCCGCTGCGCGGTCCGGGCTGCAGCCGGACGGTGTCACCGTCCACGACCCGCTCGAGCCGGGCTGCCTCGGCGTCCGCAGGCAGCCCCGCGGGACGCTGTTGGCCGGCGCCAGGCTCACCCGATCCGGACGAGGGTGCCGTGAGCGGGGCGGGGCCGACGCCACAGGCCACCAGGACGACCGCGAGCATCGCGGCGAGGAGCCGGCGGCCGCGCGCGGGACGACGGCGGCGGGCCTGCAGCACCCGTCAGGCCGCGCCGGCGGTCCGGCTGGCCTCGGTGAGCACGGGGTCGTGCACCAGGGTCGGCGTGACGAGGCGCACGGGGATGCGCTCGGTCCCGGCAGCCAGGTGTGCGGCCAGCGCGTGGTGCCCGTCGACGACGTGCAGGCGTCCCCGGTGGGTGACCACGTGGACGTGCCGGTCCGACAGCGGGCGGGGGTCGGTGGTCTCGGCCAGCCACCGGACCCGGGCCGGGTCGAGTTCGAGGGCGACCGTGAGGACCTCGAGGGCGTACCTCGGGATCGTGCTGGTCACCCCGACGCGGTCACGGACCTCGAAGACGGGCCAGGAGACGTCCGGGACCTCGACGACGCGGCCGGGCGCGTAGCGCGCGAGGGAGGTGGGGAGCGGTTCGGGGAGCACGAACATGGCGACGACCTGTGGCGGTGAGAGGGGAGCGGAGCCAGGAGTGGAGCCGTCGGGGCTTCGCACGGTAGCGAGCCGCGGACGGGCCGGAGGCCAGCACGGACGGTGGCCGTGCACCCCGCGCATGACCGCCCCCGGGGTCCCGGTCAGGTCCCGGCCAGGAGGGCCCGCACATCGACGACCAGGACGACGGAGAGCAGCACGAGCACGACCGCGATGAAGCCGGTGTAGGCCCAGCGCCGGCTCCAGTCGGCCAGCCACACCCGGCGCAGGCTGTGGATGGAGAGCACCATCGCGGCCAGCACGAGCAGCACCGACAGCGGACGGGCCAGCACCCCGACCCAGCCGACGACCGGCGCGAGCGCGGGCAGCAGCGCGTAGGTGATGATGCAGCGCACCCCGGACAGCCAGATCGATCCCTTGAGGGAGAGCAACGCCTGGTGATCGGTCTCGCCGATACGCAGCACCTGGCGTGCGAGCCGGTCCGCGGCCGACCGTGCCGGCAGGTCCTGCACGGCCTCCTCGGTGCTCATCGCTCGCTCCTCACACGGTGCCGTGACGTCCGTCGGCCCCGGACGGCAAGGGTACGCACCGACCCGCCGGCCGTGCGAAGCGACCGGCGTCCGCGGCACCCGCCCGCAGGCAGCGCCACGCACGCCGCGCGAGGGCCTCGGCTCGCCGGCTACGCCCGCGAGCCGTAGCCTGCCGGCCGGGGTGGGGGCCGAGCCGG
>JBKHEJ010000112.1:0-8913 GCA_046540855.1 Nitriliruptoraceae bacterium
CGGGCGGGCCCGGGTCCGAGCCCGAACCCGGCGACGGCCGCGACGTGGACGCCGAGGTGGAGCGGATCGATGCGAGCTCCCCGGTGGTCGGGTCCACCGTGCCGGCGCGCGAGCCGGAGGTACCGCTGGCCCGGTTCCCGCGCGGTCCGGGGCCGGGCACCTTCCTCCACGACGTGCTCGAGCACCTCGACCTCACCCGCGCCGCGGACGACCGGGAGCTCCTGCCGCTGCTGGAGCGGATGGAGGCCCGCCACGGGATCGATCCCGGCCACCGCGCGGCCGTCGTCCGGGGGCTGCGGCAGGCGCTCGCCACCCCGCTCGGGGCCGAGGTCGCCGGGCTGCGGTTGGCGACCCTGTCACGGGCCGACCGGCTCGACGAGCTCCGCTTCGAGCTGCCGGTGGCCACCGGCAGCGCGACCGGCTCGCCAGCGCTCACCCTCGCGGCGATCGCCGACCTGCTCCGATGCACCGATGACGCGCTGCTGCAGGCGGCGGGGGAGCGGCTCGGTGATCCGGCGCTGGCCACCGGGTTCCGTGGCTACCTCAACGGGAGCATCGACCTGCTCGCCCGCCTGCCGGACGGCCGGGTGTTCATCGCCGACTACAAGTCGAACTGGTTCGGGGACCGGACGACCGGCCGCTCGGTCGCCGCGGACTACCGACCCGAGCGTCTCGTCGAGGCGATGCTCGACCACCACTACGTGCTCCAGGCGCTGCTGTACCTGGTCGCGGCGCACCGCTACCTGCGCTGGCGCCTCCCGGGGTACGACCCGGACCACCACCTCGTCGGAGCCGGCTACCTGTTCCTGCGCGGGATGGTCGGCGCGCCGGGGTCCGGCACGGGTGTGCTGTGGGTGCGGCCCGGCGGCGCACTGCTGACCGAGCTGAGCGGCCTGCTCGATCGGGGGGTCGCATGAGCGCTCTCAGCCCGGCGCGCCCCGGTCCGAAGCCGCCTGAGCTGCTCGCGGCCTTCCACCGCGCTGGCGTGCTCTCGGATGCGGACGTCCGGCTCGCGGTCCGGCTCGGTCGGATCGGCGGGGAGGACGACGCCGCGGCCCTGCTCGCCACCGCGCTCGCCCTGCGCGGCCTGCGGTTCGGTCACGTCTGCGTGGACCTGCCGCGCATCGCGACGACCGTGGCGGTCGAACCGGTCCAAGGCCAGGACGTGCCGACGGGCGACGGACCCCTCGCGGACCCTGCTGACCTGCCCTGGCCTGAGCCAGGCGCGTGGGCCGTCCGGCTCTCCGCGAGCCCCCTGGTGCGGCGCGAGGGCGAGGGCCACGGGGAGGGCGCGGCGGAGGGCGCGTCGGAGGCCGGGAGGGCGACGCCGCTCGTCCTCGCCGGTGACCGGCTCTACCTCGACCGCTACTGGACCTACGAGCGGCGGCTGGCCATGGCGCTCCAGGAGCGTTCGGTCGAGCCCGCCGCTGGCGCGGCGATCGCACCCACGCAGGTCGGCGCCTGGCTGGACGCGCTGTTCGGCAGCGCCGAGGTCCTCGACCGGCAGCGCCTCGCCGCGGCGGTGGCGCTCCGCCGCCGGCTGACGGTGATCGCTGGTGGCCCGGGCACCGGCAAGACCTACACCGTGGCGCGCGTCCTCGCGCTCCTGCACCTCGCGGCAGGGACCGCACCCGAGGACCCCCCGCTGCGCGCCGCGGTCACCGCCCCCACCGGCAAGGCGGCCGCACGGTTGCAGGAGTCGCTGCGCGAGGCCCTCGAGGACCTCCACCTCGCGCCCGGGATCCACGCGGCCATGGCCCGGACGCCCGCGTCCACGATCCACCGGCTCCTCGGGGTGCACCCCGGCTCCCCGACCCGGTTCCGCCACGACGCCCGGCGGCCGCTGCCGCACGACGTCGTCATCGTCGACGAAGCCTCGATGGTCTCCCTGCCGCTCATGGCCAAGCTCGTCGACGCCGTCCGGCCCGACGCCCGCCTGATCCTGCTCGGCGATCGTGACCAGCTCGCCTCGGTGGAGGCCGGGGCGGTCTTCGGTGACCTGTGCGGGCCGGACGGCAGCCGTCCGGTGCTGCGGTTCTCCGCCCCGTCCGTCACCGCGCTGCGCCCGCTGGTCGGCACGGACCTCCAGGCCGCGGTGACGCCGGCCCCCGAGCCGGGCATCTGGGACGCGATCGTCCGGCTGGACCGCAACCGTCGCCAGGAGGACGCCGAGGCGCTCGCCGAGGTGACCGCGACCCTCCAGCGCATGGGCTCAGGCGACGCCGAGCAGGTGGTGGCCGAGCTGCGCCGCGGGGCCCCGGCGGGTGGCGACGCGCAACGCGTGCGGCTGCTCGAGCCGGACGAGCAGGGTCGGGTGGCTGCCGGGCTGCTCGAGGAGGTGGCCGACAGCTACGGTGGGGTCGTGCAGGCAGCCCTCGACGGCGAGGACCCGGCCACGGTGCTCGGCGAGCTCACGGCGGTGCGGGTGCTGTGCGCCCGACGGCGCGGGCCCGATGGGGTCGAAGCGTGGAACCGGGCCATCGAGCGGGCTCTGGCCCGTCGGGTGGACGGCTTCCGACCCGACCAGCGCTGGCCGATCGGTCGGCCTCTGCTGGTGACCCAGAACGATCCTGCGGTGCGGCTGTTCAACGGTGATGTCGGGGTCCTGCTGCCGGACCCGGCCGACCCCCGACAGGTCCTGGCCGCCTTCTGGGCACCGGACGGCAGCGTCCGGACCCTCAGCCCCACCCGGCTGCCGGCGTGCGAGCCCACCTTCGCGATGACGATCCACAAGAGCCAGGGATCGCAGTTCCGGCACGCCGTGGTGGTGCTGGGGGAGCGGCCGTCCCCGCTGCTGACCCGCGAGCTCGTCTACACGGGGGTGACGCGGGCCTCCGAGCGGGTCACCGTCCTGGCACCGGGCGGCATCGTGGCCGCGGCGCTCGCCCGTCCGATCGAGCGCTCCTCCGGCCTGCAGCACCGGCTCTGGGCCGACCGGCCCACCTGACCAGCGGCCGTTCCCCCCCGCTGGCCGTGGGGCTAGCGTGGGGTCGGACCTCGACGGTGGCAGCCCGGACCACGCAAGGGACACCCTGATGACGGACGGCGACGACCCGGAGCGTCCGGATCTGGACGATCCCTTCGCGGTCGCGCCAGGGGGCTGGCACCGTCGGACGACGCTGCGGGACGGGACCCGCGTGCTGCTGCGGCAGATCCGTCCCGAGGACCGGGACCGGCTCGCTGCGGGGCTCAGCCGGTTGTCGCCCACCTCGCGCTACCTCCGGTTCCACGCCGACGTCGCGGAGCTGACCGACCGCCAGCTCGACTACCTCACCGACGTCGACCACGTCGAGCACGAGGCACTGGTCGCGCTCGACCGCGACGCCCCGGAGATCCCCGGTGTCGGCGTGGCCCGCTACATCCGTGACCCCTACGAGCGCCAGGTCGCCGAGGCGGCCGTCACCGTCGCCGACGAGTACCAGGGCCGGGGGGCGGGCACGCTGCTGCTCGGTGCCCTCGCCGCGCGTGCTCGCGCGGTCGGGATCGAGGTGTTCCGCAACTACGTGCTGGCCTCGAACGAGGTGATGCTGGAGGTCTTCGACGACCTCGGGGCGGTCCGGGAGCGCGAGAGCGATCGGCTGTGGCGGGTGGACCTCGCGCTCCCGGAGCACGAGCGCGATCTGCCGGACTCCCCGGCCGGCCGCGCCTTCATGGCTGCGGCCCGTGGTGGGCACCGGCTCGCCAGCCTGTTCCCGCCGATCTGGCCACGTCGCACCGACCGTGGGCGCCTGCCACGCACCACCGCGGAGGCGATCGATGAGGAGATCCGCGGGCTGCGCGAGGAGCTCGCGGCCTGGCTGCTGGCCCGCGACCAGCGGGCGAACAGCTGGCCGGACGCGGGGCTGGAGGGGTCCACCCACGCACCCCGCGGAACGACAGAGGTCGACGACACCCGGTCGTCGCAGGACGAAGGAGAGGGAGCACCATGAGGTTCACGGACAAGGTCGTGGTCGTCACCGGCGGCGCGTCGGGGATCGGCCGGGCGACGGCGGTGCGGTTCGCTGCGGAGGGAGCATCGGTGGTGGTCGCTGACGTCACCGACGACGCCGGCAACGAGACCGTCGCGATGATCACCGAGGCTGGCGGCCAGGCGGTCTACCAGCACGCCGACGTCAGCTCCGACGCCGATGCTGCCGCGCTCGTCGCCACCGCGGCGGAGAGCTACGGGGGGCTCGATATCGCGGTGAACAACGCCGGCATCCTCGGGCACTTCATGCCGGCGGCGGACATCCCGCTGGAGGAGTTCGACCGCATCATGGCGATCAACGTGCGCGGGGTGTTCCTCGGCATCAAGCACCAGCTGCCGGCGATCGTGCAGCGCGGTGGCGGGGCGATCGTGAACGTCGCCTCGGCGGCGGGCTACCTCGCCCAGCCCTTCGCCGCGGCCTACACGGCCAGCAAGCATGCCGTGCTGGGCTTGACGAAGGCCGCGGCGCTGGACCACGCGCGGTCCGGGGTCCGGATCAACTCGGTCTGCCCGGGTGGGGTGGCGACGAACATCGCCGCCCACCTCGACCTGTCCGGGATGGGTGACGCACCCGACCCGCACCCGATCGGCCGGTCCGCCGACCCCGCCGAGATCGCCACGGCGATCCTGTGGGTCGCGAGCGAGGAGGCCTCGTTCGTCATCGGGTCCAACGTGCTGGTCGACGGTGGCCTGACCCTCAAGCTCGGGTAGGCGCGAGCGTTCGGAGCCGGTGCCGGCACGTCCTCTCGCCGGCTCCGTGGCCGCTCTGTTCACCGGCCGCCGGCGCCGGGGTCACAGATCGCCTGCTGCCAGGCGGCGGCGCACCTCGGCGGCACGATCGCGGACCTCGTCGAGGTCCCCGAGCCGGTCGAGGGTCGTGTAGGGCCGCGCGAGCCGGTGGTTGTCCCCGAGCTGGTCCCGGCTGCGGTCGAGCAGGTCCCAGTACAGGGTCGTGAAGGGGCAGGCATCCTCGCCGGTGCGCCGGCGCGGGTCGAACCGGCACCCGCCGCAGTGGTCGCTCATGCGGTCGAGGTAGGCACCGCCCGAGACGTACGGCTTCGTCGACATCCTGCCGCCGTCGGCGAAGGTGCCCATCCCGAGGACGTTGGGGACCATCACCCACTCGTGGGCGTCGATGAACGCGGCGTGCATCCAGTCGGTGAGGTCCCGCGGGTCGACCCCGGCGCTGGTGGCGAGGTTCGCGAGCACCATGAGCCGCTGGATGTGGTGGGCGTAGGCGTGGTCGTGGATCGAGCGCACCGTGTCGGCGACGCAGGCGAGGTCGGTCCCGGCGTCGCCGGTGAAGGCTGGTGGGACCGGTTGGTCGGCGCCGAGGTGGTTCTGTTCGAGCCAGCCGGGCATCCAGCGGTGGTACACCGCCCAGGTGAACTCGCGCCACCCGAGGATCTGGCGCACGAACCCCTCCACGGCGTTCAGCGGTGCGTGGCCGTCGTGGTACGCCGCCTCGACCGCGTCGAGCACCTCCTGCGGGTGGAGCAGACCGAGGTTCAGGGCGTGGCTGAGCAGCGAGTGGTGGAGCGACCACGCGCCGCTGACCATCGCGTCCTGGTGGGTGCCGAAGGTCGGGAGCGCCTCGTCGACGAAGTGCCGCAGGCGGGCGAGCGCACGCCGACGGGTCGTCGCCCAGGTGCCGTCCGGTCGGGCGCCCGGCAGGCCAGCGGGGAGCCAGTGCTCCAGGGTGTCGCGGTCGAGCGCATCGAGCTTGGAGCGGACCGGGCGTGGCGCCGAGGTCGCGAGCTCCGCGGTGGGCGGCTCGCGGTTGTCCTGGTCGTAGTTCCACCGACCCCCGACGGGCTCGTCCCCGTCCATCAGGATCCCGGTCTCGCGGCGCCGCCAGCGGTAGAAGCCCTCCATGCGGACCTGCTCCCGGTCCCCGATCCAGGCGTCGACGTCGCGCCAGTGGCACAGGAAGTGGTCGTTGTCCACCACCTCGACGCCGACCTCGTCGAGGAGCCGCCGGCCGGGCAGGCTCGCGGGCTCCATGGCGTGGACCCGGGTTGGCGCGTGCTCGGCGACGTGGGCGTCGAACCCGTCCCGCATGCTGTCGGCGCGACGCAGGTCCACGGCGTAGCCGCGCTGCTCGAGCTCGGCCGCGAAGTGCCGCATCGCGGAGACGACGAGGTGGGCCTTCTGGAGGTGCCAGCGGCGCTCGCTGAGCTTCGCGGTGCTGACGACCATCAGCACCCGGGTGTCGGCCGGGGACGCGTCGCGCAGGTGCGCGAGGTCGGTGTTGAGCTGGTCGCCCCAGATCCACACCGTCCGCATGGCTGCCCCCTGCTCGTCGTGGCTTCGGAGCGTCGAGCGGGACCGGACGGACCTGGGAGCGTTCCGGACACCTGGGCGGGCGTGGACGGCTCGCGCTCCCGCTGATCGTGAGGAGGCGCGTCGTGGCTGAGGCTCGCCCGTTGGCGCCTACTGCTTGGTGCTCTCCCGGATCACGAGCACCGGCGCCTTGGCGTGCCGGGTCACCTGCTCGGAGACCGAGCCGAGCCGCAGCCCCCGGAAGCCGCCGCGACCACGGTGGCCGACCACGACCATGTCGGCGTCCTTCGAGCGTTCCACGAGCGCGCGAGATGGGCGGCGATCGGCTAGCACCGACCACTCGACCCGCAGGCCCGTGAGGTCCACGTCGACCTCATCGAGCCAGGCGCCGAGCTTGTCGGCGTACTGGGCCCGGACCTCCTCGATCTCCTTGCGGGTGTCCTTCCCCTTCTCCGGCGGGACGGGGAACGCCGTCACCTGCTCGGGGGGGCTGAACACGTAGACGACCTCGAGCACGGCGTCGCGCAGACGGGCCTCCTCCGCGGCCTGCTTGAGCGCCAGGATCGAGGCGTCCGAGGTGTCGACGCCGACGAGGATGCGGTGCATGTCCATGGGTCCTCCGGTTGCGGCTGGTGCGGGGGCGGGGTCGGCGCTCGGCACCTGCGGCCAGGGCACGTGTCCGGCGGGCGCGGCGACGGCGGGTCCTGCTCTCCCCGGGCCCTCACGGTGGGTCAGGGCTCGTCCGGTGGCGGCGTCCGGCCGGCACGGCCCTCCGCTTCCGGCCGTCGGGCCACGGTGGACGCGTACTCGCGCACCTCGGTCTCGTCCTCACCCTCGAACAGCGGGCCGGCTGCGACCTCCTCGAGCGTCACCCCGTCCCGCTCGCTCCGCAGACCCTTGAAGATCCCGAGCATCACGATCACGAGCACCACGGTGAACGGCAACCCGGTCGTGATCGCGGCTGCCTGCAGCGCCCGCAGCCCACCGGCCACGACCAGCGTCGCTGCGACGGCACCCTCGGTCAGAGCCCAGAACACCCGCAGCCCGACCGGTGGGTTCAGGCTCCCCCCCGAGGCGATCATGTCGATCACGAAGGACCCGGAGTCGGAGCTGGTGATGAAGAACACCGTGATCACGAACATGGTCACGATGGTCGTGACGAGCGGCAGCGGGAGCGCGTCGAGCATCGCGAACATCGCCACCGACTCGTCGAAGCCCGCGTCCGCGATCGCTCCGTAGATGTCGGCGGTGCCCTCAGCCTGGAACACCAGAGCGGTGTTGCCCATCACGGTGAACCACAGGAACGAGACGGCGACGGGGACGATCAGCACGCCGAGGATGAACTCGCGGATGGTCCGGCCACGCGAGATCCGGGCGATGAACATCCCGACGAAGGGGGCCCAGGAGATCCACCAGGCCCAGTAGAACACCGTCCAGCTCGACAGCCACCCAGCGTCCGCCTCGGAGTAGCTGCCGGCCCAGAACATCAGCTCGACGAAGTTGGCGAGGTAGTTGCCGACGTTCTCGACGTAGGCGCCGAGCAGCAGCACCGTGGGGCCGGCGATGGCCACGAACAGCAGCAGCACGCCCGCCAGGGTGATGTTGAGCTCCGACAGCCGACGGATGCCCTTGTCCAGCCCCGAGACGACCGACGCGGTCGCCGCGAGCGTGATCAGCCCGATGAGCACGACCTGCGGGCCGACGCCGATCGGCACGTCGAAGGCCGAGTTCAGGCCTGCGTTGATCTGGGCGACCCCGAGCCCGAGCGAGGTGGCGATGCCGAACATCGTGCCGAAGATGGCGAGGATGTCGACGAGGTTGCCGGCCCAGCCCTCGACCTTGTCGCCGATGAGCGGGTAGAGGGCCGAGCGGATCGTCATCGGCAGGTCGTGCCGGTAGCCGAAGTAGGCGAGCGACAGCCCGAGCACCGCGTACACCGACCAGGCGCCGAGCCCCCAGTGGTGGAAGGTCAGCACCATCGCGTCCAGCGCGGCTGCCTCGGTCCCGCCCTCGGTGCGTGGGGCGTCGATGAAGTGGTAGACGGGCTCCGCGACACCCCAGAACACCAGCCCGATGCCCATGCCGGCGCTGAACAGCATCGCGAACCAGGTCGCGTAGCTGTAGTCGGGCCGGGAGTCGTCGGGGCCGAGCCGGATCCTGCCGTAACGGCTGACGACGAGGCCGAGCAGGAAGAGGATGAAGGCGGCCACCGCGGCGATGAAGAACCAGCCGAGGTTGTCGGTGATCCAGGTGCGCGCCGCACCGAGGCTCTCCGGGGCGAGGCCCACGACGTTGCCGTCGGCGTCGGTGGAACTGAACACCGTCCCGAAGATCACGAAGCCGATGATCAGGACCGCGGAGACGGGGAAGACCACCGGGTGGGTGTGCTGCTTGACCTTGTCGATCGCTGTCATCGAGACGCACCTCTCGTGTGCTCACGTCCACCAGCGGGGACCACGCGGGGTGCGCAGCATGTGACGCCACCGGCTCCCCTCGGAGCAGCCCGGTCAGGCATCGGTGACGTCGTCTCGGCGGCCCGCCGGGGCCGTCGTCGTTCTCGACCGTACGGGCGCGCCCAGCGCACGGCAACCTGGTCCGTCGGGCGGGGCAGTGGCAGGGGCGGCTCGCGCGGCGCGCGTGGGGCGGGTGGCGCGCAAGGCGCG
>JBKHEJ010000113.1:0-8902 GCA_046540855.1 Nitriliruptoraceae bacterium
GCCTCGGCGAGCGCGGCCCGCCGTGCCTCGGCGCGTGCCTGACGCGAGCTGCGGTCGAAGGCGAGCTGCCGGGCGCGCTCGGCTGCGGCCTCGACCGCAGCGCGGCGCTCGGCCACCGCTGCCTCGGCGGCCTCCAGCTCGGTGGTGAGCGCCACCTCGTCGGCGTCCAGGGTGCGGATCTCGGCCTCGACGCGAGCGACCTCCTGGGCCGCCTCGGCGACGCGGGCGTCGAGGGCCTCCAGCGCCGCCCCGATACGGCCGAGCTCGGAGGTCGAGCCCGCGATCGAGCCACGCAGCGCCGACACCTCGCCCTCCCAGCGCAGCAGGCGTTCGCGGGCCTCGGCCCGGCGGCGCGCCTCGGCCTGCCGAGCCTGCTCGTGGGCACGCCGGGCCTGCTCGGCCTCGCGCCGCTCGGTCTGGGCGAGAAGGAGGGCCTGTCGGTCCCGCTCACGCTGCTCGGCACGGGCTGCGGCGTCGGATGCGAGCCGGGTCGCCTGCTCGCGCAGCTCCGCTGGCGGGCGGCCCGCGAGCGGCTCCTCGATGGCCGCGACCAGGTGGCGGCGTTTGGCCTCGACGAGGTCGGAGGTGCCCCGCAGCCGCTCGGCCAGCGAGGTCAGGGCGTGGTAGGTGCTGGTGGCGCGTTCGGCGTCCGGCTGCAGCGTCGCGAGCTGCTGCTCGAGGGCACGCACCCGGCCGGTCGCGGCGTCGAGACGGGCCTGGACCTCCGCCTGGACGGCCGCCGCGTCGTGGTCGTCACGCCCGTGGGTGTCCGCCAGCCGGTCGAGCCGGGCCAGCTCCCCGGCGGCGAGCTCGACCCGTACGGCCCGCAGTTCGGCCTGCAGGGCGCGGTAGCGGTCGGCGGCCTCGGCCTGGCGCTCCAGCGGCCGGAGCTGACGCCGCAGCTCCCGCAGCACGGTGCGGAGCTTGTCGACGTGGGCATCGACCTGCTCCATCTTGCGCAGGGCACGCTCACGCCGCCGGCGGTGCTTGAGGATCCCCGCGGCCTCCTCGATGTAGCCGCGCCGCTCCTCGGGGCGGGCGTTGAGGATCTCGTCGAGCTGACCCTGGCTGACGATCGTGTGCAGCTCACGACCGAGCCCGGTGTCCGACAGCAGCTCCTGCACGTCGAGCGCACGGACGTCCGCGCCGTTGATCTCGTAGCGGGTGTCCCCGTCGGCGTGGATCGTCCGGGCGACGCGGATCTCGCTGAAGGCCCCCGCGCTCGCGGCGGTCCCGAGCCCCGCGTGCTGCAGCGTGCCGTCGCTGTTGTCGATCGTGATCTCGACCCGGGCGTGGGAGCCGCGCGAGCGGGTCGGTGAGCCGGCGAAGATCACGTCGGACATGGCGCCGCCCCGGACCTTGCGGGCGGAGTGCGTCCCGAGCACCCAGGCGAGCGCGTCGACGACGTTGGACTTCCCGGAGCCGTTCGGGCCGACGATGACGGTGATGCCGGGCTCGACCTCGAGGGTGGTGCTCTCCGCGAAGGACTTGAACCCGCGCATCGACAGCGACCTGAGGAACACACGACCTCCGGGTGGCCTGGCGCGGGCGGACGGCGCGGCGGCTGCCGCGAAGGCGCGATGCTAGCGCCGGCGCGTCAGCGGACCGCCGGGGCCGGTGCCGGCTCGCGCGCGGAGCGGTCGCTCGCGACGGCGGGCAGATCCTGGTCCGGGCAGGCCGCGGCCAGCTCCGCCTCCAGGTGGGCGACCCGGGCCCGCAGCCGGCGGATCTCATCGAGCAGCGCCAGCTCCGTCCGGGGGAGCTGCACGCCGAGCAGGGCCTTGGACATGATCGCACCTTCGGTCGCGGTGAGGCTAGACCGGGTCCGTGGGCGCGCCCACGGCCGAAGGTCCTGGACCGAGCGCCAGGCCCCCGCTCCGGCGCGCCTCAGCGGCTCACCCGGAACCCGCGGTGCCCCTCCGGCTCCTCCTGCGCCACCTCGACGTGCTCGACGCTGGCGTGGCGCGGCCCCCCGGCGTGGATCCACGCCAGCACCGCCTCGACGTCGCGCCCGCGACCCTCCAGCCACGCCTCGACGGAGCCGTCCGGCCGGTTGCGCACCCAGCCCGCGACCGCGTGGCGGCGGGCCTGGTCCCGGGTGGAGGCCCGGAAGAACACCCCCTGCACGCGGCCGTGGACCACGACCCGTCGGGCGACGGTCCCGCCCTGCACGCGTCCTCCTCGGCTCGGCTGCGGGCTCAGATCATGCACTGCTCGCAGTGGTAGGTGTACACGCCCTTGCGCAGCCGTGTGCGCACGATCGGACGCCGGCAGCGCAGGCACGGCTTGCCGTCGCGCCCGTACACCTTGAGGTGCTCCGCCGCCTCGCCGTCCTCATCGACGAGCAGCTCCACCTCGGCATCGTCCAGGCTGGACCCGGCCGCCTTCATGGCCGCGACGATGACCTCCTGGGTCGCGCGGTACAGGCGCCGGACCTCCTGGGTCGACAGCTTCGCGGAGGGGTGGTCGTGCCGCAGCCCCGCCTCCCACAGGATCTCGTCGGAGTAGACCGGGCCGATCCCCACGATGTAGTTCGGATCGATGAGCAGGAGCTTGAGCGGCTTGTCCGCCTCGGCGAGGAAGCGTCCGAACTCCATCCAGGTGGGGTTGTCGTCGAGCAGGTCGAGCGCGTCCGGGGAGATCCCGATGGACTCCAGGTCCTCGGCGGTGGGCACCACCCCGGTGCGCACCGTGGGCTCCTCGGCGACCTCGGACAGGTGCAGCGCACCCCCGATGGTGAAGCTGACCGTCAGGTGGGTGTCGGGCCCCGGCGGCTCGTTCGCGGTCTCGCGGTGCAGCGACCCGCCCGTACCGGGGTCGATCACCCAGGTCTGCTCCTCGTCGAGGTCGAGGAGGATGATCGAGCCGCGCCGCCGCGCCCCCTCGACCTTGCGACCCTCCAGCGCCTTGACGAAGCTCGGGCGGTTGTGGTGCAGCGGACGGATGATGCTGGCCGTGCGCACGTCGACGTCCTTGACGCGCTTGCCGACGACCTCCTTCTCGAGGTCCTTGCGCAGCACCTCGACCTCAGGCAGCTCCAGCACGATGCGTCCTCACCTCGGTCCAGCTCGCACCCGCCGGCGTGATGCCGAGCACAGGTGAGGCCTCCACGCTAGCCGACCTCGCCCGCCGCGGCCTGCCCAGGAGCCTCGTGAGCAGGCGGGGCTTGTGCGGCCTCCTCCGGCGCGAGGACGAGCCGCTCGTAGGCCTGCCGGGCCGCCCGTTGCTCGGCCTCCTTCTTGGAGCGGCCCTGCCCGGTGCCGACCCGGTGGCCGCCGACCACGACCTGCGCGGTGAAGGTCTTGCGGTGGTCCGGGCCACGCTCGCTCACCTCGTAGATCGGCAGGCTCGCGTACCGGGCCGCGGCCAGCTCCTGCAGGCTGGTCTTGTGGTCGAGCACGGCCCCGTCGGAGGCGAGCTGGGTCAGCACGTCACCGAAGAGGCGCTGCACGAGGTCGTAGGCGGTGGCGAAGCCCTGGTCGAGGTAGACCGCGCCGATGACCGCCTCGAGCCCGTCCGCCAGGATCGAGTCCTTGTCCTGCCCGCCCGAGGCGACCTCGCCGCGACCGAGCTTGAGGTAGGCGCCGAGCCGGATCCGGCGCGCCACCGAGGCGAGGGTGGAGGCCTTCACCGCCGCGCCCCGGACCTTGGCCAGCCGCCCCTCCTGCTCGTCGGGGTGGGCGTGGAAGATCTCGTCCGCCACGACCAGCCCCAGCACGGCGTCACCGAGGAACTCGAGCCGCTCGTTCGGCTCCACGCCGCCGTTCTCGAAGGCCCAGGACCGGTGCGTCAGCGCACGCTCGAGCAGGCCCAGGTCGTCGAGGTGGACGTCGAGGGCCTGGGCGAGCGCCCGGGCATCCAGGCGGGCGGGGGGTGGCGGTGCGGTCACGACCCCACGCCTCACTCGACCTCGACGACCTCACGGCCGGCGTAGGTGCCGCAGGTGCTGCACACGGTGTGCGGCCGGATCGGGCTCTTGCACCGCTTGCAGGTGGCGTAGGTCGGGGTCGCGGTCCGGCGCCACTGCGCCCGGCGGTGCCGGGTGCGGGAACGGGACAGCTTGCGCTTCGGGACGGCCATGGGGGTTCCTGTCGTGGGGCGCCGCGCGGCGCGGTCGTGGGAGGTCAGGGTCGGGGTCGGGGGGTGGGCGGGCCGAGGAGGTGTCCAGGCTCACCCGGGCGGCAGGTCGAGGTGCGTGAGCGCGGCCCAGCGCGGGTCCGGAGCCGGTCGGTCGGTGTGGCCGCACTCCTCGACGTTGCGGTCCACGCCGCAGACCGGGCACAGCCCGCGGCAGTCGGGACGGCACCGCACCTGGACGGGCAGGTCGATCAGCACCGCGTCGCGGGCCAGGGTGGACAGGTCGATCGCGGTGCGGTCGTCCAGCAGCTCGTAGCCGGGATCGTCCTCCTCGTCCTCCTCGCGGCGGGCCGGGTCGGTGTACAGCTCGGTGACGGCCAGCGTCAGCGGGAGCTGCACGGGTGCCAGGCACCGCCCGCACGCGACCTCCACGAGCACCTCGAGCGAACCCCGCACGAGGATGCCCTCGACGACCGCGTCGAGGTGGAGGTCGAGCTCGACCGGGTCGTGCACCCGCTCGATGGTGGGGCCCCACGGCGCGGTCCCGAAGGCGGACGCCGGCACCGCACGCCGGATCGCCCGGGTCTGACCCGGGTGATCGACGAGGTCGACGATGGCGACACGCACGGAGGACTCCAGCGGCAGGCAGCGACGGCGCGCGGTCCACGTCACCGGGGGCTCCCGGCGTGGGTCGGCGCAGCAGGCGAGAGCCGGACGCGCACACGACCGGCCGCGGCAGGGTATCAGCGCGAGGCGACGCCCGGGTCGTGCTCGAGCTCGTCGTCGAGGGGGACGTCGATGGGCGAGCGGGACCGCACCGGGGCGTCCTCGGCCTCGTCCTCCTCGGGGGCGCCGAGCGCGTCGGTGGAGAGCCCGCCGCGCAGCTTCTCGCGGCCGCGCTCGACCGCACCGAGGGTCTTGTGCAGCACCACCTCGAAGGTCGCGAGCTTGGCGTCGACGTAGTCCTCCGCCTCGAGCCGCAGCTGCCGGGCGTGCTCACGGGCCGTGGCGACGATGCGGTCGGCCTCCTCGGTGGCGACCCGGACCACCTCCTGCTCGGAGACGAGCCGGTCCTGCTCGGCACGGGCGTCCGCGACGATCTGGTCCGCGTCGGTCTGGGCGCGCTCGAGGATGCCGTCGCGCTCGGTCACGACCCAGCGTGCCTGGGTGAGCTCGTCCGGGAGCGCCTCACGCAGGTCGGCCACGAGCCCGTCGATCTCGGCGCGGTTCACCATCACCGAGGCGGACAGCGGCACGGCCTTCGCCTCGCCGAGGAGCCGCTCGAGCTGGTGCAGCTTCGCCTCGACGTCGGGGGGGACGCCACCGTGGTCGCTCATGGCCCTACCTCCCGTGCGCTCCGTGGCGCGCCGGCACGCCACGCCAGCGCACACCGTAGCGCTCGACGCTCGCGGAGCGAGCCGAGCAGCGAGGAGCGTTCGGCCGGGGCCGCCGCGCCTGGTCAGCGCAGCCCACTCAGCCCACCCGGGCGCGGACCGCGTCGGCGACACGGGGCGGCACGGCGTGGTCGATGCGGCCCCCGAGCCGTGCGACCTCCTTGACCAGCGAGCTGGACAGGTAGGAGTGCTCGGGGCTCGTGGGCAGCAGGATCGTCTCGATCCGGGCCAGGCGCCGGTTCATCTGGGCCATCTGCAGCTCGTACTCGAAGTCGCTGACGGCCCGCAGCCCCTTGCACACCACGCCGATGCCGCGCGCCACGCAGAACTCGACGAGCAGCCCCTGGAAGCTCTCGACCCGGACGTTGGCGTGCTCGGACAGCTCGGCCTCGAGCAGCGCGATGCGCTCCTCGACGGTGAACAACCCCTGCTTGCTGGGGTTGAGCAGCACCGCCACCACGACCTCGTCGAAGTGCTGGGCGGCGCGCTCGATGACGTCGAGGTGGCCGTAGGTGACGGGGTCGAAGCTGCCGGGGCAGGCGACGGTGACGGGCACGGCATCCCTCCGCGGCTGCTGGTCGCCGCTCGGCGCGCACGACACGCGCCAGCGTGACCTTAGGGGAGGCGGCGCGCCCGGTGCAGGACGGTGGCGCCGTAGCGTCGCGGCGTGCGCACCTCCAAGCCCTCCGGCCAGCGCGGCGCTGCGGCGTGCCGGTCACGCTCGAGCACCACCTCGGCGTCGGCGGCGAGGTGGTCGACCAGCGCGGCCAGCACCGCCTCGACCTCCTCGCCCGGGGTGGCGTAGGGGGGGTCGGCCAGCACGAGGTCGAAGGGCGCAGCGGTCAGCTTCGGCGTGCCCCGCCCTGCGAGCACCGCCGCGACCTCGCCCGCCACCACCTCCACGCCCGCGAGGCCGACCGCCGCCACGTTGCTGCGCAGCACCTCCAGCACGCGGCGGTCCCGCTCGACCAGCACGACCCGGGCCGCACCACGGGAGGCCGCCTCCAGCCCGAGCGCCCCCGACCCCGCGTACAGGTCGAGCACGTGCGCGCCGAGGAGCCGGGGCTGCAGGGAGGAGAACAGCGCCTCGCGGACCCGGTCGGCGGTGGGCCGGACGGCATCGCCCGGCGGGGCCGCGAGCCGCCGCCCCTTGGCGAGCCCCGCGACGATGCGCATCAGCCCGCCGCCGACCCCTGCGGCGCGTCGACCGGGGGTCCGGTCACCTCGGCGTCGGCCGCCCCGAGGTGGTGCAGGACGAAGGCCAGCACGCGCGCCTCCTCCTGCCAGGCCTCGTACCGGCCGGACGGCCCGGCGTGCCCGGCACCGAGCTCGGTCCGAAGCAGCAGCGGCCGCTCCCCGGTGGCGGTGGCACGCAGCTTCGCGACCCACTTGGCCGGCTCCCAGTACTGCACGCGCGGGTCGTTGAGGCCCGCGGTGACCAGCATCGCGGGGTAGGCCTCGGCGCGGACGTTGTCGTAGGGCGAGTAGCTCGCCATCACCTCGAGGTAGGCGGGGTCGGCCGGGTCGCCCCACTCCTCGTACTCGACCACGGTGAGCGGGATGGAGGGGTCGGACATGGTGGTGACCACGTCGACGAAGGGCACCTCCGCCACGGCGACGGCCGCGACACCCGGATCGAGGTTGAGGGTCGCGCCGATGAGCAGCCCACCGGCCGAGCCGCCCCGGATCGCGAGGCGGTCCCGGGCGGTGATGCCGCTGGCGACGAGGTGGTCGGCGGCGGCCTTGAAGTCCGAGAAGCTGTTCGGCTTCGCGAGCCACTTGCCGTCCAGGTACCAGCGTCGGCCGAGCTCCCCGCCGCCGCGGACGTGGGCGATGGCGAAGACCACCCCGCGCTCCAGCAGGCTCAGGCGGCTGGTGGAGAACACCGGGTCGATGGAGTGCTCGTAGGAGCCGTAGCCGTACAGCAGCGCGGGCGCGGTGCCGTCCAGGGGCACGTCGGCGCGGCGCACCAGGCTGATCGGCACCTGGGTGCCGTCGGGGGCGGTCGCCTGCTCCCGCCAGGAGACGAACCGTTCCCGGTCGTACCCGCCACGGACCGGCTGCTGCTTCAGCACCGTCCGCTCGCCGGTGTCGAGGTCGAGGTCGATCTCGCGCAGGGGCGTGGTCAGCGAGGTGTAGAGGTAGCGCAGGGTGCGCGTGTCGAAGCGGGGGCTGGCACCGAGCGCGGTGGCCGAGGCCGCCTCCTCCACCTCGAGGACCTCGCCGGCGCCGGTGGTCGGGTCGCACAGCCGCAGCTGGGTCCTCGCGGCGGTGCGCTCCGACAGCACGAGCACCTCGGCGAAGGCGTCCGCGCCCTCGAGCCGGATGCCGGGACGGTGCGGCACGAGGTCGCGCCAGTGCTCGCGGCCGGGCGTGGCGACCGGCGCGACGCACAGCTTGAAGTCCTCCGCCCCATCGGCGTTCGTGACGAGGTAGAGGAGGTCGTCGCGGTGGTCGAGCTCGTACTCCAGGCCCGGCTCGCGGTCGGTGACGACGCGCGGCTGCGCGGTGGGGTCGTCGGCGTCCAGCAGCCACCACTGCGAGGTGGTGGCGCTGCCGGCACGGATCGCGAGGAACCGGTCGCTGCGGGTGCGGCCGATCCCGAGCCAGAAGCGCTCGTCCGGCTCCTCGAGGAGCACCTCGTCCGCCGCGTGCGGGGTCCCGAGCCGGTGGCGCCGGACCTGGTACGGGCGCCAGGCGTCGTCGGGGACGGTGTAGAGGAAGCTGCGGGCGTCGTTGGCCCACACGATGCCGTAGGCGGTCCGGGGCACCTCGTCGTCGAGCTCCTCGCCGGTCTCGAGGTCCCGGACGCGGATCGTGAACACCTCCGCACCGGTGGTGTCGGTCGCGATCGCGGCGAGCCGGTGGTCGGGGCTGATCGCGAAGCCCCCGACGCGGTGGTACTCCTCCCCCTCGGCCTCACGGTTCTGGTCGTAGAGCACCACCTCGTCCGCCGGCGGCCGGGTGGGGTCGACCGGACGGCGCAGCTCGGCGGGCAGGTCCTGAGGGTCACGCACCCCGAAGGGCGCCGGGCGGCGGCAGGTGATGGGGTAGGCCTGGTCGGCGAGGGTGCGGTGGTAGTAGAGCCACCCGCCGTCCAGCACCGGCGCCGAGCTGTCGGTCTCCTCGACCCGGCCCCTGAGCTCAGCGAAGAGCCGGTCCTGCAGCGGCTGCAAGGGCGCGAGGAGGGCCTCGGTGTAGGCGTTCTCCGCCTCGAGGTAGGCGCGCACGGCCGGGTCGTCCCGCTCCCGCAGCCAGTACCAGGGGTCCTCGACCTGGCGGCCGTCCGCCCGGGTCAGGGTGTGCGGCCGGCGCTCGGCGACGGGCGGGGTCAGCGGCTCGCGTGAGGTCACATCGGCTCCAGCAGCGGGACGGGTCGAGGTCGGGACGGGTCGAGGTCGGGACGGGTCGAGGGCGGTGCGGCTCGGCGG
>JBKHEJ010000114.1:0-8844 GCA_046540855.1 Nitriliruptoraceae bacterium
GGCGGCGTCACCCTCGATGACCTCGACGCGGTGGCGCCAGGGGGCGTGCAGCCGCTCGCGGCGGCGCACCAGGCACCGGACCTCGTGACCCGCTGCGAGCAGCTCCGGCACGAGCGCGCCGCCGATGAACCCGGTCGCTCCGGTGACCAGCACCCGCACGCCTCACCTCCTCGTCGTCTCCTCAAGCGTCCGTGGCCACCGGGCTCCCCGATCGCCCCACGACCAGCAGCGGCACGGTCGACCGCGTTGCTCCTGCTCCACGGGCCTCGGTCAGCGTCCTCACGCGTCGGTCGTCCCGCCCGCCTCGGGCAGGTGCGCGATCAGCAGGTCGGCAGCCCGCCGGCAGCTCGCGGCGTCCACGTCGAGGTGGGTCACGAGCCGCAGCAGGTGCGGTCCCATCGCCCCGACCAGCACCCCGTCCGCGGCGAGGGCGGCGACCACCTCCGCGGCCGGTCGCCGACCGGTGGGGACGTAGACGATGTTCGTCTCGACCGTCGCCGGGTCCACCGACCCGGGGCGGCCCTCGGCCAGCCGCGTGGCGATCGCCCGGGCGTTGGCGTGGTCCTCGACGAGCCGTGCACGCTGGTTGGCGAGCGCGTAGGTCCCGGCCGCGGCGAGCACCCCGGCCTGACGCATCGCCCCGCCGAAGCGCCGACGCCACCGGCGCGCCTCGTCGATGACCGCGACCGGGCCGACCGCGAGGGAGCCGACCGGCGCCCCGAGCCCCTTGGACAGGCACACGCTCAGCGCCGTGAAGCACCCCCCCACCTCGGCGGGGTCCTCCCCCGTGGCGGCCAGGGCGTTCCACAGGCGGGCACCGTCGCCGTGCAGTGGTACCCCCCGCTCGTCGGCGACCGCCCGCAGCCGACGCAGCCGCGCCAGGCCGTGCACGGCGCCGCCCCCGCGGTTCGTGGTCTCCTCGACGGAGATGGCCCCCACCTCGGTGTTGGGGAACCCGACCGGGCGCAGTGCCGCTCGGACCCGGTCCGCATCCAGCCGGCCGCGCTCGCCGGTCACCGTGCGGAACTGGACCTGGGCGTTGATCGCGGCGGCACCGGCCTCGTAGGCGACGAGGTGGGCATCGGCCTCGCACACGACCTCGGCACCGGGAGCGACGAGCGCACGCAGGAGGATCTGGGTGGCCATGATCCCGGTCGGGGTGAGCACCGCCGCCCCGTGGCCGAGCAGGTCCGCGACCTCCTCCTCGAGCGCACGCACGCTCGGGTCCTCCCCGTACTGGTCGTCCCCCACCTCGGCAGCGGCGATCGCGGCCCGCATGCCAGCCGTGGGTCGGGTGACCGTGTCGGAGCGCAGATCGATCACGCCGACACCTCCCGGTCGAGGAAGGCGAGCAGGGCGTCGTGGACCCGCGGGCCGCCGGCCACGAGGCCACCTCGGGGCTGGTCCCCGAGCAGGACCTCGACCTCGCTCACCCGCCCGCCGGCTTCGGTGACGAGCAGCTGGCCGGCGGCCCAGTCCCACGGGTGCAGCGCGAACTCGACGTAGCCGTCGAGCCGCCCGGCAGCGACCCAGCACAGGTCGAGCGCGGCGGCCCCGCCACGCCGGATGTCGCGCACCTGGCCGAGCAGACCGGCCAGGTGCGCGCCCCAGGCGGTGCGGACGGTGCGGTCGTAGGCGAACCCCGTCGCCACGAGCGCGAACCCGAGCTCGGCCGGGTCGGTGACGGACAGGCGCCGGTCACCCAGCCACGCTCCCCCACCGCGGTGGGCGTGGAACAGCTCCCCCGTGGCGGGCTGCAGGACGGCACCGGCCAGCGGGCCCTCGGCGTCGCTGACCGCGATCGACACCACCCAGGTCGGCTGGCCGTACAGGAAGTTCACGGTCCCGTCGAGCGGGTCGATGATCCAGGTCAGGCCGGTGGTGCCGGGCCGGCGTCCCTCGCCCTCCTCACCGAGGATGCCGTCGTCGGGCCGGTCGGCGCTCAACCGCTCGACGATCGCGCGCTCCGCGGCGGCGTCCGCGAGCGAGACCGGATCCGTGGCGCTGTCCTTGTGCCGGACCTCGAGGTCCGCGCCGGCCGCCAGCGCGCCGGCGTGCTCGGTGAGCAGCGCGCCCGCCGCCCTCGCCGCCTCGATGGCTAGCCGGCGCAGCTGGTCGGCGGTGGCGCCCGGCGGTGCGGCAGCGGACATCGTGGCTCCGGCGTGGACGGGTGGGAGGGACCCGCCGCAGGCTACCGACGGGGCGGCGCACGCCGGGCCAGCGGACGGGTGCTCGCTGACCTGGATATCCACAGGTGGCGGATCCACCGGTCCAGCGCCGCCTCGAGCGGCAAGGCTTGCCGTCCACCGACCACGAGGAGGCACCACGATGCTGCACCCGCCCGTGACCAGCTGGGAGGAGGTCCCCGGCTACCTGCTCGACCTCGCCCACCGCGACCTGTCGACCGGACCGGATCCGCTGCCGTCCGTCGTCGCCTTCGCGGGTGAGGACCCGCTCGCCGTCGGGGTCCTGCGCCCCTTCGACCAGGGCGGTCCGGTCCCGGCGTTGGTCGAGCTGCTGGCGCTGCTGCTCCCGCTCGGTGTCGACCGGCTCGGCCTGACGCTCAGCGGCCGTGCCTGGTCCTTCGACGACCCGGTGCCGCCGGTGTGCGAGGAGGGCGATCTGCGCCAGCAGGTCCTGCTGCTCGTGCTCGCCGATGCCAGCAGCGGCCCCTGCACGGTCCACGCCGAGCTGCGCGCGATCGAGCCGGCGGACCAGGCGGCAGCCGGGTGGCGCCTGAGCGCGCCCCTGGTCGCCGACGAGGTGACCGACGGGGTCGCCGAGGCGCCCCTGGCGCACGCCCTGCGGGTGCTCCTCGACCACCGCGGCGAGCTCGAGGAGGAGACCGACGACCGCGCGCTGGTCGGACAGCTCGGTCGTATCCTGCTGCTCGGGCACGCCCTGGCGCTGGCGCCGGAGCCGACGGAACGGCTCGTCCGCTCCAGTGCCGCGTGACGAAGGTCGGGGGAACAGGACGACGAGCCAGGGGACGAGCATGACCGAGCGAGCGCAGTGGACGCCGGCGCAGTGGCGCGCCGCACTGGATCCCGACGCCTTCCACGTGCTGCGCGAGGCCGGCACCGAGCGGCCCTTCACCGGCGCCTACTGGGACACCACCACACCGGGGCTGTACCGGTGCCGCGGTTGCGGCGCCGCCCTGTTCCGCTCGGAGACGAAGTTCGACGCCCACTGCGGCTGGCCGAGCTTCTACGCGCCCGAGGAGCAGGAGGCGGTCACGCTGCACGAGGACCGTTCGCTCGGGATGCGGCGGGTGGAGGTGCGGTGCGCGGCCTGCGACGGGCATCTCGGCCACGTGTTCGACGACGCGCCGGACCAGCCGACGGGGCTGCGCTACTGCATCAACTCGGCGTCGCTGCAGCTCGACGAGGACGGCTGAGCTCAGCCGTCCTCGTCACGCTCGCCCCGCCGGGGGCGCTCCTCACCGGCGACGTCGTCCACGTCGACCTCGCCGGACTTCACCTTCGCGGCGTACTCGTCGACGTACTCCTGTTCGGACAGCAGCATGATCTCGTACATCAGCTCGTCCGTCGCCGCCCGCAGCACGAACGGGTCGGTACGGCGGTCGTGGTAGCGGCTGAGATCCAGCGGGGCGCCGTAGCGGACCGTGACCGGGACCCGCTTGGGGATGCGGGCACCGGTCGGCAGCGCCACCTCGGTGCCGAGGATCCCGCACGGGATGATCGGCACCTCGGCCTCGAGCGCCATGCGCACCGGGCCGGTCTTGCCTCGGTACAGGCGCCCATCGGGGCTGCGGGTGCCCTCCGGGTAGATCCCGAGCAGCTCACCGGAGCGCAGGATCTCCACGCCGGTGGCCAGGCTCGCGTCGCCCTCGCCCTTGCCGCCGCGACGGACCGGGATCACGCCGGTGCCCTGGAAGAACCACCGCGTCCGCCACGAGTCCCAGTAGTCGGACTTGCCGAGGAAGTACACCGGACGCGGGATGTTCATGGGCAGCACGAGGGAGTCGATGAAGGACAGGTGGTTGCCGGCCAGGATCGCCGGCTCGACCCGCGGGACGTTCTCCAACCCCTCGACGGTGACCTTCAGGTACGGGTTGAGCACCGGCGGGAGGGCACGCCGCAGCGCGCGGTACATCGTCGGTGCGTCCTGCATACCCGCCACGTTGCGTTCCTCCCGCCGGCGCGCGGCTCCACGGCCCACCCTCGCTAGCCTAGGGAGGCACCCGGGGGGCGTCGAGCAACGAACCACCCGGACAGGCACGTCCCGGCGCACGCGCCGGTACGGTCGCACACCGACGAGCGCGGCGGATGCGGAGGAGCTGTGGCTGAGGACCTTGGGACCTGGCCGCCGGAGCAGGCGACCGTCCTGCTCGAGGTGCTGGGCGAAGCCGGTCTGACCCCGGACGCCAAGCGCACCCGTGACGGCATCCTCGTCACGGTGCCGGACGACCAGTCGGACCAGGCGCACCGCCAGCTCGTGGCGAACATGGACCGCATCGCCCGCGCCGCCCGCCAGCCCCGCGGGCAGGCGCCACGCGGCGCGCGCCGTCCGCGGCCGGTCAAGGGTGCCGACCCGACCTCGACCCGTGGGGGGAGCGCGAGCAGCTCCGGCGACAAGGGGGTGCGGCCGATCGGGCTGATCCTGCTGGGTCTGTTGCTGCTGCTCATCGTCGGGCGGGCCTCCCCGATCGCGGCCTTCGTCGGGCTCGGGGTGCTCGTCTACCTCATCGGCAAGCGTGTCCAGCAGCAGGGCGGGGGCTCCGGCGGTGGACCAGGGTTGCGGTAGCGACCCCGCACCGAGCGGCCGGCAGCCGCCGCGGACCGCGGCCGGGACCGGGTCACCCGAGCGCGTCGTGCAGGAACCGCACCTGGGTCGCGAGCAGCCGCTCGGCCACGACCTCCTGCGGGGTCATGTGGGTGACCCCGGACAGGGGCAGCACCTGGTGGTCGCGACCGTCCGCGAGCAGCGCCGCCGACAGCCGCAGGGTGTGGGCGACGACGACGTTGTCGTCGGCCAGCCCGTGGATGAGCAGCAGCCGCGGCGGGGCCTCGTCCGGCCACGGCGCCGCGCCCGGCAGCGCCCCGGCCGCATCGACCAGGCTCGAGCGCGCGTAGGCCTGCGGTGAGGCCTCGGGGTGCCCGAGGTAGCGCTCCGTGTAGTGCGTGTCGTACAGGTGCCAGTCGGTGACCGGGGCCCCGGCGACCGCTGCCCGGATGCGATCGGGCCGGCGCAGCACCGCCAGGGCAGCCAGGGTCCCGCCGAACGACCACCCCCGGATCGCCACCCGGGTGAGGTCCAGCCGTGGCTCGAGCCGTGCGGCCGCGTCCAGCGCGTCGAGCTGGTCGGCCAGCACCGGCCCGGCCAGGTCCCCCTGCACCGCCCGCTCGAAGGCCGGCCCGCGGCCGGGGGTGCCACGCCCGTCCACCACCAGCACCGCGAACCCCTGGTCGGCGAGCCACTGCGAGGTCCAGAACGCCGCGTCGGTCGCCAGGACCCGCTGGGCGTGCGGGCCACCGTAGGGGTCGAGCAGGACCGGCAGCGGCGCCTGCCCGTCGTCATCGCTCGGTAGCAGCAGCGCCGCCTGGAGCCGCCGCTCCCCCAACCGGAGCAGACGGGGACGCGCGGCGAGCCCGGGGTCGAGCATGCGGACCTCGAGCGGGTCGACGCGCAGGTGCTCCTGGCCCTGCGCGTCCACCTGGCGCCACCCGACCACGACGGTGGGCCGACCCTGACCGAGGACGGCGGCGACCTCGACCCAGGGGGCCTCAGCGCGCTCGCACCCCTCGACGGCACGCCCGAGGAAGCGACGCCGCACCCCGGCCGCCTCCTGCGCGGTCGGTGCGTCCACCTCGACCTCGCCATCGGCGTGGACGTGGAGGTGGTACGGGTCGATCCGGGCCGGCTCGTCCGCGGGGCTGGCGAGCAGGTCCACCTCGACGCGCGATCCGACCACGTCGGTGGCCAGCAGCTCCCGCACCTGCAGGCCGGCGGGGCTGACCGGCACCCCGTCGACGCACACCGCCCGGCTGCCCTCGGGGCCGCGGTCGGCCCGGTCCTCGACGGTGACCAGCCGGTCGCCGGCCCAGGCAGGCATGCCCGGGACCGGCTCGACCCAGGCGGGATCGGTCAGGGTCCGCACCCGGGTCACCACCCCGGTGCCCGGCTCGACCGTGAGGACCTCGGCGCTGCGCTGGTCCCGGGACTGGGTGAGCAGGGTCAGCGGCCCGTCGGCCCAGGCGACGGTGGCGAGGTAGCCGTCGGCACCCTCGCTCCAGGGCACCCGGTTGCGGCTGAGGTCCGCGAGGTCCAGGACCCACAGCTGCACCTCGGCGTTGGCGGTGCCGGCCGCGGGGTAGCGGTGGGAGCGGGCGGGCTCAGCCGGCTGGGCGGGGTCGGCCAGGGTCCAGCGGGCCACGGACCGCTCGTCGACCCGGGCGACCGCCAGGCGCGTGGAGTCCGGTGACCACCAGAACCCGCGCGTACGACCCATCTCCTCGGCCGCGACGAACTCCGCCCGGCCCCAGGCCACCTCGGGCTCAGCCACGAGCTGCCGGATCCGTCCCGGGCCGGCGGGACCGTCCGGGAGCTCGAGCAGGTGCAGGCCGCCGGCGGCGTGGAACGCCACCGCGTGGCCGTCCGGGGCGGGCCGCGGGTCCAGGACGGCCGTCTCGGTCGGGTGGTGCACGACCGTGCCGGTGGCCACCTCGACGGTGTGGAGCTGCCCGTTGAGGGTGCAGGCGACCACCCGAGCAGCCGCGTCGGTGGCGTAGGCGACGACGCCCTGCGACTGCTCGCGGGTGCGCTCCCTGAGCGCCCGTTCCTCCTCGGACAGCGCCGTGGTCCCGGGGGTGAGCGCGTGGGCGTCGAGCAGCTTCGTGGTGCGGCCCGTCGCCGGGTCGTGGCGCCACAGGTGGGTGACGGGGTCGTCCCCGGTGTCGGAGCGGAGGAAGAGCACGACCGGCCCCTCCGGCCGCAGCACGCAGGTGAAGGCCCGCGGCACCCCGAGGCTGAACCGTCGGGAGCGTGCCTGGCGTCGGGGGTAGCTGTCGCTCACGGTTGGTCCGCTCCTGCCGGGGCGTGCGCGAGGTCGGCGACGACCGGGCGGTGATGGCTCGCGCGATCGACCAGCTCCCCGGTGGGCACCCACGCCCCGGTGACCGTCAGGGCGGGGTCGACGAACACGAAGTCCTGCCGGGTGCTGGGGTCACTCGTCGGGTAGGTGAGCCCGAGCCCGCTGCCGGCCCGGCCGAAGGCGTCGGTGTAACGGGACGCGAGCTCGGTGACGACGGGCGAGCGCACCGAGGCGTTGAGGTCGCAGCCGATCACGCTCGGCTGCTCGATGGTGTCGAGGAAGGCGAGGAGCTCGGCGAGGTTGGTGCGGCGCACCTCCGGGCGCAGCCCGAGCTGGACGGCGGTGACGGACAGCCCGAGCCCGGCGACGCCGATGATGGCGTGCGCCGCCTGCCGGTTGGGGACGTCGCGGGGCGTGCTGAGCGGGACCAGGGTGGTGGCCCGGACCCGGACGTCCTCGCGGGCCAGGATCGCGGTGCCCGTCCCGCGCCGCCCGGCCCGAGCGACCACCTCGAGCTCGGCGGTGCGCAGCAGGGTGCGCAACCGTTTCGTCGAGGGCAGCTCCAGCAGGCACACCACGGTGGGCTCGAGCTCGCGCAGCACGCTGCCGGCGGTGACCGGGTCCAACCCTCCGGAGACGTTGTAGGCGACCAGACGGATCATGGCCGATCCCTTCCGTGGTCGGCGGCATCGAGCGCGAGCATGGCCGCGCCGACCACGCCGGCGTCGTCGCCGAGCTGCGCGAGCCGCACCGGCGGCGGCTCGCGCCAGTGCGAGCCGACCAGGTGCCGGGCCATGCTGTCGCTCGCGGCCGGCAGCACCCACGGGCTCGCGGCCGCCGCCGCCCCACCGCCGAGCAGGATCACCTCGGGGTCGAGGACGTTGACGATCGAGCCGAGCGCGACCCCGAGCCAGGTCCCGGCCTCGGTCAGCACCTCGATCGCGACGGCGTCGCCGGCCCGCGCGGCGGCGGTGACGTCCGGGCCTGACACCTGCTCGAGCTCCCTCAGGCTGCTCACCGTGGTCGGGTCGACCAGCCGGTCCCGGGCCAGCGCGCCGATCGCCGAGCCGGAGGCGTAGGCTTCGACGCAGCCGCGGTTGCCGCAGGGGCAGGGTCGGCCGCCCTCAGCGACGACGACGTGACCGAGCTCCCCGGCGAACCCGCGGGCTCCCGTCACCAACCGTCCACACACCACCACCCCGCCACCGACACCCGTGCCGAGGGTGACCAGGACGAGGTCCTGGTGCGTGCGCGCCGCCCCGGCCCGCTGCTCACCCAGCGCCGCGAGCGAGGCGTCGTTGGCGACGACGACCTCGGCCCCGGTCCGCTCGTGCAACCGGGCCGCCAGCGGCAGGTCCCGTACCCCGATGTTCGGGCCGTAGCGCACCGTGCCGTCGGCGGTGACGAGACCGGCGATGCCGATGCCGACCGGCAGCCCGCCACCGTGCCGGTCGCCGAGGTCCTCGAGCACCGCGACGAGGGTGTCGAGCAGGCTGGCCGGGTCCTCGGCCGGGGTCGGGCGCCGTTCACGGTCCACGATCCGGCCCTCGGGGGAGATCACGGCGGCGCGCAACTGCGTGCCGCCGATGTCGATGCCGATCGCGTCGGTCACGGGGCACCTCCGGGGTCGGTCGGGGTCGGATCCGACGCGTCGCGGTCGAGGTCGTTGTGCTGCACGTCCCGGTGTCCACCCGGCGGCGGGGCACCGACCGCGCCGGGCTCGAGCAGGGCGCGCACGGCGGCCGCGAGGTGCCGGGCGGCCTCGGTGAGGTGCTCGAGGAGCTCGGGAC
>JBKHEJ010000115.1:0-8790 GCA_046540855.1 Nitriliruptoraceae bacterium
CCCGCACCACGGTCCAGCTCACGGAGCTGGTCGGCTCGCGGCTGCGGCGGGAGACGGCCACGCTCGGGCGACAGACTGGGACGCTGGCTGCCGCCGCAGCACGGGCGGCGGTGCCGGCCCAGCGGCAGCGGCTGGCCGTCCTCGACGCGCAGCTGCGGGCGGCCGACCCCGCGGTGCAGCTCGCCCGTGGGTACTCGATCACCTTCGACGATCGCGGCGAGGTGGTGCGCTCGGTCCACACGACCCCGCCCGGCGCGCGGATCCGCACCCGGCTGGTGGACGGGGAGCTCCTGTCCCGGGTGGACGCCCGCACCGCGAGCACCGAGATGCGCTCCGACGAGGGGGAGCGCGGGAGGGAGGGACGACCGTGACACCGACGGAGCCGACACCCGTGGACGGGAACGACGTGGATGATGACCTGACCTACGAGGCCGCGGTCACCGAGCTCGAGGCGATCGTCACCGCGCTGCAGCGTGACGACGTCAGCGTCGACGAGTTGGCCGAGCGGGTGGCACGCGGTGCCACCCTGGTCGAGGTGTGCCGGGCCCGGCTCCACGCCGCAGAGCTGGCCGTGGAGGAGGTCGTGGCGGCGCTTCGAGCGAGCGATGACGCCGCGTCCGACGACGCCGGTGCGAGCAGCGGGCGGTGATGCCCGCCCCGACGCGCGACTAGCGTCCCAGCGCAGACCCGGACTTCGACGCCGACCCCGAGGTGCACCGTGCCCACGCACGTCCCCCTGACCGGCCGGTTCGCGGAGGCGGTCACCTACGCGCTGACCGCCCACGCGGCGCAGGTCCGGACGGGGACGGACCTGCCCTACGCCACCCACCTGCTCGGGGTCACCGCGCTGGTGCTCGAGCACGGGGGGAGCGAGCTGCAGGCCACCGCGGCCATGCTGCACGACGTGGTCGAGGACCAGGGGGGTGCCCGGCGGCTCGAGGACGTGCGTGCCCGGTTCGGTGCCGACGTCGCGGAGCTCGTGGAGGCGATGTCGGACGCGGTGCTACTCGACGATGAGCCGGAGCCGACGTGGCGCAGCCGCAAGGGCGCCTACGTCGACCACCTCCCGGAGCTCGTCGCCGCCCGCCACCCCTCCTGTCTGGTCTCGTTGTGCGACAAGCTGCACAACGTGCGAGCCATCGTGGCGGACGTCACCGATCCGGACGGGGACCCCGCAGCGGCCTGGGCCCGCTTCACACCGACCCCCGCGCAGCTCGCCTGGTACTACCGCTCCCTCGCCGACATCTTCGCCACCGCCGACCTCCCGGCCCGGGCGGTCCGCGCGCTGCAGGAGGCGGTGAACGAGCTGGAGGTGCTGGCAGCGCAGGCCAGGGCGTGAGCGGGCTGCCGCGCGCCCTCGTCTCCGGCGCGGACGGCGCGGACGGCGCGCCCGCCGCCTGGATCCGCGGCGGCGCCGGCGGTCACGGCAGGTGTGCGGTCAGGATCGCGATGTCGTCCTCGAGGCCGGCGAGCACCGCCTCGGCGGCCGTGCCCCGAAGCCGCCGCTTCGTGCCGGCGTAGGCGCGTGCGGGCAGCGCCGCGAGCTCCCCGGCGTGGGCGCGGGAGCGCGCCCGGCACTCGGCCGCGACGGCGACGAGCTCATCGGCGAACCCTGCCTCCACCGCTGCGGCGGCGTCGATGCGCGCTCCGGGTAGGACCAGGTCCTCGAGCCGGTCGGCCGGCAGGTTCGCCCGGGCCAGCGCCAGACCGAAGTCCGGCAGCTCGAGCCCCACGCGGGTCTCGGTCAGCCCCCACAGGCCACCCTCGGTCGCTACGGCGTGGTCGCACGCCATCGCCAGCATCGTCCCCCCGGCGATGGCGTGCCCGGTCGCCGCGCACACCGTCGGCCGCGGGTCGGTCCACCACCGCATCAGGCACCGGCCGAAGAGGAGCAGGAGCTGCTCGACGCCGGCGCGACCGTGCGCGGCCATCCAGTGCAGGTCCAGCCCGGCGCTGAGCACACCGTCCCGGCCCTGGAGCACGACCGCGACCGCCTGCGGGTGGTCGTCGAGGGCCGCGATGAGCGCCTCGAACCGCTCGGGCGTGAGGGTGTTCTTGTCCCCGTCATCGAGCGTGACGGTCAGGATGTCCTCGTCGTCGAGTTCGCAGCGTACGTCCACGTCGGTCCCCTCCCGGCCGGTGGCGGGAGCCTAGGCCCCCGCGCCCCGCGACCCGTCAGCCGCGCCAGCGCCCACGAGGGCTGTCGCAGCCCGTCGTTACGCTCCCATCGCCACGGAGAGGTCGAGGTTGACGTCGAGGTCGTCGTCGAGGTCGTCGTCGAGGTGGCGACGCCGGACGAGGTTGCAGGCGACGCAGCAGGCGAGGGGCGGAACGACGTGCTGGAGGAAACGGACGCGGTGGGTGTGGTCGGCGGCGTCGAGGTGGTCCGTGCCACCTCGGTGGCCGTCCTAGCCGACCACCTCGCCGAACGGCTGCGCACCGACCCCCCCGAGGACCCCTTCGCCACCATCGAGATCGCGGTCCCGAGCCGGGGCATGGAGCGGTGGCTCGCCCAGCGCCTCAGCGGGGTGCTCGGCGCCACGGCCGAGGAGGGCGGGGTCGCCGCCAACCTGAGCTTCCCGTTCCTCGGCGGGCTGATCCAGCGGATCGTCGCGGCCGCCGTCGGCGACCCGCCGCAGGGGGGCGATCCCTGGGCGCCCGACCGGCTGGTGTGGCCGCTGCTGCGGCTGCTGGACGAGCTCCCGGACGATCCCGAGCTGCTCCCGCTGCGCACCCACCTGACCGAGGAGGGGCGACCGGCCCCGCGCCGCCGCTTCCCTCTGGCGCGGCGCATCGCCGATCTGTTCGACCGCTACGCGCTGTACCGGCCCGACATGATCGCCGCGTGGCGCGACGGCGCCGCCGTCGACGGTGAGGGGGCACCCCTGGCCGCGAACCTGGCCTGGCAGCCGGTGCTCTGGCGCCGGCTGGAGCGGCAGGTGGGAGCACCGAGCCCCGACCAACGGTTCGACCGGGCGATCGAGGCGCTGCGGTCGACCGGCCCGCTGCCGGGGGTGCTGCCACCGGCCGTCACGGTGTTCGGCGTGCTGTCGGTACCGCCCCGGCACCGGGACCTGCTCGTGGCGGCGGCGAGCCGCGTTCCGGTCACCCTCCACGTCGTCACCCCCTGCCCCGCCTGGTCGGTCGCGGAGCCCCGTCCGGTCCCGTCCAACCCGTTGCTGGTCGCCAGCGGTTCGCGCGCCCGCGACGCCCACACGGTGCTGCACCCCCTGCTCGGCGGCAGCGAGGTCCTCGCTGACGAGCCGGCGTGGCAGTGTGAGCAGGTGGACGGGGCCGCGGCGCCGGCGACGGTCCTCAAGGTGCTCCAGCACGACGTCCGTGCCGACCGTCGGCGGGGCGGGACGGCACCCCTGCCAGCGCTGCCGCGCGCCGCCGGTGACCGCTCCGTGCAGGTGCACACCTGCCACGGCCTCGTCCGGCAGCTCGAGGTCCTCCGGGAGGTCCTGCTCGGGCTCCTCGAGGACGACCCCACCCTCGAGCCGCGCGACATCGTGGTCCTGACCCCGGATGTCGCGGCGGTGGCGCCCCTGCTGCCGGCGGCCTTCCCGTCCCGCCACGGCGGCAGCGCTGCCCCGGCCGACGGGCCGGAGGACCTGCCGGTCCGGGTGGCGGACCGCTCCCTGGGCGAGACCAGCGCCGTGGCTGGCGCCCTGCTCAGGCTGCTCGAGCAGGCCACCGGACGCGCCGGAGCCTCGCAGGTGCTGGACCTGCTGGCGACCTCCCCCGTGCGGGCCCGGTTCGGGCTGACCGCTGCGGACCTCGCGCGGCTGCCGGGGTGGCTCCTGGGCTGCGGTGTCAGTTGGGGGCGGGACGCCGAGCACCGTGCCGCGCTGCTCGGGCTCGACGACGACGCCCACACCTGGCGCGCCGGTCTGGACCGCTGGACGCTGGGTGCGGCGATGGCCGACGACGGTGCCCGGCTGGTCGGCGGCGTGCGTCCCTTCGACGAGGTCGAGGGGGACGGGCTCGACCTCCTCGGCCGGGTCAGCGCGGCGACGGACGCGCTCTTCGCCTGCCTCGACGATCTCACCGAGCCGCGCGACATCGCCGCGTGGCAGGCGGCGCTCGCCACGGTGCTGGACCGGGTGTTCGACCCCGGCCCGGGACCGGACCGGTCCGCGGCGCTGACCGACGACCTGGCCGCCGTCCGCCGGGTCCTCGCCGAGGTCGTGGACGCCGCTGCCGACGGCGACGGGGAGACCAGCACGGTCGAGCTCACCCTCGAGGAGGTGCGGGGGGTGCTGGCGGACCGTCTCACGGCAACGAGCGGCCGGCCCGCCACCGGGACCGGAGCCATCACCGTCACCGGCATGGTGCCGCTGCGGAACCTGCCGCACCGGGTCGTCTGCCTGGTCGGCATGGACGACGGGGCGCTGCCGCGCGCCGGCAGCCCGCTGGGGTTCGACCTGCTCGAGGTCCCGCGCCGCCCCGGTGACCCGGACCCGCGCCTCGAGGACCGACAGCTGCTGCTGGACGCGATCCTGGCTGCCGAGGAGCACCTCATCATCACCACCACCGGCCACGACCCGCGCACCAACGAGGAGCGTCAACCGGCGGTCCCGATCAGCGAGCTGCTCGACGTGCTGCGCGCCAGCGTCGACGACGCCACGCCGCTCGTGACCGCGCACCCGCTGCAACCCCACAGCCCCCGCTACTTCCGTCCCGCCCAGCCCGGCGAGACCGTGCTCCCGCGCGCCTTCGACCCCGCGCACCTCGCCGCCGCTCGGGCCGCCCAGCGGGCCCGCGGCCACGCCGCCCCCTTCGTCACCGGCGTGCTGCCGCCACCCCCGGCGGACCTCATCGACCTCGACGCCCTCGACCTCGAGGAGCTCGTCCGGTTCCTCCAGCACCCGGTGCGGTTCCTGCTCCAGCGCCGCCTCGGCCTCAGCCTGGGGCGGGACGAGGTGCGCCTGACGGACCGGGACCCGACCGAGCTCGACCACCTGCAGCGCTACTCGCTCGGGCAGGCGCGGTTGGACGACCACCTCGCTGGTCGGAAGGTGGAACGGTGGCGCGAGGCCACGCTGGCGGCGCGCACCACCCCGGCCGGGGGGCTCGGCACCGTCGCGCTCGATGGCGTCGAGGAGCTCGTGGGCGCGCTCGTGGCGCAGCTCGAGCGGTTCGACGGCCCGGTCCGCACCGCCCCCGTCGACGTGGTCGTGCCGCTGGATGCGACCGTCACCGGTGCGGCCACGGCCCGCCTCTCCGGCACCGTCGAGCTGCGCGGTGACACGATCGTGGACGTGACCGTGTCGCGCATCGGCGCCAAGCACCGCCTCGCTGCCTGGACCCGCGTGCTCGTCCTCGCCGCCAGCGACCCGAGCCGGAGCCCCACCGCTGTCCTGATCGGCCGCCACAAGGACGACCCTGCGCGTGCCGCCACACCGATCCGCCTCGACCCCGCCAGCGCTGAGGTCGACGCGCACACCGAGCTGGGATGGCTCGTGGAGCTGTACGTCCGGGGCCACCGCGAGCTGCTCCCGCTGCTGCCCGCGACCTCGGAGGCCTACGCCAAGGCACGGTCCGAAGGCGAGGAGCACGACGCGGCGATCGCCGCCGCCGAGACGGCGGCCTGGCAGCGGTTCGACCCGGTCCTCTCCGACGGTGCGGACCCCTACGTCGTCCAGGCGCTCGGCGCCGACACCGACCTGGCGGAGGTCGCCGCGCGCCACCCCTTCGCTGCGGAGGCGATGCGCCTGTGGGGCCCGCTGCTGGCCGCGGAGGGCCGCGCATGAGCGCCACCTTCGCCGCCGACGGTGAGCTGCCCACGGCCTCGCTCGCGCTGGAGGCCAGCGCCGGGACCGGCAAGACCTGGACGCTGACCTCCCTGGCGGTCCGCTACGTCGCCGAGCACGGCATCGAGCTTCCCGAGCTGCTGCTCGTGACCTTCACGCGGGCGGCCACCGCGGAGCTGCGGGACCGGGTCCGGCGGCGGCTCGCCGAGGCCGCCGAGGTGGTCGAGGGCCGGCTCGCCGCCGGTGCGGCCTGGACGCCGACCGAGGACGTCGTGCTCGACCACCTCGTCACCAGCGCCGAGCAGGCCTCGGACGTCGACGCCCAGCTGCGGTTGCGGCTCGAGCGCCTCCGGCAGGCGGCGACGCAGCTGGACGAGGCCACCATCTCCACGATCCACGGGTTCTGCCAGACCATGCTGCGGCATGCGGCGCTGGAGGCCGGGGTGGAGTTCGATGCGGTCCTCCTCGAGGACGATGCGGACCTGCTCGGCGAGCTCGTCGACGACCATCTCGCCCGCGAGCTGCGACCGGCCGACCCCACCTGGGTCCGGTACCTGCAGGCGGTGGGCGGTGTGGACCGGGAACGGCTCGCGGCCCTGGCCCGGCTGGTCGCCGGCCTGCCGACGCTGCAGCTGTCCCCCCGCATCGAGGACGCCGACGCCGGTGATCTCGCACCATGGCGGGACGCCCTGGCGCGGTTCGCGGCGGTGTGGCGGGGAGGCGGCCGGGACCGCGCGCTCGAGCTGTTCGGGCAGCTCGCGCAGGCCGGGGCGTTCGAGAACCCCCGGCAGAGGACCTACACCGACGCGACGGCGGCAGCGCGCGCGAGCGAGGTGGACGCCTGGCTCGCGGCCGCGCCGGAGGTGCCCCCCGTCCTCGCCCGGACGGAGCCGGAGAAGCTCCACCACACCGACAACCCGCCCTTCACCCTGTTCACCAGCCGCGCGATCGGCTCCAAGCTCGCGCCCGGTACCCAGATCGGTGACGAGCCGCTGGTGGCCGCGGCGGATGAGCTGCTCGCGGCCGTCACACGCCCGGCGACGCGCTTCCTGCACCGGGCGGCGACCACCTTCTGGCGCGAGCTGGACCTGCGCAAGCGCCAGCGCACCGTCCTGACCTTCGACGACCTGCTGCGTCGGCTCGCGGCGGCGCTCGAGGAACCGAGCACCCGAACGGCCGTGCTCGCCGCCATCCGCCAGCGCTACCGCGTCGCCCTGGTCGACGAGTTCCAGGACACCGACCCGGTCCAGTGGCGCATCTTCTCGGCGTTGTTCGCCCCGACCGACCCGTTCATCCTCATCGGCGACCCGAAGCAGGCCATCTACGGCTTCCGGGGCGCCGACGTCCACACCTACGTGCAGGCGCGCGACACCCGGCCGGGGCAGGCCACCCTCGCGACCAACCACCGCAGCGACGCGTCCTTCGTCGCCGCCTGCAACCACCTGTTCGGCCACCCCGGCGCCTTCGCCACCCCCGACATCCCCTACCACGCCGTCGGCGCCGAACACGAGGACCGCGTGGTCGCCTCCGACGGTCGGGCCGCCCTGCAGGTGCGCCTGCTGACCCGCGACGCCGGCGAGCTCGCGCGCCGCGGGAGCCCGCCGCAGCTGGTCAAGCGCTGGGCCAACCGTGCCCTGCCCCGCGACGTCGCCGACGTGGCTGCGGGCCTGCTCGCCGGTGGTGTCCGGATCGACGGCGCGCCGCTGGCGCCGCAGGACCTCGCCGTGCTGGTCCGGACCAACCGACGGGCGCTCGCCGTCCAGCAGGCGCTCACCGAGGCGGGCATCCCCGCGGTGATCCAGCGCGGCGGCAGCGTGTTCGAGACCGAGGAGGCCGAGGCGCTGCAGCGGCTGCTGGTCGCCATGCTGCGGCCCAGCGCGCAGCGGTCCGCGGTCGCGGCAGCCGCCACGCGCCTGTTCGGGCGGGACGCTGCCACCCTGCTCGCTGAGCTCGAGGCACTGGAGACCGCCGAGCCGGGCACCGCCGATCTCGCCGCACGGTGGGACACCTGGATCGCGTCGCTGACCCGCTGGGGGGAGCGGTGGCAGCGTGACGGGGTCCTCGCCGCCGTGCAACAGGTCATGGAGGAGGAGGGCGTCGCGACCCGCCTGCTGCGCTGGGAGGACGGTGACCGCCGGCTCACGAACCTGCGGCACCTCCTCGAGCTGCTCCATGGGGAGGAGGTCGCCTCGGGTGCGACCGGCAACACCCTGGTGGAGTGGCTGGCTGCGCGCCGCACCGACGCCGCCGAGGGGCTCCCGGCCGGGACCGCCACCGAGCTGCGGCTCGAGGCGGACGCGCAGGCCGTCAGGGTCGTGACGATCCACGGCAGCAAGGGGCTGCAGTACCCCGTCGTGCTCTGCCCCGATCTGTGGGACGGCAGACGCAAGGGCGACGACACCCTGCTGCGGTTCCACGACCCGGACATCGACGACCTCGACCGGGCCATCACCCTCGACGTCGAGGTGGATCCGCACGATCCCCGCCGGCAACGCAACCTCGCGCTGGCGCACTGGGAGGAGCGCACCGAGCAGCTGCGGCTCGCCTACGTCGCGCTCACGCGGGCCCAGCACCGCGCCGTCGTGTGGTGGGGGCCGCTGGCGGACAGCCAGGACGCGGCGCTCGCGAGCCTGCTGCACGGGCACGCCCTGGAGGGCACCGACGCGACGCTCGACCCTGCCGGCTACCTCGACGCGGCCGCCGACCGGGTCCGAGGCGCCGGGGACGACCGGTTCCTCGCGGACGTGGCTGCGCTGGCTGCGGGGTCCGAGGGCAGCTTGGGGGTGGAGGTCGTCAGGGCCATCGCCGCCGCGCCCCGCTGGGAGGCGCCGTCGGCTGAGATTCCGGTGCTCGAGGCGCGTCCGGCGACCCGCCGGCTCGACCGGCGATGGGGGCGGACCAGCTTCTCGGGGCTCGTACGTCAGGCCCACCCGGCTAGCCACGACCATGACGCTGGCGGGCTCGGGTCCGTGCCCGATCTCGGCGACGGCCGCGACGTGGACGCCGAGGTGGAGCGGATCGATGCGAGCTCCCC